>JALWYU010000114.1 GCA_026992635.1 Bacteroidota bacterium | reverse complement strand
GAAGTGTGGTGGGGTTTCATTGGCTGGGTGTGGACAGGCTGGCGACAGCCTGGATGAACCGTGTCTGGGTTCTGACACTCCCCACAATGACGTAGAATATACCGGGTTGGGGCAGGGTCATCAGGACTTTCCCCTGGTTTTGTTGGGGTTGATTCGGGGAGAGTGTCCATTGTTGTATGCGTTTGCCTAAGGGATCCAGCACGAGGATATAGTCGGGTTGCCATCCTGACCACAGGACGATCAGGCGATTGCCCTCAGTGAGGATGCGAGTTGTGCCGGGCGTCGGATGGGTTGCTAAGGTACTTTGTGGGGTTTCACCCACACGAACCTGCATTGAGAATGTGTCAGAGCCACAGGCATTGCTGACGATCAGGGTGATGGTGTAGGTGCCTGGTTGACTGTAAGTATGCGAGTCAATGGTACAGGCTTGTGAGGTGGTTCCATCGCCAAAGTCCCAATAGCAGGATTCAGCCAGGAGGGAGTGGTTGGTCAGGTAGACGGTCTGGGCAGCCTGGAGGATGCTGTCAACTGTGAAGCTGGCAACAGGTAAGCCAATCACTGTGATCCAGGCTGAGTCCTGTGTGGGACATCCGTTCAGGCTGTCAGCAACGACCCATATGGTGAACGTACTGGTTTGTCCTGGCATCAGTACGGTGTGGACTTGCGTGGTGTTTTGGCTGGGATTCAGCAGGATTGAGCCATGCCAGATGTACGTAGAGAAGCCGGGGGTTGCGGTCAGTGTGATCGTGTCGCCCGTGCACATAGTGAACTGGTTATCGGGATCGGAGATATCGGCATCTATCAGCAGGTTTTGAACGATGAGCCATACGGTGTCGGAGGCAGGGCAGGTGGGAAGCAGTGTTGCCCAGGCAAGTGCATCCAGGATGATCTGGAAGGTATCCATAGAGCCGGGTGGAGTGGACAGGCTGACCTGGGCAAGGTGTCCGGCAGTGTCAACGATGCCGGGTCCAGACCAGTGATAGGAAGGCAGATTGGCAGGGTTGGCGGTCAGTGTGATCGTGTCGCCACTGCATACTGCGAGCCAGTTGTCGGGGTCCAGGCTGTGGGCATCTATGAAGGGATGCTCCACGATAAATGCTACGGAGTCAGTGCGCTGGCAAGCAGTACTGTTTGCCTGGACGTAGATCACAAAAGTATCGGCTGAAGCGGGTGGCACCTGATAGGTGACTGTAGCGACGTTCTGGAATGTGGCGAGGATTCCGGGTCCAGACCAGACATAGTTGTTGAATCCTGCGGAGGCAAAGACGCTTACTGTGTCCCCACTGCAGAGTGGACGCCAGTTGTCGGCATCGTAGATGTCGGCATCCAGAATGGGGTTTTCCACGACAAGGTAGACTGTGTCGCTGACGGTGCATGAGGGGGAGGCGGGGGCACTGACCCATACGAGGAGGGTGTCGGTAGTGCCCGGTGCGACAGATGGATTAACCTGGGCTGTGTTGCCGGAGGTGTTGATCAGTCCGTTTCCGCCCCAGGTATAGTTACTGAAGCCGGCTTCGGCGGTAATCGTCAGCGTGTCGCCACTGCATACGATGTGCCAGTTGTCGGGGTCGTTGATGTCGGCGTCAATAGAGGTGGCGGTGTATTTGTAGATGACGGCGGCGGCAAGCTGGAAAGTAAGGCATTCGCAACTGGCGATGTCCGGCATGAGGTTGTTGTTGCAATCGGAGTAGAGGTTGCAATGGCCGGCGATGAAATTATTACACAGTATAGAGATGGGTGCGGACATTCGGAAGCCAGTCATTCCCTCGTAGGGGATTGGACCAAAGAGACAGGTACCGCCGCAGGGGTCGTCGATTCGGACCATGGGCAGTAATGCGGATGTGGAGTCCAGGATGGTGTCCAAGTCGTGGATTCCAAAAAGGAAAAGGCGAATTGCAATGCCATCGGGGTAGGGTACGGTGACGGCACCGGGCGGAACGTCAATTGCCCAGAGGTATGGATTGAAGAAGGCATCATTCAATGTGGTATCCTGGGAGAGTGTCGTGTCGGTGATGAGGCTGGCAGAATACAGGACGGTATTAAAGTCAATGGTTCCGTTGGAGACGGGGTAGACTTCCACGACGATGGTATCGTTGAATCCCTGGAGTCCGGTGGTGGGTTTGACATGTGAGAAGGCGATGAAGATGCTGTCCAGTTCAAGGGTTACGCACTGGTCTGGCGGAAAGGTAATAACCTGGTTAGAGATGGCGTCGTAGAGGGTGTCAAAACGAATGTAGTAGTAGTTGGCGCGTAGGAAGTTGGTGTCGCCCGCTAAGATCGTGTCGGCACACTGGATTTGCGAATGCATGGGAAAGATGAAGAGAAACCAGGGGTTCTGGAAGGGCAGATCTTGATCGGTGTAGTCTACAAGGATTTTTCCTGTGCTGACGCCGGCAAGTTGCATTGTGCTGGTGTCGGATGATAGCCAACCGGGCAGGTTGGGGTTCTGGAGTGGGAAGGTTTTAAATGCTGGATAGGTGGAGAGGGGTGTACAGGCGGTTCCTGAACCTGTTGCGTGCAGGGTGGTGTAGGCTGCTGGAGTAAGGAGTGTGGTGGCAAGCAGGAGTTTTATGGTATGGGCAAAGGTGTTGCGCATGGTCTTCAGGATTTGGTGGATACGTTAAGCTGGAGGTGAAGCAACACCCTGCCCTTCCCGAACCGGTGCGTGCTATGGTGCGCTGTGGTGATGCACGTCCGGTGCCCCCTGTATTTAGGATAACGAATTCAGGCTGAAAAAAGTTTCCAAATTGTTGATCTGATGTTTGGGAGGTGATGGGCTGGGCGCGGTAAAAGCTGTGTGGTTGGCTGGGGTTATGCTGAAGAAAAAAAGTTTTTCTGTCATGGTTGTTTAAGTTGAGTAGAAATGCTTCCAAGTGATGGGATGGGTTGTACGTGGTGTGGTGTGGCTGGTTGGTGCTGGTTTGATGGGTGCTGTGAGGGTTTGGGCGGGGGATGGGCTGGAGCCTGTGTGGCGTGCGATGGCGTCCGATCAGTATTTGCAGGCACGTCGGGCACTGAACCATCTTTTGCAAAGTGTGGAGGATCGTACTCGTCGTGAGGAGGTGCTGGTTACGTTGACGGCGCTGGACCAGGCGGAAGACCTGGATGATCTCATGTATCCGCATTTGAAAGCGCTGATGGAGGTGACGGGTTCTCCGCAGTCGTATGTGCTTGCTTATATGCCTGCGTTTTTTGGGTTTATTCCGGATTTTCTGATTGGTGATTATGCGAAGGATTATGTAGCGTTTGTGGAGCGATTGTACGATCGGTTGAAGCATGATCCGGAGGTAGCGCCGTATCTCTATCTGGTGAATGCGTTGAATCAGCGGTGGATGAACAAAGTAGATCGGGCGCGTGCTGCGATGGAGGCGGTTGCGGTGACGGAGTGGGCGTTAGCCGGTACGTTTCACAATTATGGGGGTAGTGGCTGGGATACGTTGCATCCGCCGGTTGATCGTGTATGCTGGTTGAAGGATTCGTTTGTGGGTCGGTGGGGCGTGCGTGTATATCCTGTGGTGGTTCGTTCGTTTATGGTGTCGCCCGGTGAGTATTTTTATGCGGGTCGGTCGGTGGCGTACCTTCAGACGTTCATGTATATCCCGAAGCGAGATACGCTGTATTTGACGTTTTGGGCGCGGGGTATGCATCGGTTGTGGATAGATGACCATCTGATCAGTGAAGATCCCCATAGTTTGCACTGGTATCCAGGCAGTCGTGTGTTTCGCGTCGTGTTGTCACCGGGTTATCATCGGATTTTGGTGGAGGTGGGCAGGACGGGTTCGGGCGACCCGTTCTGGGTGTTGTTTGTGTACAAGTTGCCGTTTTCACGGCCGGAATATATTCGGTTTCAGGCACGGTGTGCGGAGTATTCGCGTGCGGGCTTGGTGCATGTAGAGCGTGTTGGAGGTGGTGGCGAGTCATATTTGCTGGATCGGATTCGTACCTCTGCCAATCCTTTGCCGTATTTGTACACGCTGGTGCAGTACAAGATGGCGAAGCGTGAGTATAGTGAGGCGTATGCTTACATCAAGAAGATGGATAGTTTGGCGGCGCATAATTTGCTGACGTTGGCGGCACGGATTGCGTTTGAGGATGAGTTTGGTGCGGAACCCAATCAGAATTTGTATGTGCAGAGGTTGCGGGATTATGCTTCGTCGTCGGTTCGTGCGCAGATTTTGCATATTGCGGATGCCTTGAATGAAGAGCAGTATGGGCGGGCGGATTCTATTATACAGGTTGTTGAGGATCGGTATTTGCCGGTGTATGGTGAAGCACTAAAGCCTGTGTTGCTCAGCTTGCAGGTTGTGTCGGCGATTGGTAGAGATGATCTGGAGAGGTTGAAGCGGTTAGCGGTGGCATTTACGGAGCTGGCTTGGCATGATCCGGATATCGTGGAATTGCAAGCAAATTTGTATCTGGCGCAGGGTAAGCGTAAAGATGCGGAGAAAACGTTTCGGAATTATCTGAAGAAGCACTGGAGCGAAGAGGTTGCGTTTAAGCTGATGGATTTTTATGAGGAGGTGGGGCAATCGTGGCGGGCAGTTGCACTTCTGGAGGACCTGATTGAGAAGAAGGTTTGGGACAATTCGCCGGGACCCTTTTATTTTGTGCTGGGGAAGAAGTATATTGCGTTGCAGGAGTATGAACGGGCTGTAGAAGCGTTGCATCGTTCGGTTCAGATGGGTCCGTATAAGGGGAATCGCTGGCGGCTGTATGGCTATGTGTTGTTGCAGGTTGGGGATACGGCGGAGGCGGTTCGTGCGTTTCGTCGTACCCTTGCGCTGTATCCGTACAGTTATGGTGTGTGGGAGGATTTAGAGCGCCTGTTGTTTGATAAGCCTTTGCGGAGTGTGTTTGCCTGGGTAGATCCGCGCCGTGTAGATTGGTCTGAGAAGGTTAGGGCGATGCCTGAGGGATTTCGTCGGGCGCCGGCGGTGATCGTGGACCGTCGCTTTTTCCTTTTGTTGTATCCTGGGGGTGCCAGCCGCATTTGGGAGTGCAAAGCGATACGTGTGCAGACGCAGGAGGGTGCACGTCAATTGCAGGAGTTTCGGTTGCCGTATTATGCGGATGAGGTTGAGCAGGCGCTTATCATCAAGCGGACAGGCGAAAAGATTGAGGGGGATGTTCGTGAGGAGGCGGGCGTGATCTTGTTTGATGGTCTTGAGCCGGGCGATATCATTTATGTTCAGTCTACGAGCGAGTTTTATCCGACGGGCAATCTGTTTGCGTATCCGTATTTGTATTATCCGGTGCCGACGGTGGGTTCGCCCGTTTTGTCTTTTCGGTTTGAGGTGTTGAAACCCCGGGACCTGAGGGTGCACATACGTGTGGAGGGTCTGGACAGGAAATCGGTGGAGCGTCGTGGTGTTCCTGAGGGCTGGGAATTGCTGATGTGGGAGGCTAGGGAGATTCCGGCGGTGCCCGATGAGGGGGCGGTGCCGGGCAGGGCAGGTGATTACCTGTCGCCGTATGTGCTGGTGTCGGGTTTGAGGTCGTGGCGGTCGTTCGCCTCGGACTATATGCGTGTTTTCCGGTTGATGATGGAGGTTTCGTATCCTGTGCTGGATGATTCGTTGCGTGCGCTGGGTCTATTCGGTCAGCCCATTGAGGATACGTTATCGTTTGTGTTTCATGTGATCAGGACGTTGAATCGGCGTATCAAGTACAGTTTTACGCCGTTGCGCCAGGATGCATTTATTCCGCGGTTGCCAGAGAGTACGTATTTCAGTCAGAGTGGCGATTGCAAGGATATGACTGGTCTGGTGGCATACATTTTGCATAAGAATGGGATACCGGTGGATATCTGGCTGGTTCGCACGGAGACGCAAACTGACCGCGTGTTGCAGGTGCCGGGTTATGGGTTTGACCACGTGATTGCTTCGGTGTATACAGGTGGTAAGCAAGTGTATGTGGATTTGACGTCGCCATATACGCCGGCGGGCAGTATCAACTACATGAACTGGGGTGCGCCCTCTTTGCGCACGGGCTTGTTAGAAGCGGGCGATTCCATTGAGTTCATTCGTCCAGAGTTTTATGTGCCGTCAGCGATTCACAGCTGGGGTACGATTCGGGTTGTGGATCAACAGGAGCTCCGGTATGAAGTGTGGTTCTGGCACATTGGTCAGCAGTCGGCATTTGTCCGGCAGGAACGTGCACAGTCTACTTTAGAAAACTTTCGGAAGCAAAAAGCGGAGTTGCTGAGTTATTTGTTTGAGGGTGCGAGTGTGACGCTGGATTCCATGTATTTGCCCGAGGATTTCCTCCAGAGCGATACGGCGCGCAGTTATTATGTTCTGACGTTGAGTGGTGAGTTAAAGGCGCTGTCTGATCAGTATTTGTTGCGGTTGCCCTCAGTGAATGTTCTGTCGTGGTTTCGGTTGTACAGCGGGAAGTTTTCGGGTCGTGTGCGGCACTTGCCTTTAGATCTTGGGGGGAGTCAGGTGGAGTGGCTAACGGATTCGCTGACGCTGGTGTTGCCTGAGGGCTGGAAAGTGGTTCGTGCGCCCGAGGATGCCCATATAGAAACGCCCTATTTGAAGTATACGCTGAGGGTTCATCGGGTGGATCGCCGGACCTTTCGGATTGTGCATCGGTTGTGGGTGCGTCCCTACTGGGTGATGCCTGAGGAGTATGCTGAGGTGCGGTCGGCGTATCGCTCAGCACGGAAAGCCTTTGACCAGTGGTTTGTCCTTCAGCCTGGAAGATAGAGGGGCAGTGAGCCTGTTTTTAGTGGTTTGTGGGTTTTTGGGCGTAGAGGATGAGGTGTCCGGCAAAGGCTTTACCCCAGTGGGTATATCGCTGGTGGGGTGCAATCCGTGAGAGGAGGCGGGCACACCATTGACCGAGGTGGTGGGAGAGGCGGTAAACGATTCGGATAGGCGCCCACAGTCTGCCCACTGCCTGGCAGTGGATAAAGCCCACCTTACGTAGCCACGTAATTTCTTCGGGAGGCGTCGTAAACAGGCAGGGTGAAGGTGCTGGGATGTGCTGGGAAAGGTTAGCGAGCCATTGCTGGAAGTGCCAGTAAAGCCAGTAGCCATCCAGTGCATACCGGTTAACGTGTGTGATGAAGATCCATCCGCCGGGTTTGAGCACGCGCCAAAAGGATTGGTAAGCACGCTGGACGGTTTCTCTATCCAGATAACGGAGCACTTCAATGGCGAGGATGAGGTCGGCGGATTCGCTGGGGAAGGGCAGGCGGTCAGCATACCCTTCTATGACCTGGACAGAAGGGAAGAGCTGCCGGCAGAGGGCTCGCATCTGTCGTGCGGGTTCTACGCCGATGGCGTCGTAACCCTGTTCTGTCAGCCAGTGGAGGATGTGCCCTGTGCCCGAACCCACATCAATGATGCGATAGACGGGATGGGTTGCCAAAAACCGGCGCAATTCGTCTATGATAAACTGTCTGCCATAGAGGAAGGCGTTGCTCCAGGGGTGCGGATCCTGGTACCAGCGCAGGAATTGGTCGGTGGCTTCTTCGTGGATGCGTACGGCGAGGGGGACCTGTGAATCCTCCTTTGTGATTTTGGTCATGGTGCGGTTTGGGATTGGAAGGTTGTCTGGATTTGTCGGAAAGTGATGGGTTGCCAGCCTAAGGTACGCGCGCAGGCAACCAAAGACAAAGAACGAAGGACTTGCCATTCGGCATGGCATACCTGCCAGAAGCGCTCACGCGTTTTCAGATGGGGAGGAAGTGCGGGGTCCTTCCGAAAGGGGTGAACCATCAGTTCTACATACTGGCAGGAGGTTCGGAGATACCTGAGCAGGGCAAGGTAAGTGGAGGGACTGACAGTGCCTATGTCATGTACAGAAGTGAGCACCCACCGTGAGGAGTGCCGGGTTTTGCCAGGGGGCGCTTCATACCACCAGTAGAGTGTGCCCGTGAGGAGGCGCTGGACATAAGCAATTGCACTCAGTCCAAAAGAAAAAGTGGAGGTCGTACGGTGGGAGTGAGAAGGTGTGACAGGGGGTAGGGGCGGGAAAGGCGCATACGCTTTGCGTAACCACAGGTTGTGCTGTCGCGCAAAGGCGGTGAACACCTGAAAAAACGGGGGGAACAGATGGACGTGCTGGTGGCTATCTATGTGGTCGGGGGTGATGCCTAAGGTGCACAGTCGGTGGTACTGCACCGTCAGTTCTTGCCAGAGGAGTGCAGGCGTGATTTTGCCTGCTAAGTAAGCGGAAAAGAGTGTTCGTCGCGTGAAATGCCAGTTTGGCTGAGTACACCAGGGGAAGTCAGTGAGTGTTACGTGGAGTCCAACCCCAAGGTTCCGCCGGACAACCTCCTGTACATACGGAGCGATGGCTTTCCAACAGGGTGTAATAACCATGACAGATACGCTGGTGATGCTATTGGCGTCTATGACGTGCAGGATGTCTTCTGAGATTTGTGGTGAGAGTCCGAAATCATCCGCTTGAATTACCAAATACCCGGACTTTGTGCTGTACCTTGCCTGTACCATTATCCCTAAAGGACTTGTGGCTCACTGAGGGACATACCCATAAACGAAACGAACAGACATAGAAATTTTTTGCGGGTAATCATGGGTGGGGACATACAGGTGGCTGTAGTGATGCTGGCTGCGGATGGCTGGCAATATCTGCGAGAGACCGTGCCTGTCCTGCGTGAGACGTTGCCCGGATGGGCGAACCTCTACGTGGTGTACGACCGGTATCGCGATACGAGTACGCCCAGCCATTTTCGGGATGCCTTCCCGGATATACCCCTGCTGGTTACGCCCCAAAATCTGGGGTTTGGCAGGTCGTACAACTGGGCGCTTCGTCAAATTGACGCAGACATTTACGTTCTGGTGAACCACGACGTGTACGTGACAAAAGGGTGGTTAGAGCCTTTGGTGGAATGGCTGATGGCGGATCCATGCCATGGAGCGGTTCAGCCCAAGATTCGGAGTGCGCGCCAACCCGAGTATTTTGAATATGCGGGTGCATGTGGGGGGTGGATAGATCTGGTTGGGATCCCCTTTTGTCGGGGCAGGGTCTTTGACTATGTAGAACGGGACCGGGGTCAGTACGATGACACAACCTACGTATTCTGGGCAAGTGGTGCATGCCTTGCGGTCTGGCGAGAAGTATTCTGGTTAGCAGGCGGGTTCTACCCACCATTTTTTGTGCATATGGAGGAGATAGATTTGTGCTGGCGTCTTCAACGGATGGGCTATCGGATTGGCTGCGTGCCTGCGAGCGTGGTGTACCATGTGGGTGGTGTGAGCATTCCCTACGGCTCACACTTCAAATTGTACTGGAATCTGCGGAATAACCTGGTGATGCTTCGCCGGAATTTACCGTGGGGAAGGTGGTGGTGGCGCCAATTGCTGCGTGTTGGGATTGACCTGGCAGGGTTTTTGCGTATGATCAGGAAGTGGGAGGTGGCACGGGCATTCCCCGAGAGCTACGTCCACGTGCTGACGGGCTTGCTAAAAGGGTTTTACCGGTACGAACCCGCGGGAAAAAGATGTCCGGATTATGGCAAAGAAAATGAAGAAAAGAGGCAAATAGAGGGGATGTATCCGGGCTTGCTGATTGTGGACTACTATTTGCGAGGCAGGCGGACGTTCGGGGAGATTGTGGGGG
>JALWYU010000113.1 GCA_026992635.1 Bacteroidota bacterium | reverse complement strand
CCTCTACCCAGCCCCGCCAGTAAGCATCGGCGTGTCCACGACCCTGACGGACCCTCCCCAACAAATCGTTCCAGCTCCCCGCAGAACAGCACTTCTCCCCCTTCTTCCCCGCTTTCCGGACCTAAGTCAATAATCCAGTCCGCCGCACCAATCACGTCTAAGTTGTGTTCTGCGACGATGAGTGTGGTGTGTCCCTGGTCTAAGAGCGTGTGGAACGCTTCCAGCAGAAGCTCTACGTCGCGGGGGTGTAACCCGATGGTGGGCTCGTCAAAAAAGAAAAAGTAGTGGATGGAAGGGTCAGGTGAGAGCGTACCAGTGTGCATCTGGCGGAGGTATGTGGCTAAGAACAGGCGCTGGCGTTCACCCGTTGAGCACGTATGAATACGTTGGCCAAGCGTCAGGTAGTCCAAGCCTAAGCGGGCAAGCAACTGAAGTCCTTCGGTGATGGCAGGTTCTTCTTTGAAGAACTGAAGGGCTTCTCTCACTGTCATGTTCAGTACGTCTACGATGGAGCGCCCCCGAATCTGGACTTCTTTGATTTCGGGGACGTATCGGTCGCCATGGCATTCGGGGCAGGTGATTTCCACGTCAGGCAAAAATTGCATGGTTATGCGCTGGTAGCCTCGCCCCTGACAGACTTCGCAGCGCCCACCTGCCCGGTTCAGGATAAAGAATCGCGCGGGATTCCGCCTCATTTGCTCCGCCCACTCAATCACGCCCTGTTCCGCCATACGGGCTTCCCACCGAATCGCAAAGGCTGCATTCTCACGGTAATGTTGTGCCAGAGCTTCTCCAAACAGTTCGCGAATCCGGTCAAACACCCCCGCCACTGTAACAGGCAAACTATAAGGACTGGAGGTTAGATGCTCTTCTCCGCCCCAGATAATTTTGATTGTAGACGGCGTGTTGGAACCTTCCCAGGAAAATTCGCGGACGCCTTCGGGTAGGCCATATCCCTGGGTATGGGTGCGCAGCGTTTCGTACATGACGTCGCGCACCAATGTGGTTTTGCCCGAGCCACTGACGCCCGTTACCACTGTGAAGGCGCCCAGGGGTACTTCCACAGTAATGTTCTTCAGGTTATGGCGCGTAACGCCCGCAAATACCAGCTTACCCATGCTGTTGCCCGTACGAATGCGTTTTCGGGAACGAATCGCAACCTTCCGACTCAGATACTTACCGGTGATGCTCTTTTTGACGCGGGTCAACCCTGCCGGCTCACCCGCATAAACAACCTGTCCGCCTTCGCGACCACCACCCGGACCCAGATCAATGACATAATCCGCCTGGCGAATCACCTCCGGTTCATGTTCTACCACGACAACGGTATTGCCCAGGTCGCGCAACTGGAACAGTACTCGCAGTAAACGCTGAATATCCCGGGCGTGCAATCCACTGGTGGGCTCGTCAAAAATGAACAGCGTATGCACAAGATGCGTGCGCAAAAACCGTGCCAGCTGAATCCGGTGGAGCTCACCTCCAGAAAGCGTACGCGCTTCCCGATGCAACGACAGGTAACGCAACCCCAGTTCTTCCAGGTACTGAATCCGAATGATAATCTCCTCCAGAAGAGGTTGGACCAGGCGACGAACATGAGCAGGAAACGTGAGCGATTCCAGTACACTGCGCAACGTATGAACGGGCAGAAATACCAGGTCGCCTATTGTGTATTTGCCACCCAGACGAAATGCCCGGGCTTCCTCCCGTAGACGAACTCCACCACATGCCGGACACAACCGGCGAGACTGATAACGACTCAGAAGAATTCGGTTCCGGATCTTGTACTTTTTCTTTTCCAGATACGCAAAAAACGCAAGAATGCCAAGGAAATGCCGTGTTCCCTCCCACAACTTCTGTTTATCTGCATCCGATAACGCCTGATAAGGAACATCTACGGGAATCCCGCTACGAATTGCGCCCATCACCAGCTGATAGTGCCAGTCTTCAAAGCCGGCTTCTGTAAAAGGTGCGATTGCCCCCTGGCGTAACGTCCGATCGGCATAAGGCACGACCTTGCGTTCGTCGGGTGCCAGAACCGTACCCCAGCCATTACATACTGGACAGGCGCCTGCCGCCGTCAAAAAACTGAACAGCTCCGGTGTGGGCGACCGATACCGCCGACCATCCTCTTCGTATACAGCGGAAAACCGACCTGCCTCCTCACCCTCTTCCGTGAAAATCACGAGATGTTCCTGACCCAGCTGCCATGCCACCTGTAATGAATCCCGAACGCGATCTTCCCAGTGTACATCTCCTTTCCAGTCGGCGCTGATGCGGTCAATCAAGACGGGAATGCCCGATTGCTGGCAGAAAGCTTCCTGGTCTTCCGGCGAAAGCGTTTCCAGCTCGCGAACGCGAAGGATCCGACCACGCCACACCACACGATGAATTCCCTGCTGAATCAGGCGCTCTACCACTGCTGACAGATTGCATTTGCCCGCGTCTTCCACCAAGCTTGTCGGAGAAAGGGTTGTCCCAATTAAAAAACCGCGAGAGGGAAAGGTTTCCGCCAGCCAGGCAAACACCTTTTCGGGCGTCCAGATCTCTATGCGCTTACCCGTGCGTGGCGAATACAACTCACCCGCATACGCGAACAAATACCGCAGAAAATCATAGATTTCTGTCAACGTGCCCACAGTAGACCGGGGATTCTGAACCTTTTGCTTTTGTTCTAAGCAAATTGCCGGGGGCAAACCCTCTATCCGATCCATATCCGGACGTGCAACGCGTCGGAAAAACTGCCGGGCATACGTGGAGAGACTCTCCGTATATCGGCGATAACCCTCGGCAAACAACGTATCCACCGCTAAGGACGACTTACCTGAGCCACTCACGCCCGTGATCACCGTTAATGCATACTTGGGAATGCGCACCGTAATGTTTTTTAAGTTGTGGGTCCGAACACCCTCTAAGGTAATCCACTCTGGAAAGCGTGCTGAGTCCTTACCCATGGTTCTCACACACTTCACACGTATGTCCACCCTTTTTGCATCTGGATGACAAAGTTTTTGTCAGAAAGAATTCCGGGATCCCGGCGAACGACTACCCGTCCTACAGGCAACGTCGCTAAGTATGCAACCCACGCTTCATACGGACCGCGCTCCTCATACAACCAGGCAAACCGTACCCAGTCAAACTGACCCACACAGCACGGCACCAAGATCGCCCAGCCTATGTTCGCCAGCCGATTGTACAGATCAATGAACCGAAGCGAAAGATAAGTACATAAATGGATACCCGCCAGAATTCCTCTGCCCTCTAAGGTATAGAGCCACCGCTCAAACGAAGCACTCATGATGTCCATATATCGGGCTTCAATGTTGGATACCTTCCGAAAATGCTCCCAGTTGGGATTGCGATCCACATCCACTGCGTATACCCGAAGGTGCGGATGGAAAAGCGCAGTCAGCAATGCCAGGAACCCCTTGCCACAACCCACATCCACAACAAAATCCACACGTGCGCGATTCCGAACAACGATTCGTTTGATCCGTTCACGCACTGCCATTGCTTCTGAAATCTCTTTCCAGAACGTATTCTTTCGGCGCAAAGCAAAAAATCTGCCACCAGGCAAAAACTCCCGGTAAATCCGGTACTGCCGAAACAACGCGAGATAGGGCGACGACCCAACCCCTGACGACGCCTTTTTTGCCCCAACTGGAGAAGCATCCATGTTGAGCCCTGAATTTTACTCATCCAGAACAATCACGCGAAGCAGACAGGTTCGTGTTCGTCCGTCAATCTTCCCTGTTACGTAAACAAGGTATACACCGGGGGCGACAATCCGTCCCTTAACATCTCGTAGGTCCCACTGGAAGCCACCTGCCCGACTGAACGCACGGACAACTGGCATGCCTTCTGCCGTGGTAATCCGAATTTGTGCGTTGGCGGGCAAGCCTGAAAACATCACAGGTAAGCCACGCGCTAATCGGACAGGATTGGGATACACCATCACGTCTTTGCAGGTGGTACCTGGTGCCGTGGCTTCGCCACCATACAGTGCCAAGCCAGCCGGGCTGAGCCAGACCACCTCGCCACTGCCCCACAACACAAGCATCTTCCAAGGGGGGGGTACTGGAAACGGAAGCGGGAATGCCTCCCACTTTCGCTGAAGCCCACCCCACCGATCCACCAGCAACAACGACTGTAAAGTACCTGCCCACAACGAATGATCCGGACTGAGCGTCAGTGCCCATACCCACGCATTTTGCGGGAACAATGCCTGTCCATCCACATTCACAAACAGGGGTTGCCCTTCGCACGCGGGATCTAACCAGTCCGAACACTGAAATTGGCGGATCCAGTTCGCCGTCCCAATGTACACCGTTTGCAATTGGGGATTCACTGTCCACGATAAAACAATGGATGAACCCAGATTCCCCACACCCTCATCCGCACGCAAATGCCGAATCCGATCATCTGCATTCACCAGCGGCTCGCCATACGACACCAGATAAACTCCCCGTTGGTTCCCCGTCAATATCCACAGGTGCCCGTCAAACACACCAATCTGTGCAACGCGTACGTTGCTCTCCTGAAAAACCGGATGAACAATTCCATCACGCCATACGTATACACCATTGCCCCACAGACCCAGCCAAACCACCCCGTCCGCATCACTGAACACATCACTCACATAAACAAGGGAATCATTTCCCACAACCGTGAACGGCAATTGTTCAGCCCCTAAGCGCAATTGCAACACACCATCCAGCGTAAACGCATAGACACCCTGTCCCCACGTACCCAGCCATAGCCAGCGACGAACCGGATCCCATACACCCGAAGTAATTGCCACCTCCGCCAGTTCTTTCCGGAGATCCAGTGTCCACCATCTCCCATCATGATAAAAAGAGAGAATCGCAGGACGAACAATCAGTGAGTCCCGTAATGGCGAAGCCCCCCCGGGCAGCAGGACTAAGGTATCTGCCCCCACTATGGTACCGCCACAGGACAGGTAGGCAGGCCCATTGAATTGAATCGGTACAAGGTTGTCCCGGGCAGGGTCTACAAACATCAGACCCATTTTGCTGTCGGCAACCCACAGCCCTGACTCCCAATCCAGCTCAAAGATGTGTTCGGGATCTCTACTGTAGGCATCGTACTGCGAAAGGGTGCCTGTCCATCGCCACCAGACTTCCACGCCACTTTGCTCGCCCAGAATCCAGACGGACTGACCACTACCGCCTAAGAAACGCTTGCTCCATCCCGGTAATCGCACAGCCCGCCACATGCCTGGCAAACCCACCCACAGCGTATCACCCACCAGCACACACACCGAATCACCAAATCGTACCACATCCTGTACAGAGTCAAACGGAAGCCATTGCCAGTCCGACGAATCCACCGGCGGATACCAATCCACCGAAAAGTACGAAACCCTGTCTCCCTCCAGTGCAAAGACATAAGTGGGTGTGGCAACCACCCGGCGAACAATCGCCTCACCCTTAGTGGGGAGCCGGTCAATGACCAGCAAAGGAAATGGGCGAACGCGAAGCAGCCCACCGCGCAGTCCCAGCAACACTTCGCCCTCACCACACGATCTACACCAAATCCCTGAGTAAATCTTCGGAGGTGTCCATTCCCGTTGAAGCGCAAAATCAAACGAGATTTCCGTTGCCCCCTCTTGGTAAGTCTGAATCGTACCATCGGCAAACGCCAGGACCACACCCCGCCCCCCCACACACACCGTCTGAACAATTTGCTGACCATAAATTGCTGGGGATACACGCAGGGAGACGCTTCCAGACCGTGTGTCGTACAGGATCAGTCCATGATAGCCTGCCGCAATCAGCGTATCGCCCACCTGACAGACATGATAAGCTTCCCGAACTGGCAGGAACGTTCGCCATACTCCGGGCGGAACACGCCCTTCACTGCTTGTCCACAACCACAAACTGCTGCTTAGCAGAATATATGTAGCCGGTGGGGGAAACCACCTGCCACACCGCCAGACCGCTACTCCAGGGGACCACCACCGGAATCCGATACGTACCCCCTGCACGCAATGCCACGCGATGTGCCACCACACGCTGCCCACCCAGCGTATACCCCTGAATAAGGTACTCGCCCGATTGCCACGACCGAACATATACCCAGACCGTTTGACCCGTCCGATACAGAACAACGGGCTCCACCCACACTTTGGTCTGAATTTTTTCTGTTCCTAACCAGCGAAAAGCCCGTTTTCCATTGGGCAGTCCCCATCCCCAGTCGTTGTCGGGGCTCCCTGCCCGTGAGGCAGTCTGGCGAAGTGCCTCACCCACGGTCAGGGGCGAAACCCCCGGAAACGCACTGAGCAGACAGGCTGCCAATGATGTAACCAGCGGTGCCGACAGCGAAGTACCACTGGCATAACCCAATCTACCACGAGGGAAAATCGCCGCGACGCGTACGCCAGGCGCAACGACATCCGGCTTAATCCGCCCATCTGCTGACGGACCCCGTGCACTGAAAAACGCCAGCTCACCGCCAAAGGTGATCGCACCCACCGCTAAGACGCTATCGCCATCGGCAGGGGCAATGATCCGGTGCCACGCCATATGCCCCGTATTCCCCGCACTGTTCACAACTAAGATGCCACGCTTCGCCGCAAGATCTGCCGCACGCGTAACCACCGTCGTATTGCCATCCATTGCCGACCAGGGATAATCCTCAGCAGTTCCGTCAAAATCCCAGTATCCCAGGGAGGAATTGATGATGTCTGCACCCAGGCTATCCGCCCACTCCGCACCGATCAGCCAGTAGAATTCCTCTACGCGCCGTTCGGAATCCACCACTTCTGTCCGAAATAGCAGGAAGTTGGCTTCGGGTGCACCTCCTTCAAACACGCCGGGAATCCACCCTGCCACCACCGAAAACACCACAGTTCCATGATAATGGTCGCGCCACACCGTGTCGTGCCCTGAGGGAACATTGTATGTGGCTTTCAGGCGCCCTTCCGCAAACACATGGGCAAATGCCGGAACCGTATCCACACCTGGAAAACCCGCATCTAAAAAAGCAATGGTTACGTTCTGCCCGTAAAACCCCTGCTGATGCAACCAGTCTATGCCCAGCATCTGAAGTTGCGAATCGGTGACCAGATCCAACCCACTACGCAGATCTGCTGAAGTGAACGTGGCGATGCCTTCGGGCTGAACTACGCGCAGTTTCCGGACGGGGGCAACTCCTGTCACCCAGGGCATCGCCGCCACTGCGCGAAGCCGACCGCGTGCTTCGGGAGGCGCCTCTACAACCAGGGCGTGCAACCAGCGGGACTTACCCACAATCCGTAACTCTGGAAACCGCTGACGGAACAAAGCGACGTAGCCGGGATACACCGGATAATCCCCCGGAAAAATCGGAATACCCCGACGCAAGCGTTTTTGTCGGGCGTCTTCAGAGAGGGCAGGCGCCGACTCCTGCAAAAACGCATAGGGACGACCTGCCAGATACACCCACCAGTATTCCTTTGCGGGAGCCTGTCCGGCTGCGTTGACCGGCGAAAACAGGAAGAAAAAAATGGAACTCAGCACAGTGAAGAAGTAGGCTTTTCGGAATATGCCCGTGCATTCCTGCCCACCCCCAACAGGTTTGTCGCGTTTCCGGGTCATGACTCCACAATTGTCGTTTGGCTTTTCCGGATTTTGTTGGACGCACGTGTGCCTGACAGGTTAGTATCAGGCAAGAATTAGTATTCTTCGGCGTCGTCACTGAAGAGAATTTGCAGGATGCGCCGGTGGACACGGTCCGGCTCGGCATTCAACGGCACCTGCCACGTCAACCATTCAATAGCAGTAAGTAAGCGCTGGCGTGTACGATAGGTCCCGAACAGGCAGGCATCCGCATACGCATGCAACAGTTCTTCACGGGCAACATAGTACGCCCCCACACTCAACAATTGAATTGCCCGGTGAACCCGCTGGTCCTTCGCCAGGTCAAACACGCCGTCGGGATTTTTCAAAAACATACATCACCTTCCCCTCATGAAAAAATAAGACGAAAATTTTCGGGCAGGGTGCACGGAACTTTTTTGGTCGGGGCTCCGTTACTGAGATTAACCAGCCAGTTTGAAAGGCAGGGTATGGCGAGGTAGCTCAGCCGGCAGAGCGTGGGAATCATAATCCCAAGGTCGCGGGTTCGACCCCCGCCCTCGCCACCTACCTATACGCACAGCGGGTTGGCAGCCGCTTTCACAAAAAGCGATACCATGAGCATGATCGGTGGCATTGCAGCGATTCCCGAACCCAAGAACGAACCTGTGCTGGATTATGCGCCGGGCTCTCCCGAGCGAAAAGCCCTGAAAGACGCAATTCAAACTTTGCGCAACGAAGAGTGCGACCTCCCAATGATCATCAACGGCAAAGAAGTGCGTACGGGTGATCGCGTGGAGATCCGTCCGCCCCATGATTTGAACCACCGCCTCGGATGGTACCATCGCGGGAACGAGCAACACGTACTCCAGGCAATTGAGGCGGCAATGCAGGCGCGGGAAGCCTGGAGCCAAACCCCATGGGAAGCCCGCGCAGCCATCTTTCAAAAAGCGGCGGAACTCCTCAGCAAGAAATACCGGATGGAAGCCAACGCCGCCACAATGCTCGGACAGAGCAAAAACGTGTTCCAGGCGGAGATTGACTCGGCTTGCGAATTAATAGACTTCTGGCGATTCAACGTCTACTGGATGCGCAAAATTTACGAGGAGCAGCCGATTTCAGTGCCCGGCGTGTGGAACATGATGGATTACCGACCCTTAGACGGATTCGTGTTTGCCGTAACACCGTTCAACTTCACCTCTATTGGGGGTAATCTGCCGACGGCACCCGCCATCATGGGGAATACCGTCGTGTGGAAACCTGCCCGACAGCAAATCTACTCTGCCTATGTCATTATGAAAGTGCTGATGGAGGCGGGCTTACCGCCGGGCGTCATCAATCTCATCTACGTAGATGGACCCACGGCAGGAAAAACCGTCTTTGCCCATCCGGACTTTGCCGGCTTGCATTTTACCGGTTCAACAGACACATTCCGCTGGATGTGGCAACAAATTGGCGCCAATATTCACCGGTATCGGTGCTATCCCCGAATCGTAGGGGAGACCGGCGGGAAGGACTTTGTGGTTGCCCACGCCTCCGCCAATATAGACGCACTGGTCACCGCCCTGACGAGAGGCGCCTTTGAATATCAGGGACAAAAATGCTCTGCCGCCTCACGCGCGTACATTCCTCGCAGCCTGTGGAAGCAATTTGAAGAACGCTTCATAGAAGATTTGCGCTCTATTAAGATGGGACCCGTAGAAGACTTCACCAACTTTATGAACGCCGTCATTGACCGTAATGCCTTTCAGAAAATCACCGGCTACATAGAGCGGGCAAAACGCGATGGACAGAAAATCCTCTGGGGAGGTGGCTACTCCGACAAAGACGGATACTACATCCAGCCCACCGTCATTCTCGTGAACGACCCCTACTACGTGACGATGCAGGAGGAAATTTTTGGGCCCGTCCTTTCGGTCTACATCTACGAAGACGACCAGTACGAAGAAATTCTCAAAGTGGTGGACAAAACATCACCTTACGGATTGACGGGCAGCATCTTTGCAGAGGACCGACAGGCAATTCGCCAGGCAGTCCAGGCTCTGCGTTTTGCCGCCGGGAACTTTTACATCAACGACAAGCCGACAGGCGCTATCGTCGCGCAGCAACCCTTTGGGGGCTCCCGCCTGTCCGGCACCAACGACAAAGCGGGCGGATACCTCAACCTGCTCCGGTGGACCTCACCCCGCGCCATCAAAGAAACTTTCCTGCCACCCAAACACTATTCATATCCCTTCATGCAGGAGCCCTGACCCGCATCCCAAACTGTTTTGTTGTAACCCTCTACCTTATCTGGAGATTGCAACGGACGACAACCGACTGAACAGCACATAAACAGCCTGTCGCGCAAAAAGCAGGAACGAAACGGAGCAAAGCAAAAGACACAAAACGCAAAACGTAAATACCGGGTAGAATGGAAATCCTGGTTTGCTTAGCACGGACGCCAGACACGGCAGCACCCATTGCTTTCACCGAAGATGGCAGGGCATTCCGCAAGGAGGGTGTCCAGTTTATCATCAATCCGTACGACGAGTTCGCCTTAGCCAAAGCCATGGAAATCAAAGAGGAAAAGGGTGCGACCCTGACCGTGCTCACTGTAGACACGGCGGAGGGCGAGCCCATCCTCCGAAAAGCCTTGGCAATTGGTGCGGATCAGGCAGTGCGCATAGACCGGGAACCCACCGATGGCTTGACCGTCGCTCGCGAAATCGCCAGGTGGATCCAGTCCGAAAACAAGCAATTTGACCTGATTTTCACCGGAAAAGAAACCATTGACTACAATGGGGCACAGGTGGGCGGCATCCTCGCCGCACTCCTGGGGTATACTTATCTGCCCGAAACCTACAAACTCAGCATCGGAGAAGACAAGCAACTCAATGTGGTCCGGGAAATTGAAGGGGGACGACTCCATTTGCGCGCGCCCATGCCTGCCGTCATCACAGCCGTGGAATACCTTGCTGAGCCCCGTCTTCCTTCCATGATGGGAATCGTCAAGGCGCGCACCAAGCCATTGCATGTGGTACCGGCATCGGCTGAAGAAGCTCCGGTACAGGTGCGCAAACACTGGGTGCCCGAACGCCAGACCGAATGCCGATACTTCACCATTGAAGAGCTGGACAAGCTCGTGGAAGTGCTTCACAAAGAAGTGAAAGTCATTTAAACATTGCGTGAACGGGAAAGGTCTGTCAAAATCCGGGAGCCGTGTCTACTGGCAATGTTCTGGCATACGTGGAATTGCATGAAGGCAAGTTGAAACGGTCCGCGTGGGAAGTGCTCACATATGCCCGGCATTTGGCGAAGCTAACGGGTGGTGAACCCATCGCCATAGCCATTGGTCCGCACACGGAGGAACTTGCCAGGATTGGCGAAGCGAGTATTTCGCGGGTTGTTCACTATGAGACCGACCTGACGCAGGTGGAACCCGCTCTCTATACCGCCTGCTTTGAAGAAGTGATTCAGGAGGTTCAGCCTGTCCACTTAGTGTTTATGAACAGCAATGCGGCGCGGGCGCTTGCCCCCTACCTGGCAGGCAAGTACGGTTTTGCCGTGGTGAATACGATTTTATCGTTACCGAAAAAGGAAGATGACAAACTGGTGTTGCACCGGAGCGTGTACTCGGGCAAAGCCGAATGCGAAGTGGAAATCCCATTGAATCAAGGCGTTGTGCACATGCTGTTGCCCAACGCCATTTCGGCAGAACGTACGGGTGCGGGGCAGGCGGAAGTCAACCATCGGCAGCCCCCCACAACCTCTACTGTGTGGGAAATCCAGAAGGTGGAACAGGCGACGGAAGGCGTACCCCTCACCGAGGCAGAAGTGGTGGTGTCGGGCGGACGCGGAATGAAAGGACCAGAAAACTGGCACATCTTAGAAGAACTGGCAAAGGAATTGAACGCTGCGTTAGCGTGTTCCAAGCCCGTAACGGATATGGGATGGCGACCCCATAGCGAACACGTAGGGCAAACAGGCATTACGATTCGTCCTACACTGTACATTGCAGTGGGGATTTCCGGGGCAATTCAGCATATGGCGGGCGTCAGCGGCAGTAAGTACATCCTGGCAATCAATAAGGATCCCGAAGCGCCCATCTTTAAATACGCGGCGTTTGGCGTGGTGGACGACCTGTTCAAAGTCGTACCCAAACTTACCGAAGAGATTCGTAAGTTTAAAGAGAGGACCGGTGCTTAAAGGAAGCGGGTGTGCACGCCAAAATACCTGGAGCCATGCGGAAGTCACGGGAGTTGACCGGAATGGGTCGCATGGTGGGTGCAGTGGTGGGCTTGCTGCTGGTGGGTGTCGCCGCCACCGCCTGTACCGATGCGGACTGGTCATGCGAGTGCAAGACGCAGCTGGGCACGGACACCTACGAACTGATCCTTAATCAAAACGAATCGGACGCCCAGCAAATTTGCGACCACATTGCTGATCGGAATAACTGGAAGGACTGCTCGCTTCGCCGCATTTAATGCGAGTAAATCCCGGTGCCATGGCTCGGAAAATCCTGTTTTCCAGTGTAGTGGGTCTGGTTGCAATCGTTGCGACTGCCTGTTTAAATTCCACAGTGGACTGGGTGTGCATTTGCGAGCGGGAGATCCTGGGTACGGTCTACAGCCAGGAGTACCTGTTGCCCAATCAAAGTGACCAGGAAGCCAACAAAATCTGCGATTACATTCAGCGGGAGGATGGCTGGGACCGATGCAAAGTCCAGCAACTGTAAGTGTGTGGGCGCCTCCAATACGCCCTTTTGTGCACGCACATACGCATGCGGTAGGCGGGCAGTAAATACGCTTCCGGGAGTCTGGACTGTGCGGATAAGTAGCGGGGAGTGGTGACAATGGACGGACAGCGGTTTGCTCAGCGCGATGTCCCGCCTTTGTACAGACGGTGGTATCTGAGCCCTTATGTGCTTGTGTTGGGCATGTTTGTTTTGTGGATGGGTTTTCTGGATTCGGGCGGTTTCCTTGCCTGGTTCCAGCAATATCGGGAGGCACGCCGCCTGGAAGCGCAAATCCAGCTGCTGGAAAGCAAAACCCGGCAGTTGCGCCAGGCAATAGAAGCCTTTTCGCAGAAAGAAGAAGAGTATGGGCGACTTGTGTTGAACCTGGTTCGGGAAGGCGAGGAAATTTTCCTTTTGCCCGAAGCGAAACATCCGGGAACTTTTTGGACACCTGCATTCGTTATAGAGAATGGAGGGGCAGGGGAGGAGGAGTGAGAGGGCGCCACCAGTAGGGAAGCGGGAGTAGCTCAGGGGTTAGAGCGCCTCCTTGCCAAGGAGGAGGTCGCGGGTTCGATTCCCGTCTCCCGCTCTATTTATCTCTAGTGCTTTGGCGTGGTCAGTGAAGGATGCACCGACGGTGTCTGGTGATTGGGCTGGGATCGTTTGGCAGGGCAGTGGCGTTGCACTTAGTTCGGGGCGGTGCCGAGGTGATTGTCCTGGATAAGAACCGCGAAAAAATTGAAGCCTTCAAGGATGAAGTGGCAACGGCAATTGTTGCGGATGCAACCGATGAACGCGCACTGCGCAACGAAGAGTTGCAACATGTTCACGTGGCGGTAGTTGCCATTGGCGAAACCTTTGAAGAGCTCCTTCTGTGCACGGTCCACCTGCTGAATATGGGTATTCCCCGGGTCATTACGCGGGCATTTACACCGACGCAACGCCTGATCCTGGAAAAACTCGGTGTCCACGAGATTGTCTCGCCCGAAGAAGAAGCCGGGCAACGCTTAGCAGAACGCATTCTCCATCCCACATTCCGCACCTACATTCCTTTGCCTGGCAACTATGAGATTGTGGAGGTGCCTGCCCCTTCCTTCTTTGTGGGACGTACTTTACGGGATCTGGACTTACTCAATCGGTATCGGCTGACGCTTGTTACGATTAAGCGGATTGTGAATCGCGAACCTGTCATCATTGGTTGCGTCCGTCCGCACGAGAAGATCCAGAAAGACGACGCCCTCATCGTAATGGGGCACCAGAAAGACATCCAGCGCTTCTTAGAGGCGATGGGGGAAAACGAAGACTACGAGTGAATTGACCACCAACCGAACAAAAATTCCCACAAGAAGAGTTGGTAGTTTTCCGTTTATGCCTTAACTTTCTTTTCAGAACACAGAAGAGAACGGGTTGGAAACGGTGTTCCAATCCAGTTGCGGTCAATCGCCAGAAAAGCAAGGAGAAAGAAAGGATTTGGGGTGCACACAACAAAAAAGCGAACCATGACCAGGTCAGTTTGGTTGGTACATCGGAAGCGAGAAAGCAATGCGTCTGGCGTTGAAAAAGGGCTCTGGAACTGGATAGGTTTGCGAAATGTCGTTTTAGCGGTGGGCGTGTTCGTGATGGGCATGAGCGTTGGGCGTGCCCAGCAATGCGACTCGCCTTACCAGGTACTTTCTATACCCTACAGCTGGGTGAACCTGCCCAATCCTACTGTGGTGACCTTAGGGGATGACCAGTTGAGTAATGGTATCGCGATTCCATTTCCTTTCCGCTTTTTCAATCAGACTTACAACACGCTTTACATTTGCAGTAATGGGTTTATTGCTTTTTCGTCAACCAGCTGTAGTTTCAGTGCCCAGAATATTCCAACTCCAATTCCACCGAATAACATTGTCGCGGCTTTTTGGGAAGATCTGTTGCCGCCAGGAGGGGGAACGATTTCGTACGATGTGATTGGGACGGCGCCCAACCGCGTTTTTATCGTGGAATTTGACAGTATTCCGCATTGGGGTTTTCTCAGTGCGCGTGTTACATTTCAGATTCGGCTTTACGAGAAGGACAATGCCATTGAAATCCACTGCCGGACATGCCAGTCCGATGGAGGATTGCATACGCAAGGGATTGAGAATGCGGCGGGGAATATGGCGTTTGCCTTGCCCGGACGCGTCTTCGCCAATTATTCGCTGACGTTTGATGGGGTTCGGTTTGAATATCGTACGTCGTTGGCGGTGTCTTCGTTTCGGCTGTCAGGGTGTCAAAGCGGGAACGACACGCTTTTTGTCCGGATTACCAATGTCAGTGCGCAGGACACGTTCTACTTTCCGCAGGGTGTGGACTCCCTGTACTGGTGGGTGCACCTGACGGGTGCCGTGAACGTGTCAGACTCGGGCTTCCTGACCGGTGACACCTTCTATCCTCAGGACTACAGAGAAATTGCCGCGCTGACGGGGTTGAGCTTTCCCAACAGTGGCGGGTATGTCTACGCGCTGTTTTACATTGACCGGGATCCCAACGACGCGCTGGGCTGTGATGATACACTTCGTGATACGTTTTACATTCCGCCAGTGGTTTCCCTGCCGCAGGTCGTGGACTTTACGGGATACTGGGGAACTAACCTGAGCAATATCGCGAATGGATGGTTGGAAGCCCGGGGGGTAGGGACGCCCCAGGTATTTGGTATGGACGCTATGTGGCTTTCTTCGCCGTGGCTGGGGAATTCCGCCCATCCCAATGGCACGTCCGCTTCATTGAATCTGGGTGCGGGGTATGCGACGGGCGAATGGATTCTTTCGCCGCAGTTTGACATTACCAGTCCCAAGGTGTACGTTGCATTTGAGATTGGTGCGCAGGGTTCGGGCGGGAACAACCCCCAATTTGAAAGCAATGATTCTGTAAGCCTGTTTGTGTTTACGGATTGTGGTCTCAATATGTACAAACTTCATACGTATGCGAAGAATAGCGAGCCGTCGGCACTTGGGCAAAAAGACACTTTCTTTTTACTGCCCTGGTTGGGTCAGCGTGTGTATTTGGGCTGGTATGGGACTGGTGGCGGGAATACCAACTCTACGAACCCGCCAACGGTTTACTTGGATAACCTGGTGATTCGTAAGGGTCATATTGATTTGATTCCCATTCAGATGAGTTCACCACTTGCGCAGCACAGGTACTGTCCTGAGGGTGGGACTGTGGGCGTTGCCCTCCAGGTGTACAACGACGGCGACGTGCCCGCGACCAACTTCCAGGTACGCGTGGAATTTGAAACGGGCGAAACCTACACAGGTACTTACAATGGAATCCTGTATCCTGGTCAGCAGGATTACGTGTTTCTGGGCAGCTGGCAGTTGCCTGCCTGGCAACCGGGCGACTCCCTCCGCGTCAAGGCTTACATCCTGAACTACAGTGAAGAAGACAGTGTGTACAACGATACACTGATCACGTGGGTGTATTTTGCCTATCCGCAATACACGGTTCAGGCACCGGATACATTGCCCCCACTGACCTATGGAACCTTTACGGTGGATATCCAGGAGAATGCCCACATGGTGGATACGGTGTACTGGATTTTTGGTCCGGATGCCTTTCCCACGGAAGCGGCAGATGCCAGTGGACAGGCACTGTGGCAGACGCCTGGCACATATGAAGTTCTGGCGGTGATTTGCTACTGCGATACCTGCGATACGGTTCGGCATACGGTGGTGGTGCCTGGTAGTGAGCCTACGGGCATTGGCGGTTCGTTGCTCGGTTTGGGTGGGTCGCCCTATTCTATTCGTGTTCAGGCGCGGGGTATTTACCTGTTGGGCGGTTCGCCGCCGGTCTGGGTCCAGCTTGCCACTGCGGATGGCAAAGTGCTTTATCAGGGTGCACCTGCGGTATGTGGGGAGGATTGTGCCTGGATACGGCAGGCGGTTCCGGCGGGCGTGCCTCTGGTCATTCAGGCGCACACGTCAGAAGGAACTTATTATCAGTGGTTTGTTTACCCGCAGGGAGGCAATCCTGGACAACTGGGTGTAGATGTCGCCGGTGTCCGTTCGCACTAGTGGGCGAGGAGGTTATCGCTTAGGGGCGGCGGCAACAACGACGACCACCTGGACAGAGGAAGTGCCCGAAGAGCGCGGTGCCCGCCCCATTGCACTGGTTGTTTCTGTAGCGGTTCATGTCTTGCTGTTTATCCTGTTTTTGTTTTTGCAGTTGAAGGGTCCGGATCCGCCTCCACCGGATTTGAGTGTGGTTTTTGCTGTGGAGCCTATCGCGCCGGCATCGGCATCGGCGTCAGGTGCGCCCGCGCCTTCGCCTCCGTCAGCACCGGCTTCTGCACCCCCGTCGCCATCGCCTGCGTCGCCGCCGGTTTCGGAGTCCTCTCCAGTACCGGACCAGCCCACTATGACTCAGGATGTTGAGCCTGCCCCGGCTACGCCCCCACCTGTTTCGCGTCCAAGGGAGAAGGAGCGTTCGCCAACGGAAACAGCTTCCCGTACGCCGCGCAAGCCCACTGTGGATACCACGCTGTTGTATCGGGGGCCGCGCGCTTCGTCGGGGGCGGCGGGTTCGCCAGGTGGGACACCCACAGTTTCAGTGCCCAGTGGTGTGCCTGGCGGTGGTGGTGGCACACCTTCGGTTCGTGCACCGGGTTCAGGTGGTGGTTCAGGTCCGTCGGCGAGTGCCGGTGCGGGGTTTTCGTATTCGCTGGCGGGAAGGAAGCTGGTTCGTCGCCCGTCGGTTCCTTCGGGTTCGGGTGAGGTGGGTACCGTCTGTGTGCGTATTCAGGTGAATCAGTCGGGTGAGGTCACGCGTGCAGAGTTTGCTCCTGAACGCTCTACCACTTCCCATCCTGAGCTGGTTCAGCGCGCACTGAGCGCTGCGCGTCAGTGTCGGTTTGATGCCAAACCTTCAGCACCACCTGTGCAAATTGGCTATATTTGCATTGAGTTTCGCTATTGAGGTGAGTTTGCAGGGAAAGGACGCCATTCGTCTGGTTGGGACCGTGGGCGTGGTGGAACTTTCATGGGGAAATCGGAGTTGTGAAGGGAAAGATCGGGTTTTTCATGCGGCGCTGGCTCCAGGATATTTTGAAGCAATGGGGTGAGTGGTTTGTCCAGGGCTTGTTGTTGATTGCGCCGGTTGCGATTACGGTAGCAGTGATTGTCTGGCTGATCAGTACGCTGGATGAGGTGGTTCAGGCGTTCATTCCGGAGGAAATGTACTTTCCGGGAATTGGTGTGTTGTTGACGTTCTTGTTGATTACGCTGGTCGGTGCGTTTTCCCGGTTGCTGGTGGTTCATGGTGCTCTGGCGTTTTTGGACAGGTTTTTGGTTCAGTTGCCGGGTGTGGGGATTCTGTACACAGCCGTAAAAGAGATTTTTCAGACGATTCGGCAACATGCCTCGCATCTGGGTCATCCAGTTCTGGTGCAAATGGATCGGGAGGGCAAGTTGTGGAAGCCGGGTTTACTCATAAAAAATCAGGCGCCTACTCCGCTGGACGATCATCTGAGTCCTAAGGATTATGTGGTAGTCTATTTGCCACATTCGTATAATTTTTCGGGAAATATGTTTTTGGTTCGGAAGGAATGGGTTCGTCCCCTTTCAGATACGACGGCAATCCAGTATTTGAAGTTCATTGCGTCGGCAGGTTTGATTGCCCCCTCGGAAGCCGAGTCAGACCAGCTGTCTGCGCAAACGGTGATTGCGCGCATTCATCCGGGGCGCAAGCACATAGAAATTCTGTCGGGATCTGATCAGACAGTTCAGCAACTGAAAGATCGCTTAGCGGAACAGGTGTCGTGGACCGTTTCTTCTTCTTCTGATTCCGGGCGGTTGGAGGTGTCGTCGTCTACCCGAGAGTCTGCAGCATCTTCATCCCGGTCGCAAGCACCGGTTCACGAACGCTGAAAAGAACCAAAGGAGCTGCAGGTGCTGCAGTGGGCGAGGACGCCGGGTTGGATTTACGGGTGGTGGTTAGCGGGGTGTCCGTAGCCCAGCCTGCCAATCTGGATTGCCAGTTCCTGGCGAGTTGGCGTACCGGGAGGATAGGCGATTCCTTCAAAGGAGGTGGGGAGGGGCGCCCACCAGAGGGTTCGTGTGAGGGGTTCAGGTGTGCCAGCCAGGTCTGAGCCTGGTTCATACAGCAAGTGCAGGGGAATGGGTTCTCCTGCTTGAACTGTCAGGGTTGGACGTTCTTCAGAGAGGCAGATCGGGTAAGCGGGACTGGTGCATGACTCTTCAAACATGCATCTGGTAGCAGTGGTGGTGGGGAGGCTGGCTGAAAGAGTAATTTTCCCCCAGCCGTAGGTGCGTTCGCCGCCAATTTGCAGGTGGTGAAGGAGACCAGATTGTGTGTTGCCGGTTCTGAGTTCGTACTGGAGCTGTTGGAGTGATTGGCTTAATTTCTGGATGATTTGAATGTGGGGATTTTGCAGGATCAGGTTCAGGAATTTCTGGAACTGGTTCTGTTCTTTTGGGGGCAGGGTGGAAAAACTCGTCTGGTTGTTTGATTGCAATTCTTTTTGAATGTTTTGAATAACCTGCGTGATTTTTGACTCCTGAAAAGAATCGTTCATAAAGCAGTAGCCCGATAGATAGACCTGCTTGCTGGAGTGCAGGGTTCGGGGTGTGATGAATTCCACTTCGTGTAGGGTGCCCTCCTGGGCGGCGCTGGTCTGGGCATTCAGGGCTGTGCTCACATAGCTGCCGATGAATTCATAGGCAGGAAATTGTTCGTCCCAGGGGAATTGGTTTATGATGCCGTCTGGATTTGTAGTCGGGAAAAAATAAGAGCATGTGAACACTCTGTTGAGGAGTTCGCCCACGAGCCGGTAATGCTTCCAGTCTTTTGTGTTTCCGAAGGTGCGGTGTGTGAGGCGTGCCGTGAGCGCACCCAGCAGGACACGGGCAGGCACATAGTGGCGTGTTTCCATCACGTTCCCATACTTGCGGTAGCCAATGTGTATGGGTGACAGGACCTTGAAGGCGACTTTATACATTTCCCAGGGCATCCTACTGCTGTTTGGCTTTGGCGTAGTAGCGGGTGTAGATGAGGAAACGTTCCAGAGCGAGGCGGGCAAGCAATGTTTTGTTCAGGTCTTTTAAAATTTGCGCAGATACAGTAGATAAAATATGCTCAAGATAATCCGACGAAATAAAATTATCGCCATGTATTTTATTTAGCACATTCTTCATACTTCCCACGAATTTCGGGCGCAAATCTTCCTTCACTTTAGCAAACACGTATATGAATGCAGCATATATACCATCCTCGGTAAGCACGCCCAGAATTTTTGTTGCTGCGTTTTCACAATCATTTAATTTCTCCTTCGGTATTTGATTCACAAGGTCTTTTGCTTCTTCGGCAGCAATGTAATCAATGTTAAGTAGCTCCTTGCTCATTGTTCCGGGATTTATTTGAGCTTTTGCAGTCTTCTGGCTGGGAAGCACTATCAATAGAAACACGGATGCAACCACGATTTTTAATCCGTCCAAATCCCCTTGTGCCCATTCCGCCGACACCAAGGTATTCTACCCATTCAAAACCTGCTTCAACTACATCTACTGGCTGGTTCCAATTCAAGGAATGTTCACGATAACGATTATGAATGTAACAAAAATCTCGTGCAAGATTTTTAAACTTTGTCCAATACCTTTGTCTCTCATTCTCATTGCTCTGTTGCGGTCTTTCACCAATATATCCCAGTTCACGCAGTACTCTTTCAATTGGGTGTTCGTTGCCCGGGATGTTCTCAGGTAAATTTTGGCACTCCGTAAGGTCTTCAGATAAGCCAAGGTTCTTTATTTCCTGCCGCCACCTTTCTTTGCCCGGAAAATTCCCCTTAAAATCGCTTACCACCACATCCGTCCACAGAACCGTAGCCCGGGGAATGGCTTCATAGGTAAAGAGCGCTCCCTCCTGAGCGGCACCTGTCTCGGGGTCAATGCTCACCGAAGTGCGCACTTCAAGGTTGGAGTTGACAATGTGGGTGAACAGGCGCTCGGAGACGACAACCATGCGGTTTTTGACCTCTGATGGTATCAGGTTGTTATTCCGGATAGCCGTTAGATCAAGGTACTTATCGGTATCCCTCTCCAACATCAGCCGGCCCAGATTGATGCTGTTCTCTGGAGTTAGATTATCGTTCCATATTGCTTTGTCGCTGGAGGGGTTGGGAGGGTCATCCAGTAGCCCGGAATCTCGCAGTCGCTCGCAGGTTGTCACCCACACAGGTCCATACATAGAATAGACCGGGAACAGGAGGATGTGGGCGTCGCTGATGGCGACCACGCCGGCTCTGGCACCATTTTCAGTGATGGCACCAAAGGTGTAGCAGATGGGACAGGTTTCCTGACCGCAGTGTCCGGATTGACCGGCACATTGCGGCTTACCCAATCTGTAGGCGGCGTAGTGGCGGATGGCGCCATGAAGTGCAGTCCCAGGGATTTTAGGCACGCGCGTTCCGGGCTCGCGCACGATGGTATTATCCACTCTGCCAAGCCGGTAGCCGCCTGTGCCAATGTGCACGGGGTCAACAGTCATCAGGAAAAAGCGGTAGAGTTCTGGCTGGTTATTACTCATGGTCGCTGGATTTAAGGATTTTGGTGTAGAGTTCAAAGGCGTCGGTAAGCAGTCCAGAGACTGCCCATTCGGTGAGCTGGTTTATTTCAGATGGGGAGGGTTTTTCGTGCTTTTTCCAGTTGGCGTTCAGGAGGGTTGCCCGACAGAATTCTTTGAAGGTTTTGTCCTCCTGGGACCGGAGCCACATGTCTTTGTTGTTTCCGGAGGTGTTAAACCATTCCTGGCGTTTGGTTTCAATCAGTTCAATGATTTTGTGGCGCTGTGAAGATTCCAGTTTCTGGAGGTGTGCCCATGCTTTCTGGAGGTTGTCCAGTTCGTCCAGCAGATAGGGTTTGCGTGGGTCGGTATGGCGTCGTCCTTCTTTGTTATAGGCGATTTCATGGCGGCGTACATTGCTGTCCATGAAGATAAAATCAAAAGTGGCGGGTGTGAAGTAGATTTGGTCGCCTGGCTGGAGTTCACCAGCGTGGACAAGCCACGTTCCAGTTCTTGTCCATGGATTAAAACTCCAGAAATATCGGTTGCGATTTTGTACGACGTATCGTGAAGCGCATGCCATGAATACATAAGGGTACCAGTTATCCTCGGTTTTGCCGTCGCCCATCAGCGCAGGTACTTTCCAGATAATTTGTTTACCATACGCATTTTTAATTTTGATACATTGGCATATCTTAAACTGGTTGGGATTTTCTTGCAGTAGCTCTTTGCATTTCAATAGCTGCAATGCTCTTATTCCTCCGTTATTGCATAAATTGTTTGTGTTGCCAAATGTTTTAATTTTTACAACTTCCCAATGCAATGCCGAATCAGGGATCTGATATGTCAGCATCTTCCGTCCTGCGTCCAGGATTGCCCTCAGCGGCATCATACGGGGCGCAAAGACGATGCCCAGATGAAGGGGCAGTCGGTTACGCACCTTACCCATTTCTCGCTCATACTTGGCTTTGATTGCCTGCACCACATCCAGGGCGCTGTCGGCAGGCACCAGTGCCATAAAGACCTGGGGCTCGGCAAGGATGGGAATGAGAGGCACATAGATGCTGTTTGCAATGGTGGAGACATTATTGCTGGTTATTAAGAAGTCGGCGAGTCTCCGAGACCTTCCACCATAGTGGGAAGGTTCTTCAAGTGTCACTGTTGAGTTTGTTAGTTTTTCCTGTACGAAGTGAGCGGCTTGCTGGTGGAGGTAAGCCCGATAAGTTTGTTCTGAATCGCCTCTTTTCTTAGAAGGAATCTGCCATTCCAGGAGACGAGCAATGTACACCAGATTTTCTGCAGTGATGAGCCGGCGATTCTCCGGATCCCATATCACCGCCATCTTCACGCCCTGAGGAAAGCGGAGTTCATAGGCGTGATAATCACCCAGCTGGTTCTGAATCTCATCTGGAATATCCCGGATTTCCAGTCTTGGTCCAGCCTTACCAACAACCTTCCCGGCTACGGATTCTTCCAGACTCAACGGTCCTTCCCAGAGGTCCTTGAGTTTCAGATTGTTGCCCTCACAGAAATTCCGCAATTCTTCCGGGGGTGTGTCGGTGGGTGCGACATCCTGCCAGAAGCGGCGGGTGGTCTCCCAGATGCGGCGCAGTCGGGAGTAAGAGGCAGGTTTGGGACCGAGAACGACTTCATGCTTTTCACCTTTTTCGTCGGTCACCTGTACTTTGCGATTTGTTGCCCCAGCGGCTGCGGGTGAGCGCTTGAACATTGCCAAGGATTCCACAAGGGTGCCATCCAGCCAGTGTTCCAGAGGAAAATACCCCACGATAAGTGCCAGGCGGCCGTTGGCATCGGCTACATCGTCCAGCCATACGGTTTCGGGACAGCGATTCCAGAAGCGTTCCTGGGATGACTTATTAATGCCCTGAGTCCAGGGTTTGGCACGATCCACACGGCGTTCCAGGCATACGCCGCAGATTTTGCGGAAAATGGCTTTCTTCCGCGTATTGTTATCTTTTGCTCCATATCCTTGAGGGCGCAGACCACATACGGAGCAAATTTCTTCAGTATCTTTCCAGGCGTCTTGAATCGTTTTAGCATCTGCTTGCAACCACAATCTTTGTTTTTTCTCATCTGCCAGGAGATCGCCCAAGGATTTTTCTCCCGCTGCCTTGGTTGATTTCTGGGTATATGTGAATAGCGGAATCACTGGTGGTAGGGTGAGGTCGCCATGGGAGAGTTCAACAACGGCCTGGCGTAGGTAGCTTTCTAAGGGCTGCTTGGGCTTTTGTAAAGCTTGTAAATATGCCTCATGGAGGACATGTGTCGTACCATTGGAATCTTCGGGAAGTTGTAGTGTCGACAATAGAATAGGGTTTTGACCGTTCTTATCTCGTAAGAAAGTCAGGAACACTGGTCCATTTTCATCCCGGTAGACTTCGCCAGCTATGGGAAACTCCCATTCCAAGATGTCTTGTATGGCGTCGTATATCTGTGTGAGCAGTGTGCGACGAGCCAGCAGGTCGGGAATGTTGTTGGATTGGGCAAGATACGCCAGACCATCAATGCGAATAGGAAGTAGCTGAGGGTGAAACCAACAGGTAAATTTTACATGTCGCTTAACGACATCGGATAATTTGTCCTCTGAAGCCTTACCTTGTACTTTGTCTGTCCATTTCAGATTGTGTAAGGTGGTCCAGGATGCAAATAATTTTGTAAGAACGCTTACTGACCAAGAATGTTCCCAGATAGTAATATCATTCACGCTATAGCGAGTATCTCCCGCCGCTTTAGTGAAGATAAATCTGATAACCTTAAGAAGGTTTCTTCGTAGTTGATTGTTAAGTGTATTAGGCTGATTATGCTCAAGGAAGTCGGCAAGCCAGTCTTTTAGTGCACACAGTAGCTTGGTCAATTTATCGTTAGATGAACAGTCTGCTTTTGTCAGCCTAATCTTTTCAAGGTTTTGATTTAGTCTGTATAAACAAGCCGGATGTCCAAAAACCGAGAATATCCCAAAACCAGAGGAAGTTGGTTGAACTAAGATTGCTTGTTTTCCACGCGTAATGATGTCGCTCCTATCGTATTCAGAATCCAGCCAATCTGTTCTTTGTATCAAGCACACTACATTATTTGCAACTTGACAATTACCAAGATAGCGTTTATGATGATCTCTAATTATTTCCTGTAAAGATGATCCTTCATCCATAATTCGTATTTGAGGGAATGACCCGGCAAAATTCTGCAAAAACTGTCTTGAACGTGGTGGTCCAAACTTTGTGTGGGAGTAATTTGATTTATCCTTGTCTCTTAAATATTTTGCCTGATGTCCAAGATGCAATTTACCTGTGTCATGCAGCAGTGTAGCCAGCTCTGCCAGCAGGATGTTTTCCCGGTTTTCAGCCAGTTTCCGCAAATCTTTATCATTACTCATCTCTCTCCCATTCATTTATGAAAATGCCTCTATACGATTCAGGGATGACTTGAATTTGGTCAGGTTCTACATCCGCCACGCCAAAGCCGCTGCTGGTTTTAGCGCCGAAGCCGTACTGGGTGAGCATGGCTTTGATGCCGCGGGCGAGAAACTGGAGGTCCTGTTTAACCATGGGATGAAGGAAAGTGGAGGGCGATGAGTCTGCTGCGCGCTGGGGTGCCTGAATTGGAGAATCCTGACAGCAGTCTGCATCTTGGTTGATGTGTTGCAGGTAAAGGGGAACGTAAAGCAAGGAAAAGACGCCGTGGGTGCCAGCAGGAACGCATTCAAAGTAAATGGGTTGTGTTCCGGCACCTGTCTTTCGGTCATGAGGGTTGATGACTTCCAGTCCGATGCGGTCAAAGAAGGTGGGGTAGAAGTAAAGGGCGCCCCGAAAATGAGGAATGGGTTTATCGGGGTCAAATCCAAAACACCTCCTGACTTTATTACGAAATTCCTCTGCCGCCTCTGATCCACCAATACGGTTTAGATATTCAGCGAGTCCTTTGACGGCGTTGGGCTCTTCACCCTTTTCACTGCCAAACAGAATGAAGAGGCGGAAGCGGTAGCAGGCAAATCGTTCAGGAGTCTTTGAATTCACATCTGAATTTGCACAGCAGCCTAACAGTTGCCGGACCATGGTACTCAGCACCTTTTTGAAAAAGCATGATGTTCTCTCTTTTGACTTTTCATCCAGGTTAATCCACCAGTCTACCAGTTGTCGGACCATGGCAGCGCGCAGTGCGCCCTTCCACTGGCTGGGAGCCACATACGGCACCTTGAAGACCCACTCCTTTTTGACCGGATTATCCAGGACGTAGAATTCCCTGTCGTCTTTGCTGATATAGGGTTTGCGGAGGGTGAAGGGGATGCGCAGGAAAAAGGAGCCGGAGGGGAAGAGGTCAGGGTGTGGAACAGGAGGTGCGATGGCTCCATGCAGGATTTCGTATCCTATGAGAGGAGCCATCCATCGCAGGCGCCTACACAGGAACTGCTGGAAATTACCCCTGGGGGTTTGCAGGTCACCGGCGTAATACCATTGCTGGAGTCCTTCTTTGCCCTTGATGTAGTCTTTGCATTTGGTTCTTCTCTTACAATTATCGTCCGAAGCCAGGAGGTGGGTTAGAATCTCCAAGCGAGCATACGGGTCTTTTACTCTTTTCCATCTAGCTGCTGGAGCATGATCAGTTTTGTCAAGCAAAAAATCTATAGCTCCTTTCTTGTTTTGTTCACTAAACAGACTAAATTCAGAATGCCATTCAGTTTTCATCGTTCACCTGCAATTTGTCTTAAGTAGAGTATTGAGAAAGTATTTAACATTTTCTCTGTCTTGTTTTTCAAACCAATAGATTTGAACATTAGGCAGATCAAGGTTTTGCCAGAGCTGTCCGTTTTGGGCATCGTGCCATTGGCGTGCATTAGGGCTATTGACACCCAAAACCTGTCGCAAGTTCTTCAGAAATGAAGCACGTTGCCGGTGTTGCTGTTCTTCGGGTAGCCATCCCCAGAGGCGTATTTCCCACTCCTGCCCATTTATTTGATATGCCCATGAAATGCGAATTTTGCTTTGAATGCGTTTTCTTCCCTGAACCGTCCCAAACACGAATTTACACCAATTACTTTCTCCAGATCTGCCACACACAGAATGAGGACCGTATCGTAGTCGTGTGCGCAAAATGGGGGCTATGGGAAATGTGTTGTGACACATCACCCAATATTGAAGACGGGAGAAGGGAAAGGGATTGGGAATTATATATGGGCCTTTGGGCTGTTGATTTTGCCCTGTCCAGATCGCTTCATCTTGTGGGATGTTGCCTTGCTTGAGCCACTGTACCTCTGGAAATTGTTTCCACCAGTTTGAATCACAGGGAGCAAATCGCACCCTGGCGAAGAACATACTGGTAAGTGCAGACAATATGCCTTGGTATGGGTTAATGTTAGATGTCTCTTCTCTCCACCACCATTGACCTATCTGGCTTGAGTATTGCTGACACTCAAAAGGAGCAAAGTCCTTCTTATTCAACAAAAATTCTCTCCAACATTGATCTGAATCCTTACGGTATCCATTGATGGAAAGAATTTCAAATACGCCATATCCCAGCGAAGTCTTTGCTCCCAGAGCACCCCATTTCTCCATAAAAAGCAAAATGGGCAAAATTTCACACCAGAGCACCTGTGGGTCACCGATAAATTTCAACTCCAGTTTGCCATGATAGCCCCCGCGCAAAAGCCATCCACCTGTTCGGTAAGAATTCCTTCCGTGGGGATGAATTCGTCCACTGGGGAACATACCATCGGTGATGTCAATTTCGCCTTCAAGCGCACGTATTTCCAGCCGAAACCTTCGTCTCCACCCCGTCGCCCCAAACACCTGGCATGCATCGCACAGTCCGGCATCACGGAGGCGCTGACGTTCATCTTGGGCTGTACTCTCGCGGTATTTTTCAGCGTCAAAAGTGCAGGTATGTTCTGTTGGGTCGCAGGCATATCCGCCCAGTCCCCGCATGATGGCTTCGTACCACCAGCGGAGGGAGCCGATGATGCCTGTTTCGTGGATGCGGTCCATGGTGGTGTCTGGTCCGCCGGTCCAGAGGGGTGTGCGGGTCTGGATGGTGATGGTGAGGGGTGGGTTCATAGTGGGCATGTTCGTGTCGGTGTGTTTTGGGAAAGGAAACGCTATTGGGAGTTCGTATAGAAAGAAAGTACGATGCAAAGAGAAAATGAATGTGAAAGCTGGTTGGATCTTGCTGTGCGTTCTGTGCGTTCTGTGCGTTGGAGTGGGAGGCACAGTTCAGGTTCAGGACTCAAAGAAGAGTATGGTTGAAATGATTGAAGTAGGGGAGAGGGCGGTTTGCGGGTTGAGGTGGAGGGTAACGTGTGTGTATGCGTGTGTGTCTGGGTAATCCGGGGAGGAAGAGCGAAAGAGTGCAAATTGGAGATAGGGATTGTACGTCTGTGTATGTCTGTTGTAGTGCAGGTGTGTGCTTAGGTTGGAGGTGTGTGCTGAACAGGCAGTCTGTCAGTGGAATTGCCAGAGGAAATTTTGGGAAACGGAAATGGGGTTTTTCTCGTTATATTCAGGCAGGCGAAGGTATCAAAATGGGATGTCATGGTGGGACGGACAGTTTGGGTTCGTTGGCTTGGATGGCTTGGGTTGGTGGGGTTGGTCTGGTGGGTGGGGATAGAGTGTGTTGTGGGTCAGGAGCCGGGAGCGGCAGGTGGGCAGGTTCTGGTTCTGGATGAGGAGATGCTGAAGCAGATTCCACCGAGGGAATTCGCTCGTTTGGGAAAGGAAATGTACGAGAAAGCGGATTATTACATTGCCTCGGAGTTGCTGGAATATGCTTTGCGGCGGAATCCCACGGATTATGAAACGGCGTTCTTAGCGGGGATGGCGTACTATAAGTCGCGGGATTATCGGAATGCCGCACGCTGGTTTTATCATGTAGCGAAGAATGCCGGGAAGGATTATCCGGAGGCGTGGTACTACTATGCGCTGATGCTTATTTATCAGGGGCAGTACACGCGTGCGCGTGGTATTTTGCAGGAGTTTCAGAAGGTGCATTTGCGTGCTTTGAAGATGAAGAGTTACAATGCTTACAGGAAGTATGGTGCGCTGGCGGAGTCGGCTTTGGCAACGTGTGAGTATGCGTTGGCGCATGGTCGGGATAAGCCCGTGGCAAAAGTGGTTCATCTGGACACGCAGGTGAATACGGCGTATACGGAGCTTTCGCCGATGCCTCAATCGGATACTTTACTGGTGTATGCGTCGTTGCGTTCTGACACGATCATTATTTTGAAGAAGAAGTCGGAGAAGCGTGAGCATCGGTATCGGATTCGGTTTTATGCATCACGTCGGATTAAGGATGATCGGTTTGAGTTTTTAGGGGAGTGGCGTAAGGATTTCAATGAAGGGGCGTTGCATGTGGCGAATGGTGCGTTTTCTCCGGATGGCAAGCGGTTTTACTTTACGAAGTGTGCCCGGAATGATACGGGTTACTACAAGTGTGATATTTACGTGTCGGAATACGATGAAGAGCGTGATATCTGGACGATTCCCAGGAAGTTGCCTCCACCGATTAATGATCCGCACTATACGGCTACGCAGCCTACGGTGGGTGAGATGCGTCGTGGGTCGGCAGTAGTGGAGGTGTTGTACTTTGTTTCGGATCGGAAGTTGCCGGGTCATCGTGGGGGGTATGACATCTGGTATTCGTACTATATGCGTGGTCGGTGGTCGCCGCCAAGAAATCTGGGTAAGAACATCAACACGCCGGGTGATGAGATGACGCCCTGGTACGATGTAGAGACGCAGACGTTGTATTTTAGTTCAAATGGGCATCCTGGTTTTGGAGGTCTGGATATCTTTAAGGCACAGGGGTATGCGAACAAGTGGACGGTTCCGCAGAATTTGGGTAAGCCGATTAATTCCAGTTACGACGATTTGTATTTTGTGCTGGGTCCAGAGCGATATTATGGGTATTTTACATCTAACCGTCCCGGTGTGATTGCATTGAAGCATCCCACGTGTTGTGATGACATTTTTTACTTTGAGTGGTTGGGGAAGCCACGGTTGTATGTTCGGCTGGTGGCGTATGATGAGACGGATCCCGAACGCAAGCCTTTAGATAGTGTGGAGTTTCGCGTTTCGTTCATAGATACGATTACGGGTCGGCTGGTTCAGATTGCCAATGTTCGGACTGGTGAAAAGACGTATGCAATTCAACGCGTTTATGAGAACAATCAATACAAGTTTACAGCGGTTCGTCGTGGGTATTTTTCCAATGCGAAGTGGTTTAGTCCGCCCCCAACGAAAAAGCACGATACGTTTCTGGTGATGATTCCTTTGAAGCCATTGGTGATGCACAAGCCGTATGTGTTGCGGAACATTTACTATGATTTTGACAAGTGGACGTTGCGTCCGGAATCGTATCCGGTTTTGGATTCCCTGGTGCAGTTGCTTAAAGAGAATCCAGAGTTGAAAGTAGAGATTCGTTCGCATACGGACAGCATTGGAAGTGATGAGTACAATTTGTGGTTGTCGCAGAAGCGTGCGGAGTCCGTTGTTCGGTATTTGATTTCCAAGGGGATTTCACCGGATCGGTTGATTGCCAAAGGGTATGGTGAGCGGTTCCCCATTGCGCCCAATTCTATTAATGGTCGGGACAATCCGGAGGGGCGCGCTAAGAATCGGCGTACGGAGTTTGTGGTCATCGGTAAGATCAATATCAAGTACGAAGACGAAATCTATCAAATGCTGGAAGGGGACAACAGTGGCAGTTCTGAAAAAACGGAGGACTCGTCGTCGTCATCGTCGGAGTCAACCCAACAACCACAGCAGTAATGCCGATGCAGGGATGTCAGTGTAAAGCAGATGGGGTATAATAGGAGCTTGGAAGTGAGAAGATGTCAGGCGATAGCCAGTCTCAGTCCTTGCGAGGGGCTTCCGAAATTATGAAGAGAGGAAGTAGAGGGGCGACGGTAATGGATATAGAAGTGCAGGGATTACGCCTGGCAGTGCCCATTGGCTATTATACTCAGGAGACGGATGTATTGCAGACGGTGACGGTTTCCTTTGGGTTTCGTGTACGTGTGGCGGAGCAAGGTGTGATTCGTCGGTTGCGCCAGACCGTCAGCTATGAGCCCTTTGTAGAGCGTGTTTTGACGTATTTGCGTACGCGGCGTTTTGCTTTGCTGGAGGAGGTGGCAACGACGTTACGTGCAGCATTTCTGGCGCAGCTGGAAGACCATCCCTTGCGTAAATATGTGGAGTCTTTCTGGATAGAGGTGGTGAAAGAGCCATTGCTGGGTGAGGGTATCCCTGGTGGGGGACGTGCACGTGTTCGGCTGACAACCAGTTTGGCTTGATGTTCACGGGTCTGATAGAAGATATGGGCGTTGTAGTGGTGGTCCAGAAGCATAACAGGGGGTGTCGTGTTCGGCTTACCAGCCTGTTGAGTGGTTCGCTACGGGTTGGACAAAGTGTTGCGCATGATGGGATTTGTCTGACGGTGGTGGCGTGTGGTCCTGCCTGGCATGAAGTAGAGGTCATTGTGCCGACCCTGGAAAAAACCATTGCCGGTACATGGCAAGCAGGAAGTATTGTGAATCTGGAGCGGGCTATGCGTCTTTCCGATCGGATTGAGGGGCATCTGGTACAGGGTCATGTGGATTGTACCTTGGAGTGTGTGGGTCGCCGTGAAGAGGGGAACACGCTCTGGTTGCGATTTGCTTACCCCGATCGGTATGCTCCCCTGTTGATTCCCGAAGGGAGTATCGCGCTGAATGGAGTTTCGTTGACGGTGGCAGGACTTACGGAGAGATGGCTGGAGGTGGCATTAATTCCGCATACGCGTCGGCGAACGAATCTGGGATGTGTATTTCCGGGTATGCGCGTCAATGCGGAGTTTGACGTAGTTGCCCGGTATCTGTGGCGGTTTTTCGTGTTAAAGTATGGTGGGTGGCAACCCGTCCGGGGAACTCAAAACGGGTAAACTTGCGTTACGGCTAAAAAAGCCGTTCTCTTCTTTTGAAGAAAGGCAACGACAGAAAGAAAACGGAGGAAGGGAAACAGCAAGTCTCATGCATCCTGCACGGGTTTCCTTAGTGGCGAAGGATTACGAGTCGCTGGACCGGGCACTGAAGGATTTTCGCCGGTTACTGGATTTGGCACGCGTCATTGAAGAGTACAAACGACATTTGACATATCAGAAGCCATCAGTGGTTCGTCGCCAGCAATTGCTCCGTGCGATTTATCGGGAGAAGATGCGCCGGCTCAGAGAAGAGTAATGGAAGGCGGTTCCGGTGGTGTGGCGCCTGAGCATGTGCTCGCGGAGTTTTCCCGCTATCTGACAGGTGTGCGGCGGTGCAGTTCGGGTAGTGTACAGGGTTACGTGCGGGACGTTCGCCAATTTCTGGATTTCCTGGGTGATCTCCCACTGGAAGCCGTAGAAGCACAACTGATTGAAGAATGGTTGATGACACTGCATGAACAGGGTTATCAACCACGGACGCTCTCGCGGAAGCGCAGTGCGCTGTCGGTGTTTTTCCGGTTTTTACGTGAACAGGGTTTCGTTCGGTTCAATCCTGTGCAGGCGGCAGGTGGCTTGCGCACTCGCAGGTCGCTGCCCACGTGGTTACGAACCGGAGAAGTGGACCGGCTAATCCAGATGTTGCACCCTGGTGAGTCCGATGAGTACGAACGCTGGCTGGAATGGGTGCTCTTCCTCCTGCTCTACGGGTTGGGATTGCGCGTAGCCGAAGTGTGCAGCTTGCGTGAACAGGACTTAGATCAGGGGCGCTGGCGACTGCGCGTAACCGGTAAAGGCAATAAAGAACGCGAGCTGCCCATCCCCAAACCAATGCAACGCGTACTGCGGAAATATCTGGGATTGAAACGTCGTGAAGGGTTGCCAGTCACCTACCTGCTTGTTCAATCCAATGGACGTCCGCTCTATCCCCGATGGGTGCAACGTCGTGTTCGGCAATGGCTTGTGGAAGTGCCGGGTTTACGTCGTCGTGGCCCCCATGTATTTCGCCACACTTTTGCCACGCACCTGCTGGAAGGAGGTGCCTCCCTGATGGAAGTGCGCGATCTTCTGGGTCATTCCTCCCTTGCTACCACCCAGATCTATACCCACACTTCCTTGCGCCACTTGAAAGAAGTCTACCATCAAACCCATCCACTTGCCCAAACCAAGAAATCCCCGAACCATGGACGTGAACATCCACCAGGTGCACGTAACCCTGACCAATAGCCAAAAGGAACTGTTAGCCCGTAAACTGGAAAAACTCCGGAAATTCCGGGATTACATCCAGGCTGTAGACCTCTACGTAAAAGCCACCCATACCCGACGCGATGACTTCTCCCGGGAACTGGAAATGAAAGTGCTGGTGCCGGGCAAAACAATTGTTGTGCGCGAGCGAGCACGTTCCTTTGAAGACGGCATTGACAAAGTGATTCAAACTACACTGCGCCAGTTACGTCGGCTCAAAGAACGACGATTGCCCTAATTCCCACG
>JALWYU010000112.1 GCA_026992635.1 Bacteroidota bacterium | reverse complement strand
GCCCAGCCCGCACCCCTCACCAGCCCAGCCAAAACAAAAAAACTCAAAACCCAAGCACGATCTTCCCAAACTGCTCTCCGCTTTGCATTCGTGCGAATGCCTGTTCATAGTCTGTTACAGCGTAGACGGAATCCACGATAGGGCGCATCTTTGTCTTGGACCAGAAGGTGAGCATCCGTTCAAAGTCGTGGGGACTGCCCATGGTAGAGCCCAGGATTGCCTGCTGGCGGTAGAAGAGGCGGGCAGTGGAAAAGTCCTGGATTTTTCCAGCGGTTTGTCCGTAGATGACGATTCGTCCACCGGGCTTGACCAGCTCGCAGTATGCCGCGACGGAGGGTCCGGACGCACCGTCTATGACTAAGTCTATCATTCCCATTTGTTTTCGGGCTGTCTGGACCCACTGGGGGTCGGTGTAGAGGAAGCCACCTTCGGCACCCATTTGAATGGCACGCTGGATTTTTTGGGTTTGGCTGGAGGTGACCCACACGCGTGCCCCGACCTGAACCGCCATTTGCAGGGCGAGGAGCGCTACACCTCCGCCAATCCCCGTGATCAGTACGGATTCGCCAGGGTGTAAGCCTCCACGGATGAACAATGCCCGGTAAGCAGTTAAGCCTGCTAAAGGCAGGGCAGCGGCTTCTTCCCAGGAGAGGTGTTCGGGCTTTTCGTAGACGTTTTCTATGGGGATAACAAGGTATTCGGCGAAGGTACCGTCCCGGGGATTCCCTAAAATCTGGTACTGGTCAGATTGGTGATGGGGGTTTTCGCCCCAGTTCAGTGAAGGGTTGATCACCACGGGTTTGTTGAGCCATTGTGAATATACACCTTCACCGCATGCGTCAACGGTACCGGCACCGTCGGAACCCAGAATGACGCCGTCGCGAATACCCGGGTACTGCCCCTGGAGGATCCACAGGTCGCGGTGATTGAGGGCGGCACACCGAATGCGTACGCGCACTTCGCCGGGACCCGGCTCAGGCACAGGCCGTTCTACCAGCTCAGCTCGCTTTTTCTCCTTGTTGACAATGATTGCGCGCATGGGGAGTTGGCATTTAATTTGACGATTTGGCTGGTTGAAATTGAAGTTGTCGGACGCGCTGGCTCTGGGAAGCACTGACCAGCAGAATTCCCTGGTCAGTAATTACCAGGAGAAAGTGCTTGTCTTCTGGAGAGGTGGCATGGGCAAATGGCAAAAGCTCGCTGTATTGGATTACAGAAAGCTGGCATTCTTCGTGGGCAATTGGGAGAGAAATGATTCGCTCCGATTGCCGCTGTTGGAGAATTTGCAGGATTGAGAACCAGTCGCCTAAATCGCTCCACTGAAAATCCGCACGGACCACTGCTAAGTGTTCGGGGATGCGTTCCAGCAGGGCATGGTCAATAGAGAGGCGAGGCGTTACCTGATAGGCGCGTTCTAAGTCAGCGAGGTTGGTCCAATCCTCAATTGTTGCAAAGGCTGAGTAGACTTCCGGGAAGAACATCTGAAGTACTTTGAGGAAGACGCCCACACGCCAGACGAAAATCCCGCAATTCCAGAGGAATTCACCACTGCGCACGAAGGTTTCAGCGAGGTGGCGCGGTGGCTTTTCTACGAATCGCTGGACATAATAAGCGTGGACGGGCTCTGCTGTTGGGAAGAAATTACCCATTTGAATATACCCATAGCCGGTATGGGGATATGTGGGCACCACCCCCACCGTAACTATATAGGAGCTTTCCCGGGCAATAGCGATCGCGGCGCGAAGAGTCTCCACCCATTCGTCTATGGGCTCTATCCAGTGGTCCGCCGGTAAAAAAACCACTACACAGTTTTCGCCAGCCGGATGTGTGTGCATCAAATACCAGGAACAGAAAATTGTGGCGGCGCATGTATTCCATGGAAAAGGCTCAGTGAGCACCTGTGTGGCAGAACCTGCGTACTGGTGGGCAAGGGTGCTTAGCGTACGGGGCACAACAGTATACACCTGGGAAGAAAGACGGCGTGCCCGGGCAATGGTACTTTCTATGAGGGTTTGTCCCTCCATGAGCAGATCCAGAAATTGCTTGGGGCGCTGAGATGTACTTAACGGTTTGAGGCGTTCACCCTGACCACCCGCTAAAATGGCAACGACAACTGAGGGCGTCTCAGAAGCCGTACGTTCTTTTGATTTGGGCATGCGCTGTACTTTTTGCAAAAGGAGTGGCTTCTTCCGGTGTGTGCGTATGCCTTCCATGGATAATGTACGACGAATCTGGTATCGGGGATTGGTAGGTGCAGGATTCCTTCTGGTGCTTGGTCTCGTTTTGATACTGGGGTTTGCCTACCATCGGAATCTGTTGATGTTCCTTGCGGTAATAGGCTGGCTGCTCTGGATAGGTGCCTGGATTGGCATTGCCTTGTTTTTTTGGCGATTGCTTGCTATGCGCTTTCGTACGCCTTTTTGGCTGGTCGTATTGCTTTTTGGTTGTGTGACGCTTGCGGTTGTTGTGGGTTTGGTTCTGGTGGATTGGCGTAGCCGTCTGGGCTTGCTGTACAACGGTGTTTGTGTGCCTGCAACTGTTGAGCGTGTCTTTACTCAGCGGTGTGTGCTGTGTCGTTCAGGCAAGTATGCGGAGGTTCAGGTGGAGGTACACTGGTGGTGGGGACGTGAAACCCTTCATAAAGTCCATTACTGCCCTGAATGTGTTCCGCATCAACCTGTGTGGCTTTGCTATGAGCGAACCAATCCCTGGAATCAGGTGATCGTTCCTGGATGGGTTCCTCCGGATTCGTTGCTGTTGTGGTTGGAACGACTGGGGGGCGCTCAGCTTTTACAGCCATGAAAACACTGGAGGATTGCTTCCCTAAGTGTCAGGTTTCGGAAGGTGTACGTGCGAGGTATCATCCGGGGAGAAATGAGGAGGGTTGCTGGCTTACCTTGATAATGATAAGTGTCAAGCGTTTGGGAAATGCTTATCTACGAGCGTGAGCACGGAAATCGGGCATCATGTCGGTAAGCCGTGCACAACCACCTGTTTCTTTACTGATTCACAGCAATTTGTACGAGATTGATCCGGTGCTGAAATCGGTGCTTCGCCGGTTCTGGCAGGCACATTCGCAATACGAAGACCGACTTCGTGCCTTTGGCAGGTGGGTTGGCGAAACGCTTTTGCCCGCAGTCTGGCATCTGGATCACCACAGTCCACCTTGCCACCTCTACTTTTCCCCATTTGCTGACCGGGTTGACCATGTCTGGCTGGACCCACTCCAGTGGCAAATCCTGAACCAGCTCCATCAGTTTGAAATGATTGCGGACATCTGGAAGAGCCGCTCCCTGATGTATCATTATGCGCTGGGGTATTTGCTTTCGGATGCTGGATTGTATTGCATCTTCACGTTGACCACGCAAACTGCGATTATCCTGGATAAGTATGGTCCGTTTCGGGAGGTGGTTCCTAAGCTGGCAGGTCTTCAAAAACCCTATGCTTATGGTGCAACGTTTTATACGGAAGCCACCAGTGGCAGTGACCTGAGCCAGAACCAGACGGTCGCCCGTCGTGTAGGCGATCACTGGGTGTTGACCGGCGAAAAGTACTTTACCAGCAATGTGGGGATTGCGGATTGGGCACTGGTTACTGCTTTTGAGGAAGGGGCAGAACGCCACATTAAAAATCTCCGTCTATTTGTGGTGCCCCGATATCGGGAGGGAGGCGAACCCAACTATGTGATTCGTCGGCTTAAGCCCAAGGTGGGCTCACGGCTTGTCCCTACGGGCGAAGTGGTTCTGGATGGGGCAATAGGCTGGCATGTAGGTGAACTTTCCCAGGGCATTTACTACACTGTGGAAAGCCTGATGTATTCACGATTGGCAAATGCTGTGGCATCTATGGGTTTGGCGATGAAGGCGTATTTAGAAGCGCAGGCATTTGCCCAGCGCCGCGTGACGTTTGGCAGACCCATCATTGCTCATCCGTTGTTACGCGAAGAATTTGAGGTGTGGCGCCGTCAACTGGAGCGAAGCACAGCGCTGGCGTTTTGGGCAGTGGCATTGCTGGATGGGTGCTGGCGTCAATCCCCTCCATATTCGGAGGCGTATCAGCTGGCGCGCCTCATTACGCACATTGCCAAGAACCGAACTGCTGAGCAGGCACTGGCAATCACGCAGTGGGCAATTGAAGTTTATGGAGGCATTGGTGTCACCACGGATTTTTTGATTGAGCGCTGGCACCGTGAGACGCAGGTTGCCATTATCTGGGAAGGAACCTCGCATATTCATGCGCTGGAAATGGTGGAGGCGATTCGGCGGAAGGGGGCGGGCCGGATCCTCGTAGACTATATTCGGCAACAGGGATGTCCTGCTCAGGATCTTGCACGACTGGAAACCCTTATTCAGCGAATAGAGAGCGAGCCAGAAGAGCAGGTTCAACGTCAAGCCAAACATTTACTGAGGCAGCTGGCGGAGTGGCTGGAGCAATGGCTCACTGCCTAATGCAGTGGGTTACCGCAAGTAAGTCTAAATATCCGAGGGACAGACGATGATTTCCACGCGTCGGTTTCTTTGGCGTCCCTCTTCGGTTTTGTTGGATGCGATGGGTTGGGTTTCGCCGAGACTGGTAACGATCATCTGGTCAGCAACAATGCCCTGTGCGCGGAAGAATTGAGCGACGCGTCGTGCCCGTTGTAGCCCTAAGTGGTAATTGTACACGGCACTGCCAATGCTGTCGGTATGTCCAACGAGTCGGATCCGGTGAAGTCGCTCTTTGCGAAGACTATCGGCAATCTGATACAGGTATGGCAGGAAATTGGGGTCAATCTCGTGTTTTCCAAAGGCAAAATAGACAATTCCTAAAAGGAGGCAAGTATCCCGGCGTTGCCAAGCTTGGGGTGGGGCTTCCCCGCGGGCAAACCCCGACCAGTGCTCCTCTAAACCTGTAAAATTTTCCTGGGGAGAAAGGGATTGGAGACCACCGGTGGAAGACGGTGCCCGGGCTGCCAATGTACGCTGCCGCGTGAGGAATGCGACCAGTGAGTCAATTTTCAGCGAAGCTGGGGGGAACAAAGTGTTCGGTTCGTCCAGCAGTACATAATAGAAATCCAGTCCGCCGGATCCACCCTGTCGGTTACTGCTCCATCCTAAGAGGAAAGAGTCATTTTCCGTGAGGACAAGCCAGGGAAACATATCCTGGGCGGCACTGCTGATAGGGGGTGGCAACCAGTAGATCTTGTCTGCAATCAGCACAGTGTCCTGGGTTACCCGGATCCTGGTGATGTAAAGGTCAGTCATTCCAATGCGTGGATACCCATCCGAAGCAAAGATCAGGATGGAGTCGCCAAACACAAAGGGACTGAGTTCGTTGCGGGGAGTATTGACCTGTGTGCCGGGATTCCATACATGCCACTGATGTGCTTTGTGGGGTTGGCGTCGAGCAAACCACAGATCCAGCTTTCCTATGCCACCTGGACGATTGCTGACAAAGAGAAGAATTTGCTGGTTGCGGAGGTAAAAAGCAGTACGCTCACGATAGGGCGTATTGAGTGGGCGAGGTAGGGGATCCTCAATCAGGACCATCGTATCTATTTGTTCGTGTTTTCGGATAAAGAAGAGATCGCCTGCCCGAACACCCAGATACAAAATCCCGGTACTTTGCCGGGGTAACCAGTCGGAAACAGCTGTGTGGACTTCGCGTGAGGGGTTGACCAGCACCTTGTGGATTTGTGTCCCATAGATCACGAAGGGTTGTTCACGGGTGAGTCCTTCTACATCTGCAGCGTGGGTTGCCGGGAAGCGCCGGACAAAGAATCCCAGGGGCGAATCCACGGAAACCGTATCGGTCATCGGGATAAAAGCGTATTCCCACACAGGCGAGTTCAGAACATGCCAGTTGTGGGCGACGAATCGTACAGGCGGAGGTGTGTGCAAAATCTCCTGGAGAATCTGGCATTCTTCTATGCGTGCTGTGACGATATCCGGGAGGTCGGGTACAAGCAGAAGATACTCGTGGATCTGTTCAGGGGTGTATTCTAAGGCAAAGAGCCTGTACACGTAAGGATGGACAAGTCGTGAGGAAATGTTGTTGGAAGAAATGAATTGCAGGTAATAGCGCAGATAGGTGAGGGCTTCTTCCGGACGATTTTGCAACAGCAGTAAAACGCCTTTGATGTAGGGCAGGTCTTCCACGACCTGTGCATAGAAAGGGTTATGGGTTGCAAGGGCAATGCCCTCTTCGCTTTGCGAGAGCCAGTAGTAAGCACTATCCCATTGACTGCGATGAATGGCGATCCAGCTTTTCCAGAAGAGGGCAATGGGGTGGTTTGGTGCTGTCTGGAGCAACTCACGGATGTAAGGTTGGGCACTGGCGGTGCGTGGTGGGAAGGTCAGGAGGGACTTTTCAATTTGGCGGACAAGACGGCGTGTCTTAGCCTGTGCATAAACGGGATGGGCAGGCGTGAGCCATACCATCAGGTACATGCAAATCAGAATCAGCACGAAGGAAAGCGAGGCGTTGTGTGTGCTCAGTCGGGCAAGCCATTGAATGCCTGCACACAGGAAGGAAGAGGCAGTATGGATGAGCCAGGGATGGCGTTCTTTATTCGGGTTATGTGGGAGGTGGTTGGGTTTTCGGTGTACGGGTGGGGGGTGGACTTGTCGTGCTTTTTGCATGCCCGTCCGCCATTGTATGCCAGGAAGTGCTTGCATGATTGGAAAATTGTGTGTGAAAATTGGAGTTTTGCTTTTGAGGAGCCTTTCCTACAAGATAGACGACAAAAATGGGGTGTGAGGTTGCTTTTGTTCAGAAAAGGTTATTGATCTATGGGAACTGCTTCGTCGTCTGGGGAGGGAGTAGCCTGAGCGGACGGGGGTTCAGGCAGCTGGCTCAGCCAGTACCGGGCTTCCTGCTGGACGTCTTCGCCCGGATAGTTTTCTGCTACACTCTGGAGGATTGCCCGTGCCTGCTCATAGTTGCCTTTTTGGGCGAACCATCTGCCCAGCAAGATGTAGGCGCGAGCGATCCAGTAGTCGTAGGCAGGCGTATGGTTGATGATTTGCTGGATGGTGCGATGGGCTTTGTCCAGTTTGCCGGTTTCTAAATAGATGTGTGCCAAATAGTAGCGTGCCTGGACTCCTGGCTCTAAGTAAGTGGCTTCCGCTGCCCGGTGGAAGTAAACAATGGCACTGTCTATCTGTTGGGTGTGCCGATAATGGTAAAAGGCAAGCAACAAGTAAGCGTGAACTGCATCCTGTGGGGTTTTCTGTGGATGGTTGAGGATCTGGTGGGCAACCCGCGCCAGCTGTGTAGTGTCCATTGCTCTGGGCAGGATGTACATCAATGTCTGAAGCACCTGGAGTTTCAGGACGTCTTCTTCAATGTAGGGGAGGCTTTGCTGGTAGGCGTGGGCGGCGCGTGTAGAGTCGCCCTGCTGGAGTGCGATCCATCCGGTGCGCAGCCAGCTTTGTTTCAGGTAGGGGACGTGGTTGGTGTGCTGGGTGAGCCACTGATAGTGGACTCGTGCCGAGTCCCACATCTTTTCCTGGAAGTAGCATTCTGCTAAGTAGAAGCGAACGTCGGTTTCGTAGAGGGGTTCCGGGATCTGGCGCAGGTACTGGTTACCGATCCGGCGTACGCGTGCACAATCACCTTGTTGCTGGGCAGTGAGGATGGCGTCCCACAGAACGGCTTCTTCCTCTTCGGGCGAAAGCGTTCTGCCTGCGTATTTCTGGAGAAAGGCAAAGTAGCCTTCGGGATCGCCCTTCGCAACGAAAACTTTTTGCACGACAGGGAGGAGGTGCTGAAAGTGGGAGCGCTGTGCCGCGTACGTCTTGAAGAGCATTTCAAAGTAGAAGAGGACGGAGTCGGGATGATTCAGACGGTAATGGACTAAGGCGAGTTCTGCCAAGGCATCGCGGTGGCGCGAGTGTTTGGGAAACTGGTGGACGATCTTACGCAACAGGGGGAGTGCTTCTCTATCTTGCTGGGCTTGCACATAGAGGCGTGCCAAGCGAAAGGCGGCTTCCGGATAGTAGGTGCTCCGGGGGTACTGCTGGATGAGCTGGTCGTAGTGGGCTTGTGCCTGGTCCGTTTTGTGAAGGACTTCAGCGAGGATACCCGCCTGGAGCAGGGCATAATCCCGGGGCTGGGGGCCTTCACGGGTATACCGGGCAAAGATCTGGTAGGCTTTTTGCCAGTCTTTCAGGAGTAGGTAGCAGTCGGCGTGGCGCAGCCAGGCATCGCGAAAGAAGGGAACCTCTGCCTGATGGACGATTCGCTGGCGCCACTGACGGGTTGCTCGTCCAAAGTAGACGGCGGCATTCTGGTAGTCTTTTGTTTGGTAGTAGGTATAGGCGATGTTGTAGAGTGTCATGGGCTGGGTGGTGGGATGGTCGCTGGGTTCGTTAGAGAGGTGGTTGAGGGCTTTTGTCCAGTGTGTTCGCGCTAAAGTGAAGTTGTTTTGTTTGTAGGCGAGGTCGCCCAGCCAGTAGAGGGCACGTGCCCAGTAGGTTCGTTCCTGGGGGTAGTGGAGGATGTCCTTGAGGAGGATCTGGGCGGAATCGGATTGGTTGACAGAGAGGTAGACCATTGCCTGATGGTAGGCGACGCGTACATAGATGGGTTCTAAGGTGGGACGTTCTTTGACGAGGTGGCGCAAAATGATCAGGGCGTCTTTGTAGTTGCCAGTGTGGAGGAGGAGCTTGGGAAGCAGGTGATTGATTTCTTCCCGTTCGTATTTGGAGAGCTGGAAGGAATCCAGGAGGAAGCGGACTCCGCGAATTGCGTCGGAATAGCGGTGGAGGTCGGTTGCCAGGTAGATGTAGTTGAAGAGTGCGGGTTTACGGAGGTGGCTGACGGGTTTACGGAGTGCGCATCGCCAGTACCAGGTGAGGGCTTCGGATCGCTTACCCTGTGTGTGAAGGCAGTACGCATAGTAGTAGGCGGCGAGGTGTCCGACAGTATCCTGAGCAAAGAGGATGTCTTTGGTGTAGCTGAGGACAGAGTCGCATTGTCCTTTGTGGAGGAAGAGGCTGGCGAGCCAGAGTCGTGCTTCCGGGTTCATGATTCCGGTGAAGTAGACGTATTTTTTGAGGTAGATGCGTGCGGAGTCGTATTGTTCTGTGGCGGAGTAGGCGTGTGCCATCAGGAGATAGAGTGTGCGGCGGAAGGCGACGTGTGCGGGTTGCTGTAAGCATTGTCTTGCCTGGGTGAGGAATGCGGAGTACTCGCCAGTCTCCCGGGCACGCAAAAAGAGGAGGTGTGCTTCGTAGTAGGGGAGGTACTTGCTGTAGGCGGGGTGTTCGTGTAGGCGCTGGAAGAAGACCTGTGCACGGGCTAAGTCGCCCTTTAAGTAGGCGATGTAGCCCAGGTAGAAGGAGGCGGGTGCGTACCATCGTGTGGTTCTGCCTGTGGTGGCGCAGAGTTCAAAGTAGCGGAAGGCGGAGTCTAATTGGTGGCGTTTGAACCAGGCGTAGGCAGTGCGAAAGTAGATTTCTGCGCGGAGTTCCGTTGTTAAGACATCCATAGGGATGGTTTGGAAGATGTGGATGACGGTTTGCCATTGCTGGTTTTCATAGGCTCTTCGCAACCAGTAGATCTTTGCGGTTGTGGTCTGGAGGAGATGGGCGTTGCCCAGCCAGGGTGCACTTTGCAACAGTTGAAAGAGTGTGCGGAAGGTGGTGGTATCTTTTTGGAGCCAGGCTTCTTCTATGGTCTGGTAGAGGGTGGTGGGGCAGAAGAAGAGAGGGGGTTCGGGGTCTTCACCGCTCAAAGTGAGGGCGCAGGGTTCGGGGATTACAG
>JALWYU010000111.1 GCA_026992635.1 Bacteroidota bacterium | reverse complement strand
GTTTAATGGGCGTGCCATAGGTTACAAGTATAGAAGCTGGTGCGGGGCAGGTGCAGGCATATTGTGGTGTGGAGGAAACTTTGGGAATTGAAAAAAGGGGGTTGTGATGGGTGGGGATGGCAAGGCGGTTCGGGGTGTTGTGGTGCATGGGGAATGGAGGAAGGCGCAGATACCGGGTTGGGTATTGCAGGTTCTGGAGTCGGTGAGTGGATATTTTGAGGAGATTGTGGTGCAGAAGTTGGGAGAGGAGGGGATGCCGGCTCAGGTGGTTTTGCATATGTATCTGCATGATCGTAATGCGGGTGATTGGGATGAGAAATCGGTGTCTGTGTATACGATAAAAGTTGGGGAGTTTGGTCAGCGGGATGATCGGGATCGGGCGATCAGTTGTGGCGTTACCTATTGGAGAAGGTTTCAGGATGTTCGCTACCACGGGAAATTCTCCGTTGATCTGATTATTGAGAGTGGTAAGAACCCAATGCTTGATTCTGAGATCTGGTTGCTGGAGTATATGTACAGGAATGACGAGGTGGGATTTTGGAGGTTGTTTTCAGGGAAGGAATGGAGGGTGGTGAGGTGGTCGCGGGGCACGTCCGATTGGTATTATTTGTATTATTTTTTTGGGAAGGAGGAGGTGGAGTATGCGAAGGCGTTGCTTAAGGAGATCGTGGACTGGGTATTCAGTCGGTTGGAGCTCAAGGCGGTTTTGCGGGGTGATCGGTGGATAGGGGGGTATGTTCCGCCGGTGCCGTTGTGAAATGATATACACCATAGAGTCGTCTGTTGTTCGGCTACAACAAATACACGCAGCTTGGTGCTACTGTGCCGATATCTGTAAATTCCATAATCGTGTTCTCCCAATTCAAATCCTGCCAGTTTTTTTTCAGACAGCGTATACCCTGTTGTTCTATATCTTCTTTAAAATCTTTCAGAGCTTGTTCAATTTTACGGGCATGCTTTTTAAAGGCTGTCCATCGTTTTCTTTCAAATTCATGAAACTGTGTTTTTTTGGCTTTCAGAGTGGCTTGATTCGTTTGTCATCGCCTGCTTTTTTAATTCTTAAAACTTCCCTGCCCAGTTCAGTCACCACATCCAGATATTCCTTCAGCATAAACCTGTCCAGGGCAACATCGGCGTCATCATAGAAATGTTCAAGGATCTCTAAGTCTTCTGGATGTTTGTCCATCCGATAGGCTTCAACTGACAGGATCAGGGCAAGGATAAACCGCATGTAATGCTCAAAGAACTCTTCTGCCAGATCTGGGTGTTGCTCTGCCTGCTCTGTTATTTCTTCCTGGATGCTCAGCAGGATATCCAGGAATTCAGTGATTTCGTGGACGAGGTCAGTGTCGGGAATCTCACTTTGCAAAATCTGTTCAATGGCAGGAAGTGCCTTCTGCAGATCTGCTTTGAACTTGCCGGGATCAATTTTCTTCAACTCCTCCATGAAGTATTCAATGAGTGCGGTGGCGAATTGGGGTGTTTGTCTCTCAATGAATTTTTTCTTTTCTTCAAAGGAAGAAAGCCGCCGATATTCTTTTAGCAGGGAGCTGGCGAATTCCAGCAAGGGGGGAGATGTGGCATCTTTTTCTGGAAGGCGCTTCACGGCAGGGGCAATTACAATGATGCTTGACATGACAGGGTTGACCCCAATCATCTGACGTGGATTTTCTACTTCAATTTACCCTATTTCTCTTGCAAAATTTCCTCAGGGTTTCAGAGTTTTCGTTCGGGCGGTTTTTTCTTCCAGGCACTGTTTTCGCTGTTTTTGTAAAACCCTCAGGTTATTGCCGAATTGCTGGTCTGTTCTCGTTTTTGAATGGTTTTTTGGAAGGTATGTGGTGCACTATTCAAGGAGATAGAACGGGTGCGCGAGCAATTGACATATGCAGGATGTGTGTTTTCAGGGCGAGTTCTCAGATTCTGCAGTGTGTGGAGCGTTCATAGCGAGACTCCACTGAACTTGCTGAATTATCGGGAGGTGGGACGTATCTGCTGAGACGCCCGGGAAAAGATGGTGGGAAGCGGTAGTGGGGAGTCGGGGTGAATTGGCTTTGCGGGTTGGTGGAGCCGACGGGATTCGAACCCGTGACCTCCGCCCTGCCAGGACGGCGCTCTGGCCAGCTGAGCTACGGCCCCGTTGGGCAACTTCTGGAGACTATGGCTTTTCAGGGTAACCGCTGAGCGAGAGAAAAAGTTCCCGGAGCGGGTTACCTTTCCAGAGAGGGGGGCAGAAGGCGTGTTGAGTAAAGAACTGAAAAATTGTGCGGGGACCATGGAGGTTTGGGGAATGGCACTGGTCAAGGTGCGTCAGCCATTGCGCCCTTTCACGTATGAAGTGAAGGATCTTGCGCCTGATGAGGTGTTGCTTCGTGTGCTGGCGTGTGGTGTGTGTCGTACGGATTTGCACATTGTGAAGGGTGAGTTGCCCTTAGTGAAGGTTCCGATTATTCCGGGTCATGAGGTGGTGGGTGAAGTGGTGGAGACGGGCTCTGCTGTCCAGGCGTTTCAACCGGGGGATATTGTCGGTGTACCCTGGCTGGGAGGTACCTGCAGTGAGTGCTGGTATTGTCGGCGGGGCAAGGAAAATCTCTGTGATCGTCCGGAATTCACCGGGTATACACGGCATGGTGGGTATGCCACGTACATTGTTGCGCGGGCGCAGTATTGCTTTCGCCTTCCAGTAGAACAGTACGATCCTTTTCATCTGGCGCCGTTATTGTGTGCGGGTTTGATAGGTTATCGTTCGTATCGGATGGTGCCCGAAGAAGCACAGGTTATTGGTATTTATGGGTTTGGGGCGGCGGCGCATATCATTGCACAGGTTGCGATTCAGCAGGGCAAGACTTTGTTTGCGTTTGTGAAGCCTCAGGATGAGGAGGGTGTACGCTTTGCGCGGTCGTTAGGTGTGGCGTGGGCGGGGTACAGCAATGAATCGCCACCTCAACAAATGGATGCGGCGATTATTTATGCGCCGGTGGGGTCATTGGTCGTGCATGCGCTGGAGCACGTTCGCAAAGGGGGAACTGTGGTGTGTGCCGGGATTCACATGAGTGACATTCCTTCGTTTCCTTATCGGATTTTGTGGGGTGAGCGTGTGGTTCGGTCGGTGGCGAATTTGACGCGTCGGGATGGCGTGGAATTTTTTGAGGTAATTCGGCGTTATCCCGTGCGTACGCACATTCGCGTTTATCGGCTGGAGGAGGCAAATCAGGCTTTGCACGACTTAGATGCGGGGAATCTGACGGGCGCGGCGGTATTGAAGGTTTGGGCTGGATAGGAGGGGTAAGAGGAGGAGGTGGGTTGCCGTGCACACTGCCCTTAGCCTTACCCTTGCTCCCTTTCGGGCCTGGGGGATTCAGCCAGGGTCAGTCGCACGGACCCACCAGAATCTGGTAACGGTTCAACACAGGGGGAAGTTCCCGGGGAAGTCGGGCGCTTTTTCTTTTCTTCCAGTCATCCTGGGTAGAGCGTATAGAATCGTTGCGTTGTGTTGTGTTGTTGGGTTGTGGTTGTGTGGAGGGTGGGCAACTGTGGTGGCGGCGGTTGTCAATAGAGGAGTGTTACGTCGCCTTTGCGGAAGTAGGTATTGCCTCCGCAGGAGATGCGGTAGTAGTAGACGTAGACGTCGGGTCGCAGTCGTTGTCCTTTGTAGGTTCCGTCCCAGCCTATTTCTGAGCGCATGTGGGGCAATCCGATTCGGACGTCTTCTGCCTGGAAGACCAGTTCACCCCATCGTGTATAGATTCGCCATTCTTCAATGATGGCTCTGCGGGTTGCGTAGATGTAGAGGACGTCGTTGACGCCGTCGCCGTTTGGTGTAAAGGTGTTGGGGATCCAGTCGTTGACATCGCATTCGGGGAATTCAATTCCGCGCACGATGACGGAGTCCCATGTGAGGCAACCGTTTTCGTTTTGCACCCAGAAGTAGAAGGTGTCGCTTTCGCCGGGGGGTGGGGCTAAGACGGTTGCCTGGATGCCTGAGAAATTCACGAATTGTCCGTCGGGGGAATACCACCAGTAGATGGGTACATTGGTGATGCCCAGCAGGTTGACTTCTGTACCTGTGTAGGCGATGGTGTCCCGGAGGGCGGCGACGGGTGCACCGGAGTCCACCATTATGGTGATCTGGTCGGTCCATTCGCACCCATGGATGGAGTAAGCGGTCACGGTATAGGTGAAGGTGTCGGGTGGCCAGGCAATGACGGTTTGGCAGGAGGTGCATGAGAGGTACAGGTTGGGTGTCCATTGCCAGGCGACGCCCGTGGGCACGGTGATCTGTGCTGAGTCGTGCCAGCACAGTACGGTGTCCAGGAGGTCAAAGACGGGCAGGGGGTAGACGATGACGGTGGTTGTGGTGGTGTCCTGGCATCCGTGCTGGTCAGTAACGATCACGGTGTAGGTGGTGGTGTCGGTGGGGTCTGTCTGTGTGGTGGGGCAGGTGTCACAGAAGACGGAGGCAGGTGGTGGGGGTACCCACTGGTAGGTGAAGGGTGGTGTGCCAGAGGATACGGTGACCTGGATGGTTGCCGTGTCGCCTAAGCATATAGAGTCGCCGATTGCGGTGGCGATGGGCAGTGGCCAGATGATGACTTCTATGGTGTCCTGGTATCGGCATCCGTTCACGTCTGTCACTTCCAGGATGTAGTGTCCGGGGTTGATTCCCGCGTGGATTGGGTTGGGGCAGTTGGTGCATGAGAGGTCTATGGGTGGTGTCCAGTTGTAGGAGAAGGGTGGGGAGCCGGCGGAGAAGGAGGGAGGTCCCAGGAGGGCGGTGTCGCCATAGCATGTGCCTATGCTGTCGGGGAGGGTAAAGGTGGGCAGGGGATGGACGGTGAGCAGGACGGTGTCGGAGTCGCCACAGTTGTAAAGTGAGTCCCAAGCCCAGGAGATGATGTAGAAGGTGCCTACGGAGTCAGTGATGTAGGTCATTACTGCGGAGGTATCTAAGTATATGTTGTTGGGTGGCAGTTGCCAGTTGTAGGTGTAGTTGGGGGTATTGGGCACGGTTGTAAAGACGACGGTATCGCCAAGGCACACTTCTGTGCTGGGGGAGGTCTGGATCAGGATGTCAGAGAAGGATTGGACGGTTGTACCAGGTAAGCAAGTTCCACAGCCACATTGAACGACAACCTGGATATTGTAGGTCCCGCAAGCATTGTAGCAGTGGGAGTCTGAGAACGTTACTGAGGGGAGTGTATAGCTGGAGATAGTCCCATCCCCCCAGGTGATAGTTACTTGACACGCACCTGGGTGAGCATAACAGGCATATGATGTAATGTACACACACAAACCAACGACTGAATCTATTTGCAACCACGAACAGTTGTTAAAACAGTCGCAGGCGTGCAGGGTGTTCCAGTTGACGATTGCAGTGGTGAGGGTGAATGTAAGGAGTGCGCGTTTGCCCAGCTGGAGGATGCGCTGGATCATGGCTCACAGGTAAGATTTTGTGTAGTGAGGGATGACCAGGATAGGGTCTCCCGCATGTGTTTGTGTACGTGCAGTGTGAGTTTTCTGGTGGTGACGGGCTTGGGGGCGAGCTGGCTGCCGGATAGATTGGTGTGCGATTGGACAGAAGCGGGTTGCAGGATCTGCTCTGGGTGGGGGGAGGTGGTCCAGCATTGTGGAGTCTGTCCATCGTTCATCCAGATGTAATACTGGCGGTTATCCTGGTTGAAGAGGATGCCTCCGGTGATTATCGTGTTGGTGGAGGGGTTAGCAATGAGCCAGTCGCCTGAGAAAATTGGGTAGGAGGTATCGGCGATTTCCCGCAGTTGGGCGGGTTGGATTTGTTGCTCCTGGATCGTGAAGCAAAGGAGGGTGGCGCGGGATTTGCCCCTGTGCAGTGCTGATCCGATGATGCAGAGGTTTTGGTTTTGCAGGATGCCGCGCCAGGTCATCAGCCAGGTTGGTGTATGGAATGCGAAGATCTGGGCGTTTGGCTGTTGCTGTGGAGGTGGTTGTGGGCTGGAGGGTACGGTCAGGATGAGCAGGTTTTGGGGGGTTCGCCACACGCCGATGCAGGTGTTGTGGTTGCAGTCTGCCAGGATGGGTTGGGGGCTGTTCACCTCGGGGATTTCTACGGAGTATACTGGTTTCCAGGAATTTTTCTCTATCAGGGCGAACCATGCTCGCGTTTTCTGGGGCATGTTGTTTTCGCCCCAGGCGAGGACGGCTTCACCCGCCACAGCTAGGTAAGGGCTGCTTGGATGGGTACCGATACGGAGTATGCGCCAGAGCTCGCCTTCCTGGGGAATCACAGCGTAGGCTTGCAGGGCGGGCAGGTCAGAGGATTCACTGGCATTTTCGTTGAGGTGGATTGCACCGATCAGCGGGTAGACGCGCATAGCCCGGGCTGTGATAAAGGTATGGGCAGCGACTTCGGGCTCTTCCACTTTGCCGGCAAAGTAGATGGTGTTGCCTTCCTGGGTGGCGGTGAGGATTTCGGCGTGTCCCTGAGGTGGGGCAACCCACCAGATGTCGGCGGTAGGCTGGTTGGGCTGGATTCGGATGAGGGTTGCCACTTCGCGTGGTCCCTGGATGGGGTAGCTTTCGCCCAGGAGCCAGTAGGTGTTGTGGGATTTGGAATAGGTGAGGCTCAGGATGAGCGTTCGCCCTGCGGGGAAGATAGTCCAGTGGATAGGGGCTTGGGGGTGGGCTTGATACCAGAAGAAGACCTGGTCGCGGATCGTGTAGCCTGCCCCGGCGCGTCCGTCGGGCGTGATGCCTCCGATGGTGGGTACGCCTTTCGCGTCTTTCAGTGGGATGAGGCGGAAGCCGTTATGGGTGGATGTGGCGGGGGTTGTGGGCTGGGGTTTCCATGCGAGGAGCCCTATAAGGAGAATGCCTGTGCTGAGTGTGCTGATTCGGAAGAGGAGTTTTTTGGTTTTGCCCGCCCGCCGTAAGGGTCTTGCCTGCATGATTCTCCCTGCTTTCTTCTATACCCTCCATATATAAGGTACAGACTCCGGAGAAAATAAACAAGGGACATTTTGGAGAAAATTTGGGGGGAGCGAAAAAATTTTTTGTCTTACCTTATAGTAGATTGGGCGGGTAGTTATTTCTTGTTGTGGACGGGGAAGGGGTACCACCATCCGCGGGGGAAGGCTTTCTGGCGGTTGGCGAATGTCCAGAGTGCGATCATCAGGAAGCCCAGCCGGAAGATCCCTTCGGGGATTGAGGAAAGGAAGCTGACGGCGACGACGGCGGTAATCCATAGGGTGCCCAGGGTGAGGGCGAGTGCGGGCAGGATGCCGGTGAGCAGGAGTGTACCGATGATGGTGTCGGAGATGCCGGTTGCCCACACGAAGTCCAGGACATACTCTTCGGGGATAAGGTTGAGTGCTAAGTCTATGTGTCCTTTACGGAAGCCAAGGAAGCCCAGTGAGGAGAGTCCGTGTGCTAAGAAGGCGGAGGCGAGGGCGTAGCGTACGAGCTGGGGTCGCAATTGTTGGGTGCGTACCCACAGTGCTAAGGTGAGTGCGGTGAGGAACCAGGGCATGCGTCGCAGGATTTCTGCGACTCCCAGCCAGTGGTAGCCGGAGGCGCCGTATCCGTACCAGGCGAGGAGTCCGACAGTGAGGAGGTAGCCCATCAGAATTGCTAGGAGTGCGAGGAGGGCATCTCCCTGGAGGACCAGCACAAGCAGTGTAACGAGCACTTCTGCCCAACCCAAACCTGTCAGGAACTGGGGGATGGGGAGGTGGAAGGGCATGCCAATGGTGGACAGGATCTGGTTTGCCCATCCGACTAGCTGGGTGTGGAAGGCGAACATAGGGCTGAGTCCCAGGTTGACCAGTCCATGTCCTAAAAATGTGAGTGCTAAGATGATGCGGAGTCCATAGGGTTGTCGCCAGGCGTGCCACCATTGATGCATTGTGGTGGGGTTTGGTGTTGTGGTTGGGTTGTCGTACGCTTCATCGCTTTGTGGAACCAGTCATATAAAAAGATACCGCAGGCGACGGAAACGTTGAGGACGGTATTCCAGGGTGCTGTGGGGATGGATATGCGGGCTTGGGCGGCGGTGAGCCACGCTTGCGATACCCCTTTGTCTTCGCTGCCCAGGATGAGGGCACAGGGCTCGTGCCAGGAAAAGGTGGTGAGGGGGGTTGTCTGGTTCTGGTGGTGGGTGGTGGCAATGATTGGGATGTTGTGCTGCTGGAGGGTGTGGATGGCGGCGGTTGTGGATGGGAATCGTGCGAGTCGTGCGTGGAGAAGTGTTCCTCGGCTGGTGTGGAGGACGGTTTCGTCTATGGCGGCACTGTGTTTGGTGGGGAGTGCGAACCAGCGTGCACCCATGGTGACGCCTGTCCGGATGAGTGCGCCCAGGTTACGTGGGTCGGTGATTCCGTCCAGGATGAGCAATGGGGGCAAAGCAGGGAGCTGTGCTTTTCCTGTTGAGTGCCATTCTTTGATGAGGTCTTGGAGTGTGAGGTAGGGGATGGGTGCCACCTGGGCGGCAACGATTTTGTACGGTGAGAGTCTGCGGGTTCGGAACCAGGCATCGGGTACGTACCGGATGGGAATGCCGGATTGGCGTGCCTGGTGGATCAGGCGCTGCAAGGCTTGAGTAAGGTTCGTGCCTGCCCGAATGTAAATCTTGTTGAGGGGGATCTTTTGGCGGAGTGCGCGTCGGATGTGTGCGATTCCGGTCAGCCACGACTGTTCAGCGGGCGTGTCGGGTATAAGGGGTGGTTGTTCTTCTTCTGGTTCTGGTTTATGGTGGTGGGTGTTGTTCATTGGGGTTTTATGGGTTTTGGGTTGGGATAGGGCGTCCTATGGCGGCGTAGGCGCGGGGCATGGCGATTCGTCCGCGAGTGGTTCGTGCAATGAATTTGCGGATCAGGAGGAAGGGTTCATAGACTTCTTCAATGGTGCGTGGGTCTTCCTGGAGGAGGTCCGCTAGGGCGCGGAGTCCGGCGGGTCCCCCCTGGAATTCTTCAATGAGGATGCGGAGGTATCGTCGGTCTTCTTCGTGGAGTCCATAGCGAACGTCAATGTTGAGTCGTTTGAGTCCGTTCTGGATGGTAGGGGTAGAGAGGTGTGTGGGTGGTTCGCCTCTGTCGGCAATGTAGAAGTCGCGGATTCGGTAGAGGAGGTGGACGGCGGTTCGGGGTGTTCCCCGTGCGCACTGAGCGATGAGTCGTGCCCCGGTTTGTTCAATCGCGATGCCCATTGCGGAGGCGGCGCGTTCCACGACCTGTGTGAGCAGCGAGATGGAATAGAGGTGTGTGCGGATGACGATGCCAAATCGTGTACGGAGCGGACGGGCGACGCGTGCTAGGTGTGTGGTAGCGCCAATGAGCGTGAAGGGTGGGAACTGGAGGTGGAGAGGTCGTGTGCGTCCGCGGGGTCCGCCCACTTCGCCCAATTGGAAGTCTTCCATGACCTGGCAGAGGTGGTCGGTGACGGCGGGTGGCAGTCGGTGCAGTTCGTCAATAAAGAGGATGGAACCCTCCTGGAGATGGAGGAGTACACCGACGAGGTCGGCAGGTTTACGGAGGGCGGGTGCCGAGACGACGGTACAGGACGTACCCAGTTCACGGGCTAAGATATGTGCTAAGGAGGTTTTGCCTGTTCCGGGGGGTCCGGCTAAGAGGACGTGGGCTAAGGGACGGTTTTCGTATTGGGAGGCTTCCAAGAAGGCACGGAGGTTGTTCAGGATGCGTGGTGGCAGGATGATTTCCTGGAGGCGTGTGGGTCGCCACATGGTGATTGGCTGGTGGGTCCTGGTTGGGATTGGGGGTTGGGTTTAGGGG
>JALWYU010000110.1 GCA_026992635.1 Bacteroidota bacterium | reverse complement strand
CTACAGCCCGCTTCACAACTCCCTGCCATTCAGCCACTTACGCCCACCCCGCCCAACCACCAAACCCATAAACCCACTCAACTCCCTACCAAGCACCTCCCAATCGTATACCTTCACCGCCTCCCGTAACCGCTCCCGATCCACACGCGTCACCACCCTCCGCCACCTCACCGCCTCTTCAATCGCTTCTCTATACTCCTGAGCCGTCTCCGCAAACCATATCCCCGGTAACCCACGGCACATCCACAGCGACCGCGACGCCACCACCGGCAAGCCCATACTCAGGTATTCGTACACCTTCAGCGGAGACGTCGCACGTGCAATTGCACCAGACCGAAAGGGAATCCAACCAATCGTGAACAACCGCGCTACAACCGGCAGAAAATCGTACGAGACCGGACCCAAAATCTCCACATTGCCATACCGTTGCAACCGACGTACCGCCTTACTCCACACCGGACCCACAAACACAAAAATGTAATCGGGCATCGCCCGAACAACCGCTTCAATTTGATCCCAGTCCAGCCAATCCGCCAATGCCCCGTAAAAACCAACAATGGGCTGAGCACCCTCAGACGAATTAATCTCCGCAGTAAGGGCAAAATGCCTGGTATCTACACCGTTAGGAATGAACGCTACCGGGACATCCACAGCAGATGTGCGTACCCACGCACGAAGCGCATGCGCTGAATACACCACCAGATCTGGCAAACCCCTTTCCATCAGCAGTTTATGCCGGCAGGCAACACGCAGCCACACCCATCCCGGATAATTAACCCTCGTCACACGCAGATCGTCAATCAGTTCATACACCAGCTGTCCGCCCCGTACCTTCCACCGTACCACCACACTGACAGGAATACTCACGTCAGTAGAAGACAGATAAAGAATTTGCCTGACCCGACACGGTAAAGGCAATGGACCGTACCACAACAAGCTGCGGGGCGAACCCACAAGAACCCTGCCCGCACGCCGAAACCCCACACCACGCGATTCCAGCCATACCACAATCCCCTCACCCAACGACGCAAGCCGACCCAGTAAATGATGCGGACGTTGCTTAATCCGGTCATCCCACCGAACCTGCGACGGATAGTAAATAACCCATGACACTTTTTCCTCACACACCACCCGCGCAAGAATCCGGTGAAACGCACACAGCCGACGCCACCACGCAACCGTACCCCAAACCACACGTTCTCCACGGAAAACCTCCATGAACACCTGTGCAAACCTGTACATCCTATTCCTTTTCCTTGCTTTGCAACATATCCATCCTGGGCATCAAAACAGCAAAAATACCTGTAACCAGAAAAATACCAGCCAGCACCACAGCACCCGCACGCATCGTCTGAAAGACCTCAGTTAACACCCCAAATAGCAACGTACCCAGAACAATGGCGAACTTCTCTACGGTCTCGTAAAAACCAAAAAACACTGCATATCTGCCAGGATACGAGCGAATATACAGCGCATAGGTAGCACGCAACAGGGATTGCGTACCGCCCATGCAAAAGCCAATACACACGGCAAGTACATAAAAATCAAGTTTGCCTGCCATCTGCCAGGCATACACCATCAGCAACGACCAGAATAACGCCAGTCCGCTTAAAACGACAGACCGCCGAACAAACCGCGTCAGCCAAGCTAAAATATGCGCACCAGGAATCGCTATGAGCTGCAACGCCAGAATTGTCAAAACGCGTTCATAAACAGTTAGATTCACCTCCTCCGAAGCATACAACGCCGCCAAAAACATCACAGTCTGCAAGCCCATACTGAACAGAAAAAACACCGGTATAAACACGCGCAACCCCCCATGCGTACGCAACACATAAAACGTCCGAATTACTCGTTGATAACTGGCACGAACCAGCCAGCCCAAAGGAAAAGAACGACGACGACCTTCCTCACACAAAACCCGCAAAGGAATCAGAGCAAACCCCAGCCACCAAACCCCGGTCAATACAAACGACACACGAAACGCCTCACCCACCGTCAAACCCACCCGATCCGCAAACACAACCAGTAAAACACACCCCGCACCCAGCAAAACACTGCCTATATACCCCAGAGAAAAACCCAGTGCACTCACCTGATCAATCAATGAGGGCGCAACCAGACGCGGCAAGAACGCATTATAGAACACCAGACTCCCCGCGTACCCCACTAAACTCAATGCAAACACCAGCAAAAACAAAACCACGTACATTCCCTGATACAAACCCAACAGCGCTGTCGTGATTGCACCCAGAGCACAAAAGCTACCCATCAATACCAACCGCCTGCCCCGTAAATCCGCATATGCACCTAAGGGTGGTGCCATCAATGCAACTACACTATAAGCCAGTGTGATCGCCAGCGAATACAACGAAGCACGCTGCCAATCCCAGGAAAAAAAACGCACCACCTCCGGCGTCACCTCCGAATAATACGTGGGAAACAACAACGATGTAATCACCAAAGCATGTGAAGAATTCGCCCAGTCATACATAGCCCAGGCAACCACCTCACGACGACGAAGCAAACCCGCAATCATTGCTCATCAGGACCCCAGCGTAACCCCACCAGCGGCAAAATCGGCAATTGATAGGTTTGCTCGCCCGTCAACCGGTTAATGTGCAGGATATTCCACCGATTGTACGCATTGAACAGCGTAGCAAACACCGTGAACTGATGGTTGCCACCCACACGAAACACTCGCTCCACAGAAATATCCAGCCGATGATACGGCGGCAAAAACACCCGATTAAACTGACTGTTATCCAGCAGAATCATTGTCTGAAACGAATCCGTTACGTAATCACTGAAGATCCCCTGCGAAAAACTGTACGAGGGAAAGAAACCGCCCGTAGGCGTGTACGGCAAACCCGAACCAAACAACCACTGAACCGCAATCTTCCACCGGGCACGCCGATCCAGCGCCCACCAGCCCACAAACACCACCATATGACGACGTCCAAACCACGGAACATATTCCCGAACCCGATCACGCCAGTACACAAACAACAGCGTATACGTCAAATGGGCATACAACCGATCACCCGTATACTCCGTAAAGAAGTCCAAGCCCCATGCCCGACCATCCTCCACCATATAATTGGGATCCTGCGGAAACATCTTATACCGATTGACACTGAACAGCCGGAAAAACTGCTTGTAATACACTTCGCCACTTACCCACACCGACGGCAAGGGCGACCACTCCACACCCCCAATCACATCGCCCGCACTCTGAACCCGCGCAAGAATCTCTTTCCCTGACGGCGTGTACAGGCGCTCATCCGGTAAATTCAAATACCCGACAAACAGGTGTGTAACCTCATAGGTGGAAGTCGTCGTGAACAGACTTTGCGAATAAATACCCGCCGCACCCTTCAACCGAAGATTGGGCGTCAGAAACACCTTTGCCCGCAACCGCGGCTCTGGAAACACAATACTTTCTGTGGCATAAAGATGAACACGGAACCCCGTCTGCGTCAATAGCCAGTCCGTCCACTTACGCCGATAAGACAAATACAAAGCCAGCTCAGAAGTATGACGCCGATACGTGATCAGCGCATTGTAAATGTTGTAAAAAGTCAGCAAAGTGTTAAAACCCTGCAACTGAATGCCAAAACGAAAGTCCTGATCCTGAGATGGATAGCGAATATGCGCCTCCCCATGAAAACTGCTCAGCCGCGCTTCCGACGGCAATAAGCCCGTCTGCCGATACCGCGTCCCATACGCACTGTACCCCACAACCCCGGAAAGCAAAAACCGCGTGCCCGGCGGAACCACCACATACCGAACACCACCACCCGACGAATACCAGCGCATCCCTACCGCCGACGTACCCACTGAATCCCACGAATAAAATCCCAGAAAATGCAACTGTGAGCCACGGGCAAAACGCACCTCCCACTTGCCAAACACATCATGAAACGCATACGGTAACCGATCCGACTCCAGATACGGATACAACACCGGAGCAACCCGATTCAACCGCGAATACTGACCCGAAACCAGCAAACCACCCTGACCACCACTCGGTAAATTCACCGTCACATCCCCAACCAGCGGATTGACCGTCGCCCAAACCCGAACAGGCTTCGTTACATACCGCGACTTCAAACTGATCACGGACGACAACCGACCACCCCACCAAGCCGGATAGCCCCCCGCAAAAAACGTTACGTCCCGAAGAAACGCCGTCGGCAACACAGAAAACAGCCCAATCGTATGATGCAACGCATAAATCGGCAACCCATCCAGCAACGTAAGAATCTGAACAGGCGATCCTCCCCGAACAAAAAACCGACCACCTACATCCCCCGTCGTCACCACACCAGGCAACGTCTGTATGTACTGGATTAAATCCTGCTTACCCAAACCGGGCAACTGGTAAATCCGACGAGGCGTAATCCGGATCATAGACACCGCCGGTACGCGATCGCGCTCCTCACGACGCGCACGAACCTCCACAGCACGCAACCGACGCGCACGCGCACGCAACCCAAGACGCACCTCATGAACCATACCGCCACGTACCGACACCTCTACTCGCGCCGTATCATACCCCGGAAACCATGCATACACCGTGTAAGTCCCGGCACGCACCCGAAAACCAAAAAATCCATTTTCATCCGCATACGTCGTCGCAGGCAACTCCGGAATCCACACCGTCGCATACGGCAGGGGCTCGCCCGTCTCCCCATGATACACATACCCACGAATGTACCCCATACTGCCCTGCGCCCAAAGCCCCTCACCCACCTTCACGATCACACTCAACACACACGCAACACTCAACCACCTCCACAATCCCCATTGTCCGACAGGTCGCCTCTTCCACACCATCCTGCACACGTTCCTCCCGTTTCAAAAAAAGTAGGCAGTCCCGATCAAACGACTGGCAACTCCAAATCCCCCTCTATGACACCCCGCAGAACACGAACCAGCACAGGTAACCACGCACCCACCGAATACTGACGAACAACATATTCACGCGCAACCCGACCCATCTCACCAATCCGATCAGGATGCCTCAAAAACCAGTCTATCACCGCCAGCCAATCCTCCTCAGTACGCGCCCACCAGCCCGTCTGACCCGGACACACCACCTGGATGTTCATCCCCACAGGCGAAGCCACTACCGGCCGACCTACAGCCATATACTGCAAAAGCTTGAACGCACACTTCCCCAGCATCCACGCCGAACTCGGCAACGGCATCAAACCCACATGAATCCCTCGCAAAAACCACTTCTCCTTCTTCATATGATAGCGCCACCAGCGCCAGCCCCATCCCTCCATGCCTTCAGGACGATCCGGCGACATCACAAAAAACAAAACCCGCGCACCAAATTCACGACGTATACGACGCCACACATCCATAAACGGCAAAAAATTATGCTGAAGTGTTGCCGTACTCCCTATCCAGCCCAGCACTAACGGACCACCCCTACTATCCACCGGCTCATACCCATACACATCCGTATCAATCACAGTGGGAAGCACCGTCGCACGCCTGCCCACCACCCGAACAAATCTGCTCAGGTAACTGTTGCATACCACGACGTGCGTCGCCTCCCGTACACACTGCCACACCTTCCGATGACGACTCCACCGACTGGATGGCGCCTCCAACCACAACGCATCATCAAAATCAAACAAAACCGGACGTCCCGAGCGAAAAAACAGCTTCTCTAAAAACCAATCCGGCAACAAACTCACCTCACGCTGAACCCAGATCAAATCATACCGCCTGCTACACACCCAGTCCCACAAACGACGAACCACCTGACGCATCACCACACGCATCCCCACCCACCAGTGCGCCCGGTAAAACCAGTATTCGGACGGACGCATCCCCTCCACCAAATCCACCTCTATCCCATACCTGCGCAAATACGGTATCCACTGCTCAATCCGAAATCGCTGAGACGGACTGCAACCCCGCGGATACACCGCCGGAACCAGCACCCGATACTGCCTACCACTACGCCGGAAACCTCTACCCACCACTCTGCGTTCTTTTCATTATGCCAAATCCCAACAGAAGCATGCGGACACGCCTGAAGCAAATCCGCCTTGCCCAACCAACCCTCCTCACTGGAATCATTAACGTATTCCTCCTCCTTGCCTGTTCATCCAAAAACACTTCAGAGCAAACCCAGAAACCCTCACCCTGGGAACAGTTCCAGCCCTCCTGGGTCCAGGCACTCACCTACAAACTCCAGCAGGACTCCACCAACCCCCACCTCTGGCTGCAACGTGCTGAAGCCTACTACCAGCTGGGTAAGTTCGCCGAAGCCGAACGCGACATCCAGCGCGCCCTGACCTTGGACTCCACACTCGCCGAAGCCTACTACCTCTGGGCAAAAATCTACTTTGAAACACAGGATTTCCAGCGCGCACTCCTCTACTTAGAAGAAACCCACCGACTCAACCCCAACCTCATGGACGCCTACCTCCTCAAAGGCAGAATCTACTTCATCTTCCAGCAATACGACAAAGCCAAACAGGCACTATTCCAGGCACTCAACCACGACAAAACCTTCGCACCCGCATTCTTCTACCTCGGTATGATCGCCAAAGAAGAAGGCGATACCGCCAAAGCCATCCAGTACTTCATGAAAGCCACAGAGTACTTCCCCAACTACTTCTCGGCATACCTCCAGATCGGTTTGCTTTACTTAGCACAGCAAGACCCACGCGCACTCCCCTACCTGAAAACCGCCATCACCATTGACTCCAGTGCCGTCCACGCCTGGTACGCACTCGGTATGTACTACCAGCAAAACAACCAGTGGGACTCCGCTCTCGCCATCTACCGACACATCATTGAACACGTGGACCCCCAGTTTGAACAAGCCTACTACAACATGGGCTATTACTACTTCCTGCACGACTCCCTGCAGAAAGCCCGCCGACTCTTCTACCAGAGCACCCAGGTCAACCCCGCCTACGCACGCGGCTACTACATGATGGGACTCTGCGACGAATACTTAGGCGACACAGCCCAGGCACTCTGGGCTTACCGCCAAGCCCTACGCCTAGATCCCAATTTCCAATTAGCCCAATCCGCTTTAGCACGACTGGAAAATGCAATCAGCAAAAAACAACAGACACATCCCACACTCTAAGCATTCCAAACACACAACACCCTGAAATCTACTAAATCATTGTCTCATGCCGAAACGCCGCATATACCTGGATGCCGCCGCCACCACACCCCTCCTCCCCGAAGTCTACGAAGCCATGCAACCTTTCTGGTCCCAAAACTTCGGCAATCCCAACTCTCTACACACCTGGGGACGAGAAGCACGCGTCGCCATAGAAGAAGCACGACGCACAATCAGTACACTCATTGGCGCCCAGCCCGACGAACTCATCTTTACCGCCTCCGCCACCGAAGCCGCCAACACCATCATCTACGGACTGGTCAGTGCACGCCACGTCAAAAGCCTGATCGTCTCCCGCATAGAGCACCACTGCGTCCTGGAACCCGCTCAATTCGCACATCACCACTGGCAAATCCCCCTCGCCTACATCCGCAACGACAATCTTGGACGCATTGACCTCAACCACTTAGAAGAACTTCTCAAAACGCTGCCACGACCCGCCCTCGTCTGCGTCATCCACGCCAACAACGAAATCGCCACAATCCACGAGCCTCAGCCCATCGCTCAGCTCGTCCACCACTACGAAGGCTTCCTCTTCATGGATATGGTCCAGACCTTTGGACACTACGCCATCAACCTCGCTGAACTGCCCATTGACTATACCATCGCCTCCGCACACAAGTTCCACGGACCCAAAGGCGTGGGCTTCCTCTACGTACGCAAAGGCAAGCCCGTACCCATACTCCTGCGCGGCGGTGCCCAGGAACGACAATTCCGGGCAGGCACAGAAAACGTGCCAGGCATCATCGGAATGGCAACCGCCCTCCAGACCGTACTCAACCACCTCAACCACCACCAGCAGCACATCCAGAATCTCCGCCGATACCTGCGCGACCAGCTCAAAACACTCTTCCCTGACATCCTGTTCAACGGCGATGCCTCCGACCAGGGACTCTACACCGTCCTCAACGTATGCTTCCCGCCACACCCCGCCGGCGAAATGCTCCTGCTCCGCTTAGACATAGAAGGGATTGCCGCCTCCGCAGGCAGTGCTTGCTCTTCGGGCGCACACCAGCGATCACACGTCCTGGAAGCCATCGGGGCTCCCCCCAACCGACCCTCTATCCGATTCTCCTTCTCACATCTGAACACCCAGGACGAACTGGACTACCTCCTTGAAGTACTGAAACGAATCTACGCCGAAACACCCACACCCACCACCTGAAACATTCACACACACCCCCCTACACCACTCGCTCACCCCCAATATACACCTGACGAACCGGAATATGCCCAAACTCATAAGGATAAACCGCTAAACTCTGCACGGGCTCTACCACCTGAAACGTCGCTACACCCCCTTCATACAACGCCCCTCCTTCTATGTCCATGGCAACCGCACCATGCACCGTCAAACCTGTAAACGCCTCTTCGGGCGTCATACCCATATAGGCACACGCCAGATGCCAGATAAAATACAAATTCCCTGAAGGTGCCGTCCCGGGATTCCAGTCCGAAGCCAGCGCCACCGGTAAACCCGAATCCAGCAAACGACGAGCAGGACTGAACGGCTTCCGAAGGAAAAAGGATGAACCCGGCAACACCACGGGCATCGTCCGCCAGGAACGCAACACCACCAGATCCTCTTCGTCCAGATGCTCCAGATGATCTACAGAAACCGCCTGAACCGCCCGAGCAACCTCAATTCCACCCGTCCTGCCAAACTGATGGGCATGCACCTTCACGCGCATCCCCAATTGCACAGCCCGTTCCAGCACTTCCAGACTTTCTTCCGGCGTAAAAAAACCCTCTTCGCAAAACACATCACAAAAATCCACATAGTCCCGAACCGCCGGCAACAACTCTTCACAAACCGCACGAATATACCGCTGACGCGCATCCCGATACTCTACCGGCAACGCATGCAACGCCTGAACCGTAATCCGAACCGTCAACCGTGTTTGCTCACGCACCCGCGCCAGCAACCGAACTGCACGTATCTCTTGATCCACCGTCAATCCATACCCCGTCTTAATCTCCACGGCAGTCGTACCCATTCGTACCAGGTGGTCCAGCCGAGCCAGAACACCCTCTATCAACGCTTCATCCGAAGACTCGGCAAAGCGCTGTGCCGACGCTAAGATCCCTCCACCACGCCGGGCAATCTCCTGATACGTATACCCCCTCAACCGCATCAGCCACTCCTCTTCCCGCGTAGCCGGAAACAACAAATGCGTATGGGCGTCACAGAAACCCGGCAACACCCATCTGCCCCCCAGGTCAATGATTTCATCCGCCTCAACCAGCAAAGACTGCATTAACGTATCCATCGTGCCAATCCGGCAAATCCGACCATCCCGAACAAGCATATACGCATTCGCTACAGTGCCAAACGACCAGCGATTCCCACCATACCAGCCAGGCTGCCCAATCCCCACAATCCGCCCAATCCGGATAAACAATTGGGTACGTCCCGCCATGCCTGAGCACTTTCCCAACCTGAACACGAAAATACCCCCCCTTACAAAGTACGGCATTCCACCCATTGCCCTTTCCAATAGGGAACTTTTCCGCTTTGCCAGCCGTTTTCTATAATGGGAGGGTCTTGCTGTGGAGGGGTGCCCGAGCGGCCGAAGGGGCGCGGCTGGAAACCGCGTGTACGGGATACAGTCCCGTACCGAGGGTTCGAATCCCTCCCCCTCCGCATGCC
>JALWYU010000109.1 GCA_026992635.1 Bacteroidota bacterium | reverse complement strand
ATGACGAATCTCCTCAGCACAGTCTTCTTAGCATTGTTTGCCGCCGGGCTTTCCCGGCGCAGAATCATAGAGGTGATGGAATACATTCTGGGCTTTCGGGCTACAGGCAGGTGGCAGACTTTGAGGTGGTGGTTGCCGATGGTGAGCAAAAGGATTGCTATCGCGAATTGCTGGAGCGCCTTCGTCAGCGTGGACTGAAACACGTAGAGGTCATTGTAACTGATGGACTGCCTGGACTGGACGAAGTCATTGCTGAGGTTTTTCCCGGCGCACAGCATCAACTGTGCGTTTTGTACATGCTTCGGCAATGGCTGGCGAAGGTCCGTAAGCAAGACCGGAAACGCGTAAGCAATCTGCTACGGCAGATGTTGATTGAAGCAGACGACCCACAGCATGCACATCAACTGTTGCAAACCTTTGTCCAGCAATATGGACGAACCTATCCCTCCATTGTGCGCTCGTTGCAACAGCGGTTTCAAGCTCTGACAGTACATTTGCGTTATCCGCCTGAGATTCGCCGGTTGATCTACACGAACAATCCTGTGGAGAGTTTATTTCGTCAGATGCGTCGTTTCTTGGCGCAATCCACTGTGCCGGGTGTTCCGCAATCTTCAGAACCTTTGCTGGTGATGTTTTTCAACCAGATGAATTTGTCTTACCAGCGACGGCGCGTTTGTGCCCGACTGAATGAACTGCTTGGTTGAAGATCATGAAGGCTTTCGTAAATGGCTTATATACAGTAATGTATACTATACACAATTTTGGGAACTTTCTCTTCCTCATAGGTAGGCTGAAAACGTGGCAATCCCAAAAGAAAGCGTAAACGGAATAAGGTTTCAATTCCTCATAGGTAGGCTGAAAACCCAGCGAAGCCATCTCCTCTTCTGTAAGCGAAAAAGTTTCAATTCCTCATAGGTAGGCTGAAAACCGGGGAGAAAATCAATCCCTTCACTGTCATCGCATATATGTTTCAATTCCTCATAGGTAGGCTGAAAACCTGTGGAGGAAGCAAGCGATGAGGGTGATGTTGATTGTTTCAATTCCTCATAGGTAGGCTGAAAACCCGATTTGACAGGAATATAGTTGATCTATACGTGCTGTTTCAATTCCTCATAGGTAGGCTGAAAACGTTCGCCCTGCCCCCCTTGGGGGGCGACCGCTACAGTTTCAATTCCTCATAGGTAGGCTGAAAACGAAGCATACGCGTGCCAGAAAGCGAACTGCCGTAAACGGTTTCAATTCCTCATAGGTAGGCTGAAAACGAAAACCATATCCCTCATAAGTTCCCTAAGCAACAGTTTCAATTCCTCATAGGTAGGCTGAAAACTTATCAGCCTCTCAAAATCCTTATCGTCTATCAACCCGTTTCAATTCCTCATAGGTAGGCTGAAAACTTATCAGCCTCTCAAAATCCTTATCGTCTATCAACCCGTTTCAATTCCTCATAGGTAGGCTGAAAACAAACATCGCTCTGAATTGCTAACTGATTATGTTGCACGTTTCAATTCCTCATAGGTAGGCTGAAAACGTGTGGGGGCGACGCTGCAATTGCGCTTTCTTTTAAAGTTTCAATTCCTCATAGGTAGGCTGAAAACGCAAACGTTCACGCAACTCGGCACGCTTCAAGACAAGTTTCAATTCCTCATAGGTAGGCTGAAAACAAGCGTGGGGCAACCCGCTCAAAGTCCAGAAATGGGGTTTCAATTCCTCATAGGTAGGCTGAAAACTGTACGTCAATGCGCTGATTCTTGACTTCTGAAAAGACGTTTCAATTCCTCATAGGTAGGCTGAAAACCATATTCATCATCACTGAGATCCTCCCACCCGACACAACGTTTCAATTCCTCATAGGTAGGCTGAAAACTTATATGCCCACTCCAGCGCCGCCATCTCCTCTTCTGGTTTCAATTCCTCATAGGTAGGCTGAAAACCGTGCGCGCCCTTCTAAAGCGCGCACACGCTCTTCGTTTCAATTCCTCATAGGTAGGCTGAAAACTCGCAAAAATTGCAGAACTGTTGCGAAACAGCAAAAGTTTCAATTCCTCATAGGTAGGCTGAAAACACGGTAGTGGGGCAGAAGGGAACGGGGAAGACGACGCTGGGTTTCAATTCCTCATAGGTAGGCTGAAAACTTGCTTGTGAGCAATGCGGCAACAATGTGCAACACAGGTTTCAATTCCTCATAGGTAGGCTGAAAACCGCTTTTTTGAGGGATGTATTCTTGGATATGTTGAGGGTTTCAATTCCTCATAGGTAGGCTGAAAACCACGTTTGTTTGCGCAATATTTTAGGTTTTGCTTGATATGTTTCAATTCCTCATAGGTAGGCTGAAAACTCCTTTTCAGCCACCTCATCGCCGTTTCCAAATTTGTTTCAATTCCTCATAGGTAGGCTGAAAACCTACAAACCGCTGCGCTGGAACAAGAAGACAAGTTCTCGTTTCAATTCCTCATAGGTAGGCTGAAAACGAGCCTGGAGACGGCGAATCTCCGCCTCCAGGCTCTGTTTCAATTCCTCATAGGTAGGCTGAAAACCCAGAGCAATTACCAAACCAATGCCTCCTATCACGGTTTCAATTCCTCATAGGTAGGCTGAAAACCCTGATTTGCCTGCCCTCCCCCTCCGAGGAGAGCGGGGTTTCAATTCCTCATAGGTAGGCTGAAAACCGTTGCCGCAACTACAGCTCCTGGCGTCTGCATGGTTGGTTTCAATTCCTCATAGGTAGGCTGAAAACGAAACCTGTCACTGCATTTCATGTATGCTCCCGAACCCGTTTCAATTCCTCATAGGTAGGCTGAAAACTAAACTGAATCTTTCAGACTATCTACGTGGAGACTATTTGTTTCAATTCCTCATAGGTAGGCTGAAAACTTATCAGCCTCTCAAAATCCTTATCGTCTATCAACCCGTTTCAATTCCTCATAGGTAGGCTGAAAACTGACAGTGATGGAAAAGCGGCGTACGTTGTAAGTGGTTTCAATTCCTCATAGGTAGGCTGAAAACTGACAGTGATGGAAAAGCGGCGTACGTTGTAAGTGGTTTCAATTCCTCATAGGTAGGCTGAAAACCGTAATAATGAAAGTCTTCGTGTTCTTGTACACGAACAGTTTCAATTCCTCATAGGTAGGCTGAAAACCAACTTTTGCGCCAAAACCCCACGACTGCAACTCGCGTTTCAATTCCTCATAGGTAGGCTGAAAACCCACCAATATTGTTTTTCACAAATTGAACAAGTCTTGGTTTCAATTCCTCATAGGTAGGCTGAAAACTCAGCTCCTTGAACTGCTGCACCGCCGCGCGCGCCGCGTTTCAATTCCTCATAGGTAGGCTGAAAACAACCACAATTCAGAAACAGTAAAGAAAAAAGGACAGTTCCCATGAGCGGGACAGCCATAAGCAAATGCACAGGAATTGGCATGAAATCCTGAATCGTGGTGTCGTCTAAGGGCAGGGTTTTGAGCAGGACTGGGGACCGACGACAGGCTCCATTTACACGATGAAGGATGTGTTCCCTTTCTCACGGCCAATAATTTCTCGCTTTGTATATGCTTTCCTTCGGAATGTAAAGATAATGATGGAATCATAATCGGGGTCTATCACAGATTGCAGCTCGTCCAGAAGCTTTTGTTTGTTTGCCTGAGAGATTTCCCCCTCAAAGACTGAGTTCTGGATCCAGTGGAGATATTTGCGACAGATTTTGAGTACTTTAGAAGTTCGTTGTTGCTGGACATCGTAAACCAGAATGATGAACTCACTCATAGAAAGGGGATTTTCACCATCTTGAAACGAAGGGTTCGTAAGGTTGTTCACCCAGCAAATGCTTCTCTATTTTGTGTGCCTCCATTTTGATCAGGGTTTTATACGAAACGTTTCTGCCAAGCTTGCGGTGATGAATGGTAGCGGAGAGCCGTTCATCCAGCGCCTGAACAAATAGTTTTTTACCCGCATCGGACAGGACAATACCTTTTAGCAGCGTAGTAAAGTGCGAAGCCTTCAGCACGCGCTTGTTAATCAAAGAGAAAATCACTCTGTCCACAATGATGGGCTTGAAAATTTCTGCCAGGTCCAGATTTAAGGAAAAGCGTCTAAAGTTTGTGGTATGAAGAAACCCTATGCGAGGGTCCAGATGCGTCTGGTAGAGCTGGCTCAGGCATACTACATACAGAATGGAATTGCCAAAGCTGATCAGTGCATTCAGTCGGTTCTGCGGGGGACGTCGCGTTCGCCTGTCAAAGCTGAAATCGTCCTGCCTTAAGATCAGGTCAAACGCCTTGTAATACTGTTCCCTGGCGTTGCCTTCCATTGCCATCAATTGTTCTACAGAGGTCTGTCCATCCAGGCTTCTGAGTTTTCCTTCTATACTGGCAATAATGACCTGAAGTTGAGTCTCCCTTGTTCTGTTGGCGTAATAGGTCAGGACTTTCAACATGTTGAGAATACTACCGCGTACGATACGTCGGGCAAGGTCCAGCCGTTTCGCCCCATCCAGATAATGTTCTGCTTGCCTAAGCAATAAATAGCCAGAGTTCAAGTACTCACGGGGATAGTAAGAGCCAATGTAATACTCGTGCCTGTTAAAAAAGTGAACAGGTATTTTCTGGGCAGTCAAAAACTCCAGTGTTCGCTTATTAATTTCCACCTCTCCAAAGACCATAATATCGCTAATGGCAGAAACAGGAAAGTAATGTTTTTTATCATCAGTCGTAATTAGACACAACGTATTATCCTTCCTTTTGAGTGTTCCGCTGGAAAACAGGTAAAGTGTCTTTTTCATGACCAGCAAAATTCAGCGTAAGCACATTTTTTACAGAACCGACACGGGACTGGGGGCGGTGGCACCTCCTTCCTGATGATGGCTTGGATGTCCCTCAGCACAGCAAGAAGCTCCTGTTCCAGACGCTCATCCAGCACCACCTGAAGTCGCTTACGCTCTTTCGGGAACAACAACACGCCTTCAGCATGAATCCCTTTTTGTTTCAGCACGAAGAGATAATAAGCCAGTTGCATCGTGGCACTTTTGACATAGCGCGATGACTTTTTCACTTCGCCAACCAGTATTTTGCCCTTTTCTACGTTCATCACATCAATCACTACGTGCTCCAGATTAATGCGTTTGCGACTGCGTTGATACGTGGTTTCTTCAATCCATCTGCCCATTGCCACCAGGTCATGGTCCTGCTCCGGCACAATAGAACGTGCCATAAGCCACACTTCTCGCTTGCAGATGAAATAATACCAGATGAGCGTTCCGGCACGGGGAATATGCATCCGACAAACCTTTTGTATAAAAGGTCTTTCCTTTATACGAACAAACCGCCCGAAGTGTTCAACTTATAGCCGGTAATCGGGTCATAGTAATGTTCAAGGTCATCTCTACTTACGTAGCCGAAACCGTGCATCTGTGGGGGCAAATTGTCCGCACGGCTCGGAATGGCAACGACATATTGATAAAACCGGGCACGAATCCGGTCAAACTGCTTCCTGCGTTCAAAAGGATCTGGCAGAGCCACAATTTGCTCGTATTCCTGCCATACCGTCTGGGCATGTTCATCCCACTCAATGAACACATCCAGCTGGGGCTGTGCTTCCTCAATGAGCTGAAAATCGCGGATAGACGTGCCATCGTCTGCCTGATAGCGCAATTGTCGGATGGCTTCCAGTAACTGGATATCCTGCGCCTTTCGGTCCTTTACCAATTCAAAATATCGGTGAATCAATTCATAAACTTCGTCTTCGTCCCATTTGTTTTGTCCTCCATTAAAAAGCAATTGCTTTGTAATGTCCAGCAACGTAGCATCATAAATATAGGAAGCCCACGGCCGGTGATGGTGGTTCGGATTGAGTAACTGCACAACATAGGTTACGCCCTGATGAAGTGCATTCCGGTTACATCTACCTGCTGACTGGATGACCGAATCCAGGGGTGCCAGGTCGCGCACCACCACATTGAAGTCTATATCCACGCCTGCTTCCACGAGTTGCGTCGTTACCGCATAAGGATACTTTCCTTGCTTAATTTCACGAATCACCTGAAGACGATGGGCAGGAACCAGATGCGAAGACAGATAAGCCACCTGCTCATGCCTCCGGGCAGTAAGGGAATCGTAAAACTCTTTAGCAGAATTAATCGTATTGAGAATGCATAAAACGCTTTTGCCCGAACGAGCATGTTCTTCAAAAATATGATTATAGAGCTGCTCAAAATCAGAAACTTCCGGCCTGGCAACCAGTGAAATCCGTTTCAACTGAGAAAAATACTTCCTGTGTTCAACTAACGAAGTTGCTGCCTCGGGCTCCACGATAAGGGGCTGTGTCGCCGTAACAAAAAGAACATAGGCATCCAGTTGCCGGGTCAGAAATTCCAGTACTTCCCGAAATGGTTCCCAGTATTTGACTGGAATAGACTGCACTTCATCCAGAATGATGATAGACCTTGCCAGGCGATGCAACTTCCTCATTGCCCGATTGCGATAGGAAATCAAGGTGTGAAACAGCTGCACAAACGTGGTAATAATGATTTCCGAGTTCCAGCCTTCTATGAGCAGGCGGGCGTGGTCTTCTTCAAACTCATTCTCCGCGTCCCGATAGTAAATCTCTGAAAGATGATGATGCTTCAAAAGTAGGCTTGTCGTTGGCTCAATACCATTTTTTCGGAAGATGTCCTCCACAATGGAGCTGGTCTGGTCTATGATACTTAAAAAGGGCAATGAGTAAATAATTCGGTGGGTTCCACCCAGTTTCTCTCGCAGGTGCAGTGCAACAGATAAAGCTGTGAGCGTTTTGCCCATGCCCGTAGGCAGGTTGAGAGTGAGAATGCGATTATCGGGAGAGAGCTCTTCTGCTCTTCTCAGGGCTTCCTCATAAGCTTGTTCCCGCAACTTGTTCAGCGGAGATGTCGGGCTTCCGGTACCGAATACTTTTTGTTTGTAGGTATCCACCAGATTGACAGGAACATCGGGACGGTCAGGTAGATGCTTACCAATGACTACCTCCGTTTTATCTGCATCCAGTAGCAGCGAATAGAGCAAATTCATGATGAAATACTGCGCCACGGTCCATTGGCGTCGCTGGCGACGAATGAACCTTCTCCATAACTGCTGGTCCTGACTGGCAACCTCCATGGCACCCTTCAAGTCCTCAAGGGTGATAACGCGGGGTAAACCCACCTCATGGAGTTTTTCACCCAGAATACGAAACTTATCTGCATCTATGCTTTCAATCTGGCTCTTTATGATGGTCTTCTCACTCTCATCCAGGATTAATGACGCCTCGCGATACACGTCTTTCAGGTCGCCATGATGGCGACGCACCGCCACATACGTAAAGAACGGCATCAGACTCCCTTCCGGCGCAATCTCCTTAGCAAGATAATAAGCCACAATCGCCGACAGATGACTATGTTTCGTCTCGGGTTTATTTCGTAATTCACGCCGACGCGCCTCCTCATCCGTCAAAAGGTATTCCTGAAAGTAACTGGTTGCTTTGGCAATATCGTGGGTTAAGCAAGCGATAGTCAAATAAGGTTTGAGACGCTCCTGCCACTCGCGCGGTTTCTCCGACAAAAACTGCAGTGCCAGCTCTTTGACACCGATTAAATGGTCTTCCAGCAATTTGCCCGGATGGGAATACAATTCAGAAGAACAGGACATGCTCTCCATTCTCCAGTTCTATCCACTGATGGGGTCTGACGGTCAAAGTCTGTCCATCCGGATCATACACCACGGTAGTAAATTGCGTTACCAGGCGGTCTGGCTGCATCGCTACGGGAACCACCTCCTTGAAATATTTCCGCCCCTCTTCAAACACAATGCCCTTTGTCTGTTCCACTGGCACAACGGAATGAACCGCTACCGCTTCGCCCCTTCCTTCCCTTTCGTTTCCCGTCAGTGTGCCCACGTATTCAAAGTTAGCCAGCAGATTTGCCAGCCCCAGCGAAACTGTATAGACTGGTGCATGATTTTTCAAATTCTCCTCCAGTTGACGGCGCACCTTCTCATCCTGATGGTAGACATAGAGCCGATATCTGGGATTTTTAAGGAATTCCGTTTTGACCTGGGTCCGGAAATTGTTAGGTGATTCTTTCGTATCCAGCAAATTGATTGCCAATCGGATTTTCTCTATAGGTCGCATAATGCGAACGGCTATCCGACATTTCTCATAACCAAACACTTCCAAATAACGATTTCGTATGGAAAAACCCTGCATTTTATCGGTGCCATAGATTGCACCCAGGATGCCTGCCACCGTCGGGGGCGGCGGAAACGCAAAAGTCAACGGCGAAGACGTAGTAAAAAACTTCCTGAAGTGTCCCAGGTCACCCCACAGGTCAAACACAATCACCTGCATAGTTGTCGTATGTGAAAATGTTACTCTTCCTTCAGCAATTCTTTCAATCCTGCCTTTTCCAGGGCTTTAGCTGCCGACATCTCCTCGCCCTTATATTGAGTTCTCAGACGCTCATCCACCCGCAGACGAATTTGCTTGATTTTATCCTTCACCTGTGCCAGCTTATTGACCAACTCGGTAACGTCCAGCACAAAGTCCTGCACATCGCGCAACTCAAGGTCGTCTTTATCCGACACAATTTTCACCAGCTTGTCCAGTTCACCAATATAGAAGTTCTCTCCCTCCTTATAAATCACCTGTAAGAGAAGCCTGGGCTGATGCCCAAATTTGGAACGAGAAATGCTGCTTTCCTTGACGCCATTCCACAGGGCTTCCCACAATAATTCGGCATCGGTGTCGTCCATCGTCGTCGTTCGTGCCGCATTTTGATTCACCACCCCATAAAAGGCAATAAACGAGTACGGCACTATCCACTCTTCCCGAAAGGTTTTCTGTTCTTTTCCTTCAGTAGCGAAGGCCCCAGTGCCCTGAATCAAAATAGGTTCCACGCGATGAAGCGAATGTCCCATTTTAAACTGCACCGGACCTGTAAAAGTGATACTCCTGTTTCCTTTGCTTGGAATCACTCCGCCAAAAAGTCGGATATCTATACACTTTTGGAGTATTGTTTCCACATTCAAATTATTATCTATTTCCTTCGCTCGTTGATTGGCAGTCAATACCTTTCCTTCCTCAGTAAGTTTTTCAATTACGAATATCTGCTGTCCTGCCAGCCGGGAGTCCCCGTTATCAATCAATTCCTGCAGATAGTCCCGAATGAAGCGTTTGAGCCGCACATCAGTCACTAAATTGATGCCTGTGGCTTCGTCCATGCGCGGCTTGTTCTCGTCTAAGGGGTCGCCATTGGGATTGGCGTTGGTCACGTCGTACAGGAGCAAAATCTCCGAGCGATTCTTGATGGGTTCCCTCTCACTCATGACTCATGGATTTTAAAAGTTTAACTGGCCATTGTTGATTGATCGGCAGATGCTACAATTTCCTGCTTTTGACTGTCAAAAAACTGCTTAAGTGGACGATAAAGCGTCATGCCTGCAACAAAGTAGAAGTTCAGTTCATCTCGGGAAAGTTTCCAGTCTTCTACAGGTACCACCAGAAGCAACTGAGCAATTGCCTGCTTAAGGGTGTCAGCAAAGCGACTTCCTTCTTCCTGATAAGCTCGCAACTTGTTTGCTATTTCCGGCAGGAGATTGCGAATATCTTCCGGTCCCATCTTAAATCCTTTCAGTTTCCGGGCAAACGGTGCATTGCCCCGATTCCTCTTTTGGTTTACCATCAGATATTCAGTCAGTGCTCCCAGCAGGAAAACTGCCTGTTTCTCTGGCGAATTCAACACCCGCTCATAGGGCTCAAGAAACTGGCGTATGACTTCCGGTAATTCCACCATGACCGTCGGATTTGGAGATTGGAGATTCAACAATTGTAGTTCGCTCAGGAAAAAGAGCGTCATTAACCCTTGAAGCATGAGCAACTGCCACTTTCCGCGCTCCCGCTCGTCAGCATGAAAGTACGCGGTTCTGATTACCCGCATAAATAAGTTAAAAAGCACATCTTTATTGACAGGACGCCCTTTGAATATCCGATCCAGCAGTTCAAAAAAGAATTTCTGTGCAGACAGGTCACTACCCAAAAACTGGGCCATACCGCCCCCAATAGTATATTCCCGCACTCTGTCCTGCCACTGGAAAAGTTCTTCTACTTTGCGTTTGGCTTCAAACAACTCTAAAATCCGGGATGGCGGCACATCCTCTATCAGGAGCATAATGCGCTCCGCCGCCTGCTCCTTTTTAAGGAACAACAGGTGATAGACCAGCCGATGTTTATCTCCCAAAATCCCCAGAATTTCTTCTTCATCCGCACGTAACAACTTCCCTTTCTTGTGAGTTAACCTGACCCTTTGCTCCGCGTTAAGGAGCACCTCCAGGATCTCCTGCAACTCCTGCTCGCCTTCACTGTACCCATCTACCACATCTGGGATTACATAGTATGACGTTCCGTAAAACTTGAACTTGAGATAGCCTTCAACAAATTCTCTTCCTCTGCGAAGAAACTCATAACACTCTGTACAAACAGGAAAGTTTCTCCATGCGTGTTTCTTAGACAGTCCTCCCGCAATATAGCCTCGCTTGTCAATCGTATAGAACTTAAAAAACTCTTTGGGCGTCTCCATAATATTGTCCTTGCTTTGTTGACATAAAGCACATGTACCACGGTTGGCTGCCTGCCGTTGAGCAGCTGTCCGCCGAAACTCCGTCAACGCCTTCAACCAATCTACCTCACCTGCATATTTCCCATTGATCTTTAAGCCCAATAGCAGCTTTTGTTTTTTAGGAAAATCCTGTTGCTGTGCCTCAATATCCGCTATAATCCGCTCCTTGTTCTCCTGCAAATAATTCAAAACCGAAGGATGTTCCCCAGATTGAGCACTAAACCCAGCAGGTGGCTTTAACCAGCCTATAATCTTCTTGACAGCAGAGCTTGCTTTAGATAAACTGGGCATCAATGCAGGTGTATTGGCTTTTCCTGCACCCGGATCAAACATATACTTGCCTTCTGCTTTCGCAGGGTCAAAATCTTCAATTTCCAGCTGGTGCGTCCATTGCCCATCCTTCTGCTCTAGATGGATAAACACAACCTTTGCCCCTACATATGGCTTATACTTCTTATGCGAATCTACCGAGAGCTCCGAACCCTCTGCCACCAGCTTACCCAATTGATAAAGTGCCTCAAGCATCCTCCTTTTGCTTTACAGGTTCAGGACGGAGCAACTCAAAACACCCAAAACCCTGCGCGTTCTTGGCTCCGATGCCCGATTCATACGCCACGCGAATCAATTCTGGACTACCTTGAAGCCGATACGTTCCCATCCACCCTTTAATGACAAAATCCTTGTATCGGATCACTTTTTCGTCTTTCGTCTTGACAGAAAGGGGTTCTATTTTCAGAACACTATTCGATGACGGATCAGTTCCATAAAATGCCCGAAACTTATTCTTGATGTTTTTCTCAACAATTTCGGTGAACTCAGGTTCCCGCGGGTGATAGTAGTAAGTTTTCTTTCTGCCCTCTGGCGTAAGCAACGTGCTATAAACTACTATCGGAGAAAGCATCCGGATACGCACCTCCTCTCTAAACTCTGGCGTCATATTCACTTCAATGCTTCTGATTTCCAGCTCGTTATCTCCAAGAAAAACAGTTCGGACACGGGCCAGTCGCTCCGCCAGAGACTCTATCATCGGTTCATAAAGCGACGAAACCACCAGCCGAACCGGTGGCGTAAACACAAACATACCCCCTCCACGGCGCACCTTCCCCATCAGGCGCGAAAAGGTAAACATCCTGTACCGACGCTTGCCATACACAAACCCCCGATTGTGCAAAAAATCTGCCACCTTTGGGTCTATGTGGGCATAAATGAAGCCTTGCAAGATGTGTTGATGTACGATCGGAATGCGCATGGGCGCATCCTTTACACACTCCAAAACAATCGTAATGCGCATCATAAAGCCCTCTTTACTTTTGCTCGTTCCGCAGATAAGGTAAAAAGATTAACGCAAATAAGATGACAAGAGTTCACGAAATATATGCAAAGTATTTGCAATATTCCTGACTGAGCACGTTAGAGGATCCTCAGCCCAGAACTGAATGTACAGATTCATGCGACACAACCTCAAACAACAAGAACAGCAACAGCAATGCCAATCCCAAGGAAAACAGACATTCCTTGGTGAATACCAGTTGATTTTTGTGGGGTGCAAGTGCCAGGAGCCCATCCCAAGTCTGAGCCCAACTCCTTGCCCAACAAGACATGTCCAATTCCACTTTCACGTGGGGAACTTTTCAAGACAATGAATTGTTACCAATAGCGAAGGTCAAAAATAACCCTTCCGGAGCATTGGTCCACAGGGCACCTGCCCTGTGATCCTCGGGTTGTCTCTTTGGCTATCTGTCCTGGGTTCTGGACTGAAGCGAACGCTGGTTGACAGGGAAGCAACCCCCAAAACAAAATCCCATAAGCCATGGCTGCCACCAATCGGAAGGTCCGGGTAGCCATCATTGGGGTTGGGAACTGCGCCAGCGCTTTGGTCCAGGGCGTCTTCTACTACCGGGACAGAACACGGAGCCAGGACCGTGTACCCGGCATCATGCACTGGGAGATTGAAGGGTTGACGCCAGGCGACATCCAGTTCGTCGCCGCCTTTGATGTGGACGCCCGGAAAGTGGGCAAGGATCTCTCCGAAGCCATATTCAGCAAACCCAACTGCACGAAGGTCTTCTGCCGGGATATACCCAAACTGGACGTTCCCGTTATGATGGGCAAGGTCCTGGATGGCGTCGCCCCACACATGCAGGACTATCCTGAAGACCAGACCTTCGTCTTAGCGCAACACAAAGAACCTTCCCGCGAAGACATCATAGACATCCTCAAAGATAGTGGTGCCGAAGTGGTGGTGAACTTTTTGCCGGTAGGCTCTGAACAAGCTGCAAGGTTTTACGCTGAATGTGCGCTTGCCGCAGGTTGTGCTTTTGTCAATTGCATCCCTGTATTCATTGCTTCGGATCGGGAGTGGGCAAAGCGCTTTGCCTCAGCGGGCTTGCCCATAATTGGCGATGACGTGAAAAGCCAGGTGGGCGCGACGATCGTCCATCGTGTTCTGACGCGGTTATTTGCCGACCGTGGTGTCCCCCTGGACCGTACTTACCAGTTGAACTTCGGTGGGAATACAGACTTCCTGAACATGCTTGCACGTGAACGATTGAAATCCAAGAAAATTTCCAAGACGGAAGCGGTTCAATCCCAGCTGGATGTTCCTTTACCCGCCCACCAGATTCACATTGGTCCCAGTGATTATGTACCCTGGCTGAACGACAACAAGATATGCATGATTCGTATGGAAGGCAGGCTCTTCGGAGATGTGCCTATGTCCCTGGAAGTCAAACTCAGCGTGGAAGACTCGCCCAATTCCGCGGGCGTCGTCATCGACGCCATCCGTATTGCCAAACTGGCATTAATGCGTGGCATAAGCGGTCCGCTCATGGGACCTTCCGCCTATTTCAAGAAACATCCGCCTGTCCAGATGCGTGATTCCCAGGCACGCCAGCTGGTGGAAGCCTTCATCCGAGGAAACACCGCACTGGAAGACGCACTCCGCCAGGCATACCTCACGGGCGATACCGAAACCATCCACCACCTGCTCCACGAACACGCCCATCTCGTCCCCTCTACAGTCTGAAGCCACCTTCACCTCAGCCTGCGCACGCATAGCAGACAGAACAACAGAACGGAAGCAATGGATCTGGTTATTCTTGCAGGCGGGGCGGGTACACGCCTTGCCCCGCCCCATCCCAAACCCTTAGTCCGCCTCCTGGGATTAACACTCCTGGAGCGCGTTGCCTGGCAAGCCTGGAAAGCCTGTGCACCCAAACGCATCCTTATTGTTGGCGGGTACCAGTTCCACCGCCTCCAAAGGGAGCTGCCCAGCTTACATCTTCCACCCGCATCCATCCATCTGATCCATAACCCACATTGGGAAAAGGGCAATGGAACCAGTGTGCTGGCAGTTCAACCCTGGATGAAGGACGAGCCCTTCCTGGTTACAATGGTTGACCACCTGCTACCAGCATTTGTATACTCGCAGCTCGCGACGCTCCCTCTATCAGAAGAACAGACGATGGTCGTGGCGGTAGATCCGCACCCGCCAGAATACGTAGACCTGGATGACGCCAGCAAAGTCCAGATGATGCGTGAGCACTCATCCACCTGTCCACCAGATGTGAAGACATCACTTTTGCCCCGTGTCCGCCAAATTGGCAAAACCCTGACACAATGGGATGCCATTGACGTGGGCGTATTCCGACTCCATCCTTCTCTATTCCCCTACCTGAAGCAGGAACTGGAAATCCAGGGAAGGTGCACACTCCTGGGCGCTTTACAACGCTATATTCGGGAGGGCGGAGTCCTGCGTGCCTGGTCTATTCGCGACAACCCTGCAGTACGTCCTGCCCAACCTCCAAAACACGTGTACTGGGTAGATATTGACACACCCGAAATGCTGCACGTGGCTGAACGGCTCCTCCTCCAGTCGCTGACCAAACCCACCGATGGACCTATTGCCCGATGGATCAATCGTCCCCTTTCCCGATGGATTACCCGATACCTCGTTAGCCTGCCCATCACACCCAACCACATCACTGTATTCGCTTTTTTCCTGGCTGTGGGCGCGGCACTGCTCATTGCGATTCCCCGGTGGCTTACCCTGGCAATTGGTGGAACGCTCGCACAAATCGCCTCCATCATTGACGGGTGCGATGGCGAGATTGCCCGGTTAAAATTCCTGGAAAGTGAGCGGGGTGCCTGGCTGGACGCCGTCCTTGACCGATACGCCGACGCATTCCTGATCAGTGCTTTGGCTTTGCATCTGGCAGGGACCACCGCCAGCACCAGCGGCACCGTTCCCATCAACGTACTTTTATGGTTGATCCTTGCCCTTTCGGGCGTGCTGATTAACTCTTATACCGCCGATAAATACGATGCCTATCTCAAACGCGCACTGACCAAAAACCTATCCCGATTGCCACTACGACTCGGCAGAGATGTCCGAATCTTCCTGCTATGGATAGGGGCACTTTTCAATTTACCCCTGTACACCTTAGCCATTCTGGGTATCCTGAATCATGGCGAAGTAATCCGGCGTATCGGAGTATTGTTTTTCTGGCAGAAAGCATAGCCCTGGAGACGGCAATTTCCCGATCCCCATCCCGGCGCATGAGAAAAAGAAAAAAGTTACTCCATATAGGGCAACTTGGCGACGTAATGATATCCTGTGGGGAAGTGCACCTCAAACAGGTACAGACCGGGGTGGGGAAGTTGACCTATCCATTGCCAACCTCTCTTGTCTAACGTATGTTTCGCGACAACACTTCCCCATATATCCCGAACCCACAGTTCACTCCCCACCATCAAGCCAGGTGTATAGGCTGCAACCTGCCCATCCTCGTAAACACGGATTGTGAAAGCCACATAGGATGCCATCAATGCCTCAAAGGACGAATTTGCCCGTTTCTTACCAAAGGCGTATCCTGAGGTGCGCAAGATCCCGGTGTACCAGTTGCGCGTTCCTCCATGAGGCGCTATTTGAATCGTGTACACAGCAAAGGTGTCGGAGGGTGGTGTGAGAACCTCTGTCCAGAAGGTGGTCGTATCACCAGGGGGTAATTCCGACAAGACAAAAACCGAATCAATAAACCGAAATCCACTGCCTGCACGCAACCGTACCGTTGCTGAATGGACAGGGACAGGTGAAGGATTGTAAATAGTGATCGCAAAAGGATAAACCCTATCACAGGACATGCGATGTGGCTTGCGAACTTGATAGACCAGGAGAGAAGCCGGCATCTGCCTCGTTGGGTACTGACGATAGAATGCCTGAAGCATTTCCTCCAGCACAGCCGATGCCGTGCTCACCTCCTGATAGGCATGACGAATCGTGGAGAAGCGTGGTTCCACTGTACTGGAATCCAGTAAATACCAGGCGCAAGCCAGCTCATAAGCGGGAAAAGCCCAGGCAACCGTAAGCACGCGGTCATAATCCTCCCAGTCTATTCCTGAGCCAACCATCGGCTGAACAGGAGCAAGTGCACGACGCAATGCCTCTGCTACCTGGAGGTTGGCTTCGTGCAACAGAGGTAATAACCGGTATGGTTCATCCGTCCCACCCCGTTGAAGCGCCGCGTACAACAAACTGGCTATCTGCATATAACTGTCTATCTCTTGATGAAGCACGTCTATAAGTCCCGTGAACATCACTGCGTTTTGCGCACGGGTAACGGGCTGACGTGAAGATTCAACACGGGAAACGGACGGAGACGTAAAGAAAGGGGAAAGTACGAGGTTTTCTGGCGCACCTTCCGAAGAACTTGCCGTCATCCGAGCCTGTAGGGTAGTAAACATGTGCCAAAATACCCAGTCCTCATGCGCTGGATAAGAGCCAGAAAAAGCATGAAAATCAGATTGTTCTAAGAACGCCTGTGTAAATCTTGCGATCTGATTCGTTACGCCGCTCCATTGCCTGAGCCATTCCGGCTGATCCGTGGTTGCAATGTGGATACCCAGTTCGCCGAGCCGCTCCCGAAGAAGTGCAGCGACAATTTCTGCACCTTCCCCGTACAGCATAGATTCTCGCACCAGAGCGCGGAGAAGCTGGAACGGCGGTTCTGCTGTCCAGTGGGTCTCTTGAAACTCTCCATATGCCCAGAGCCAATCCATTGCGTCTGCGAGCCAATCTATGGACGACAACGATGATGCGTAGTCGAAATCCTCAGAAATGAAGGAGAACAATAACAATAACGGTAACGGACCCGGTCTCGCCAGATGGTCAGACCCCTTCATCTGCACAATAATAGGCAGTGAGGCATCGCCTGAAACTTCTGAAGAATCAATCACTTTGTCCAGCGTTGCTTGAATTGCCCAGGTACTTGCCCAAGCCATTGCTTCTGTAAAACAAATGGGGATCCATTCTGCAATGCGCTGATGAACCGGGACCTCTTGCCGGTCTTGCCTATCCAGCTGAAGCGCGAAGGATGCCGACCAGATCCACTCTCCCAGGCACTCCAGCATAATTCCCCTTAAAGATTGCGCCATCATCTCGGGGAATGAACCTGAACCTGCGTGCGAATTCTCCATCGCCGGCACCGATAAGGTAAGCATCTCCTGGTAGGTATGTAAACTGGTCAAAGCATCTGTGAACGGCAAGAGAACGTTGTCTTCCTGCTGGAAATCCGTGGTATCTGCCGGTAAGGAGATTGGTAAGAACCTGCGAAGAATTGCATCCATCATCAATACATGACGCGCAAGATACCAGATTGGCTGGAACCCTCCACTCATATCCTCTGGATAAACAGCCACATGGCTATTTGCCGATAAACCCCATGCCACAGACCATAATTGTGCAAAGTTTTCGTACGCTTCCCATTGGAACCAATCACACGTGTTTTCGTCATACTCCATTGCAACCTCTGAACCCCAGACAGGGAACGCAACGTATCCTTCTGCTGGAAACACAAAAATGAGTTCCTCCAGAACCTGGGAGTTGAGAGTTTGCACGCGCGGATCCTGCCACCAGGACCAGTTCGTCTTCCGTGTTGCAAGCTTCTCGGAAGCGCGTCGCCAGTGCACATCCTTTGTTGCCGAAAACCTTTCTGCCTGCAAATTGACTGTAATTTGACAGGGTGCCTCCGGAATCACCATGGATAAAGTGTCTCCTGAAGGGCACACCGTCCAGACCCGCAGGTCATAGACCCCTTCACGCGCAAGAACCACCCAGAAATACCCTTGCGTATCTGTGAGGGCGCTCGCAACAACCCGTGCACCATCCAGAACTTCTACGACCGCCCTGCCCGACCAGCACTTCACTATGCTCCCACTGGTATCTCGCATACTGAGCTCTTCTACTCTGCCTGAATACATTGAACATGCCGGAGGCCGTGCACCGCATACTATACCCCAGAATAACCCGGCGAACACGATTATAAGCCCACTGATATACAGGCTTTGTTCGTGCCACCGCTTCACTTTAAGGTTCCATTGGCTCAGCATCCGGCACTTCCAGACTTGGCGTATGCTTTGGCTCCCAATCTCTGTGTCTCTGTAAGGATAAGTTAAGGCTCTAAGGGAGAAGTGCAACACTGGAGTGTGTATCCAGGAAGGACAAAGATGTGCTCTGAATGGGAAGATTTGTCTCCTGATTGGGGAAAGTTACCCCTGGGAAGGAAGAAAAATTGTTCCCTGGTTGGGGAAGATAGCCTTCTGGAGAAGCGGAGGAGGCAGTTAGTAGAGGTGGAGGAGGCACTGAGTAGAGGTGGGGGAGGCACTGAGTAGAGGTGGAAGGTAGCCTTTTGGTTTGGAATAAGAATGTTCCTCAAGGAAGAACGTTTTGCTCCTCCGAAGGGAAAAGTCGTCCTGTGTGCGGTGATTATGTGCTTTTTCTTTGGTGTTGGTTTCTGTTTGGGCATGCGCGAATAGACAGTCGGTATTGGGCTTTCGTGAATGGGGAGAGGGAAGGTGTAGTGCGGGTATTGCTGTGGGTTGCCATTCTGGCGTGTTCTATTGCGTCAGGGAGGGAAGCGACCTGCATTTCCTTTGCCCTTTATGGTTCTGTTTTGGAGGACTAAGGGCAGAGGTTGGTGAGCGTGCCGCCCGAAGAGGTGGTTCCACCCGAAGAAGTGATTCCGCCTGAGCTGACCGCGCCGCCAAAGCCGGTAGTTCCGCCACTGCCAGTGATTCCCCCGGTGGCGGTCTGGCATCCGCCGGGACAGGAAACAAGATTGCCCGCTCCATCCAGCTTGATGACATAAACATCAGATCCCCCCTGCCCAAAGGATAGGGTCCATCCTGCGATAACATATCCTTTATCGGCAGACTGGACAATAGATAAGCCGAAATCATCGTTTGTCCCGCCGATGGTTCTTGTCCACTGGAGGTTGCCCGACGCATCCAGCTTTACGACATAAACATTATTGTTCCCTATCCCAAAAGAGCTGGTCCACCCGGCAATAGCGTATCCTCCATCCCAGGTCTGAACGATGGAGGTGCCGACATCGTAATTGCTTCCGCCAATGGTTCTTGTCCATTGCAAGTTGCCTGAGCTATCCAGCTTCACCACATACACATCTCCGTATCCCTGCCCAGAGGAACTTGTATGCCCGGCGATGACATACCCACCATCTGTGGTCTGGATGATGGTACCGCCGTAATCGTTGCCAATTCCACCGATAGTTCTTGTCCATTGCACATTCCCTGAGCTATCCAGCTTCACCACATACACATCAGCGTTGCCCTGCCCAAAGGAATAAGTATGCCCGGCGATGACGTACCCACCATCTGTGGTCTGGATGATGGCGTAGCCAAAATCGTTGCTTGCCCCGCCGATAGTCTTAGTCCATTGCAGGTTGCCCTGGGCATCCAGCTTTATCACGTAAACATCATGATATGTTGGACAGCCCGCACTGCAAAAAGAGTAAGTATATCCTGCTATGGCATATCCTCCGTCTGCGGTCTGGATAATGGCGTTACCGCGGTCATCGTGTGATCCACCGATGGTTTTGGTCCATTGCAGGTTGCCTTGTGCATCCAGCTTTATGACGTAAACATCGTGAAATGCTGGACAGCCCGCATTGCAAAAAGAGTGAGTATATCCTGCTATGGCGTATCCTCCATCGGTGGTCTGGATAATGGATAAGCCGTAATCACCGCCTGTCCCACCAATGGTTCTTGTCCACTGGAGGTTGCCTGCACCATCCAGCTTCACAACGTAGACATCATAGTCTCCTTGTCCAAAGGAGAGGGTTCTCCCTACTATGGCATAGCCGTTGTCGGATGTCTGGATGATAGACCTTCCGTAATCGGCATCCGTCCCGCCAATTGCAATACAGAAGGGTGTGCACGAGTCTGCGCTGACCGCCAGCGAAACGGGTGCGCCACACCCACACGGATTACAGTACCTAACAGAGATGGTCCCATCAGTGGTGTCTGGCAAGACTGTAAGGGTGTCGGTACCCTGTCCGGAAAGGATGGTCCAGCCAGGCGGGACAGACCACTGGTAGAAGGCATTCGCACAACCACTGGCTGTATAGATGACCGTATCGCCAGTACAGACGAAGGAGGGACCCGCAATAGCGGGTGTGCATGCAGGCTTGAAGCAGTGTCTGGGACAGGAAATGGTGTACCACCGCTGCGTGAGTGTGTCATAGACTTCTAAGCAAAAAGAGTCAATGTTGAAGATGATGAGGGTGTGTGCAGGGTTCTGGATGGCGTCGCGTTGTTGTGTGGTGAGTCGGGGGATGAGGAGTCCGCGGATAGTGTCTCAGATATCTAAGCGGGCGGTCGTGTGGGGCGTGGTGGTGCCGAAGCCGACGGTCTGGGTAAGGAGGGGTGTAGTCAGGCAGGAGAAGAACAGCAGGACAGCAAGGAGGCAAGTCCCTCGGAGGACGCGCCCCATGCGATGTGTATAACTGGCGGGTTTCATGGCTGCCAGGAACTTGGTGTATGGGCTGACCACAAAGGTGTAGACAAAGATAAGGTAAGGGCGATGGCGCAAATGAAATTCTCGCCGGAAATTTTGAGGGCATATTATTTTGCTATGGGCGTCCCCATTTCAGCGGATGAGTTTGCCTGTTCCGCACGTGGGGCTTCAAGAATCATTTCTATCTGATAAGCGGGTTTTTTGATGGTTGCCGTATAGCCGCGGACAACCACTTCCGCCAGAACTCCCGTCAAAAGTATTTGCAAGCCAGATAGAAAGAACAAAATGCCTACAAGAAACAGGGGATTGCGATGCACCCATACACCCAGCCCCCACTTCTGGTACAAAACAATCCCCATCAACACAGCACTCACAACTATCAACACCACACCAATCGTTCCAAAAAAACGAACTGGCGAACGCGCAAACAAAAACCGGAGAAACAACAGATCCAGCGCCACGCGAAACGTCCGCGAAAGCAAGCCATATTTGGATTCGCCAAACCGCCGGGGATGATGGCGAACCACAACTTCTACCACACGAAACCCGTACCAGTGCGCTAAGACCGGCAAAAACCGATGGGCATCCCCATAGAGATGCAGGCGCTGAAGGACTTCCCGACGATACGCCTTCAGTGTACAGCCCAGATCATGAATGGGTATCCGGGCAATCTGTCGGATCAACCAGTTGGCAACCCGCGACACCTGAACACGCAACCAGTAGTCCTTCCGGTTTTTCCGCCAGCCCGAAACCACATCCGCCCGCTGTTCACGCATGGCGTTTAAAAGCCGGCCGATGTCTTCCGGATCGTTTTGCAGGTCTGCATCCATTGTAATGACGATGTTGCCACGGGCATGGTCAAAGCCTGCCGCCATCGCCGCCGTCTGCCCAAAGTTCCGCTTCAGGAAAAGAACACGCAACCACGGATAGCGGGATACGGCTTCTTGCAGCCATGCCCGACTCCCATCGGTACTGCCGTCATCTACGAGGACCACCTCCCACGACTCTGAAAATGTGCTCATCACGCGTGCAATCTTTTCCAGCAAGTGGGGCAGGTTTTCCCGTTCGTTATAGGCGGGAACCACAATAGATAAAGCCACGGACGCTTGGTCTTTGGTCAACGATGTTGGACTTGCCAGAGGTTGCTTTTCCATGTGCTGGGATTTTGCGGGTGTTCAGGAGCCACCTCCACCCGTAAGACGCTGAAGAATTGCCTGATAGTACTGTGCCCGGTCCCGCCTGCCCAACGCCTGGTACGCCTGACTCAACAACTGATAGTACGCAGGAATCTGCGGCCAGAATTGCAGGGCTTCTTCCAGATACTGGATGCCACGAAGAATCGTTCCCTGTTGCAAATGCAGGTAGCCCAACCACAAAAATAGTTCTGGGTCCAGCACTTTTTTCCGGTACGCCCCCTCCAGAATTTGCAATGCTTGTTGGGATTTACCCCGTGCAACCAGCACCTGCGCATACAGCAGAACGAAAGGTGGATAGTCGGGAACTGACCGATAGGCTCGTTGTGCCCATGCCAGGGCTTGCTGTACTGCACCCCGACGCAAGAGAATCTGCCCCAGCGTACTGATAACCAGCTCATTCTTCGCATCCCGCTGCAAATACTGGCGAAAGGACTGTACTGCCTGTTCCAGCTGATTTCGTTTGACAGCCTGCATCCCTTCGTAATCCGCAAGGGACGGACGAATCTGGACTGTGGCAAGCGGAATCCCCTCTACGCGCACCGAATAGAATTCCTGAGCAGGGGGCCACCACCACGCACGCATCAGTGCCGGATGAATAAACCGCGAATACCAGATTGCCACATCCCAGTACACCTCATGGCGCTGGTAATACCGGACATACCGGACTTTGAGGCGGGGCTCACCGCGCAAATAGTGCATCAGAACATCTGCCTGATTCGTCGCAACAATAATCGTGTCTGATTGGGGCTGGAAAGGCAACGTCAGTTCTCCTGCACGAAATGCTTTCAGCAATCGCTCGGCACATTCCTTCATGGACACGTGATAATAGTCCAGTTCAAAGCGACCATACGCACCCTGAATGCCCCCAATCAACCGATTGAAATACACCACCTGATAAGGATGATGAACAACTACCCAGCGCAAGGCATCTGCCTGGAACACCATTAAGCCTACGAGTCCCACCGCCAACAACCACGGACGAACACGCATAAGCCACTTCAGCAAGCGGAGCCAGCCCCACGAAGCAATCAACAACATTGGACCATACGTGAACAGCAAGTGGCGCCACCCATCGTACAGGTTGGAGTTTTTATAAATGACGTAGGCAATCGGAAACATATTCACGAACAAAATCAACCACAAAGAGGTTTGGCGAATCCAGTCAATGGACTTACCCCGAAGCCAAACACTGGCAAACACACCCATTAGCCACCCTGCCCATACACCCAGCGGAATCGTAATTGCCATCCACAGCAACGGATAATACCAGGGACGCAACCCTGAAGGTAGCCACTTCCCTTCAAAGACCAGCCGGATCGTAACCGGGAATTGCGCCAGCATCCGAAACCCTTCTATCGTCCGTTGAATCGGCGATTCCATGACATAGGGGATGAAACATAACCCCAGAAAATATCCGCCTATCATAGCAAGCGCCAGTGCCAGCCATACCTTTCGCCAGTAGGGTGAACGCAAAAAAATGGGTGTGCCCAACCGCCAGCCCTGGTAAACCGCCAGCAATCCCGTGAACAAAATCAGATACGGAAACCACACGATGCCTCCCAGACGAATCCCGATCAACATACCCAGCATGCCTGATAAGATGAAAAAGTCCGTCCACACGAATTCCCGATTCCATAAGCGTGTCCAGATCCGTAAATACGACCACAAAACACCCGCATAGGCTGTCCAGAAGGGGATGTCCTTGGCGTTGATGAAGCCATGCCCAATCAAGCGGGGCGAGCTCACCGCGAGGAACAGGACCAGCCAGCCTAAGGGCGTGCTACCCAGGCGCAAAGCAATCAACACCAGAAACAACAATCCCAAACCCAGAAAAAAGGCGGTCCACGCGTGGCGAACGCGAAACGGATCTACTCCGGGAAACACAAAACGCTCCAGAAATGCCGCACTCAACTCAAACAATGCCCCATAAAAACGTTCGGTTTGTTCATTGGCATTGCGGGGATTTGCCAGAATTTGCGGGTAATGGCTCTTTTTGAATCCCGACAGGTAATAGTCCAGCAACTGATGACCATACTCATGCAATTGGCGTGAATCATCGTTAAACCCTGCGTCCCCACTCACAACAATGAACGTACACCAGAGCGCAATGAGCGTGAGAAATAAAGGGCGGGGACTCCTGAGCCATATCTCTAACCAATGGCGCAAACGCTCCATACTGGTTGCATTTCGCCGGGAACGAACCCACCGCTTTTTCTTGCTGATTCTTATCAACAACTTATCGGGTAACCGGCAAATTTTGAAACTCCTCCGCAATGTGCGTGAGCCATTCCAGCCAGCCTCGCGCTGTCCGTGCCCACGTGAACCGCTGGACATACCGGTGATGGCGAATCGCACACTCCGAACGCCACAACGGATCCCGCAAAAAACGGGAAAGAATATTACGGAGGGTTTGCCAGTCGCCTATCGGAAACGTCGGGCATTCCGGTGCACTTTCCCGTAAGCCCCCCACACCCGTCGTCACTACGGGACACTGGCACCAGCCTGCCTCCACCGCCGGAATCCCAAACCCCTCATACTCGGAGGGAATCACCACCGCCACCGCATGCTCATACAAAGCGCGCAACTGCGCATCCGATACTGACGGCAACCACACCATCCACCGCGGCAAACGTCCTTCCTGCCACGCACGAACATGCGCAGGCACCCGAAACAACCGTGTATTCACATTCCCTATGCATACCAGACCCACATCCGGAAACTCCCGACGAACCAAATCAACCGCACGCACCACCGTATCCACACGCCGGTGCGGAACCCCTGCACCCACCACAAGAAAAAACCGCGTAAATGGCAACCACTGAAGAACCGATTCATCTGCATGCACTGAGACGATATGGTCGCCACCCGGCGGAAACACCGCAATACTCTCTATGGGCAAGCCCATACGAAGGTGAATCCGACGACGCGTGAACTCCGAAACCGTCCACAACACAGCAATTCGTCGGGCATTGTGATGATTCCACCAGTAAAAGAGTCGTGCCCACCAGCGAAGCGCCTCCGGATAATCCCGTGCCACCAGGTCGTGCAAACAGAGGACATGCCAGCCCGGACGTAAAGGAAGCAAGTTGACAGGACTGACTGTGAGTCGCCCCCGTCCACAAAACCGCGCAAACACACGCTGGTCCCACCACGCATGCGTCATCCGTCCCATACGGAGCACACGCCACTTCTGCACCCATTCAGGCAACGACAACGCCTCTCCATCTACAGCGGGAACCACCAGATGCCAATCCAAATCCGCGGGGAACGCAGACAGGTTTGAAACCGCCCGAAACAGCTCACGGGCATACCGCTGGGCACCTGTCAAGGGCTGAACCAGAAACCGACCGTTGACATACACCTCTCTTCTTGCCACTGCCCAAGCCGTTTCCACACGTCAGCAGTGCGCACTGATCCACCTGAGCTGTTGCATCAGGGCATCCATTCTTGACGTGCCGGCGTAAAAAACGCAAAGAATGTATCGCCACGCAACCCCTGGCGCAATGCCTCCACGCTTAATACGTCCGCTAAAGGAATATTCCCCAGGTTCACGTTGGGTCCTAACCGCCGGAGAAACCACACCTGCTGGTGTTTTTGGGGTGCTTCCCAAATTACCGATTCCACAGGACATGCCTGGACGATTGCCTCCACCACGTCTGAGCGTGGTGTCCCTTCCCGCGTGAAAATCCCTGTTGTCCCGCTCTCACGTGCTTCGCATACTACTTTCCAGGCTCCCGCCTGTAACTCCGCCTGAATCCGTTCCACCCACTCCGCACTGGTCGGAAGCGATCGCTGATCCTTATATCCCACCTCCGAAAGTACGCGATACGAACGGGCGAACCGTTCTATCCACCGGCATTTTTCTTCATGTGCAAGCGCAATACTTCCATCGGAGATCTCCACCGTCTGTAGACCAAGCCGATCTATCCACCGCAAATAGTCATCCATTTGTTCACGGACAAAAAACGCTTCCCACAACGTCCCACCAAAGAACACTTCAATTGTCGCCGACTGAATTAACCGGATCTTTTCTTTCAGAATGGGTTCGGGCGTCAGATACGCCGTGCCAAACCCCAGCTTGATCAGGTCAATGTATTCGCCATGAACCTGAAGCAAATCTTCTAATGCTTGCACGCCTAAGCCACGCTCAATCACCATCGTAATGCCTGACTCGCGGGGCTTCCGCGTCCGATCGGGTAAATCCTTCAATTGTGGCTTCGCCATACTACTCATCATCATGAAGGAACTTGCGTTTTGGCTTCTGAGGTTGCTTCTTCTTCAATTGCCCGGTAGTCCGATAGAAACTTTTCCAGGCCCAGATCCGTCAGTGGATGCCGAACCAGCTCTTTCAACACCTTGTAGGGCGCCGTAATCGCATCCACACCAATCAACGCACATTGCACGACATGCAGGGGACTGCGAATAGACGCCGCCAGCACCTGTGTGGAAAACTGATAATTCCGGTAAATCTCTACAATTTCCTGCAAAGTCTGGATGCCGGATTGCGTTCGGTCGTCCAGCCGACCAATAAACGGCGACACATAATACGCACCTGCCTTTGCCGCGAGCAAAGCCTGCCCACTGGAAAACACCAGTGTACAGTTCGTCCGAATGTTCTGGCTTTTGAGTGTGCGCATTGCCTGCAAGCCCGCTTCCGTCATCGGAATCTTCACTACGATAGACGGATGGATACTGGCGAGCTCCTGCGCCTCACGGAGCATATCCTCGTAAGTCGTGCTCAACACCTCCGCACTTACATCTCCATTGACCAGCTCGCAAATCTTCTGGTAATGCCGAATTCGTGCTTGCTTACCGGCGACGCCTTCCTTCGCCAAAAGCGTAGGGTTGGTCGTTACGCCGTCCAGGATACCCAGGCTTGCCAGCTCCTCAATTTGCGCTAAGTTCGCCGTGTCCACAAAGACTTTCATGACGCAATGGTTTTTTTGAGGAGGCGACGAAAACGCTTTCTCAATCCGGATGAAACTTTCCTTCTTTAAACCCGGAAAAACCCACATTCAGTTCCCCAAAACAAATTCAGGTGGATTTTCGTTAGTCAAAATAGAGGGAGGTGGCTTTGTTTGCGTCCGATGCGCTACCTTATTAATTAGAGGAGGGGAGGAAGGGGTGTGAGCAGCCAACAAAAAAGCACGTGCCAAATCCAGCAAGCATGACAACCGCTAAGGACAACAACCCAACCACCAACCACCCAAATAAGAATGCCAAGCCCACGAATGCACAGCCCAACCCGAACCAGGAACTGCTGTCCGCATACGAAAAAGCCGCCCAGGAAGAGGATATTGACCCGCGGTGTATTCCCATTCGGCTGGAAGAACCCCCTCCCATAGACGAAGAAATCGTCTACCCGGACTACTCCGAAGAAGAACATGAGATCTGGCGTACGCTCTACAACCGGCAGGTGCAATTCCTGCCCGGGCGCGCATGCACTGCTTACCTTGAGGGCGTGCGCAAGTTGCGGTTAACGCCGGACCGAATCCCCGCACTGCGCGACGTCAGTCGCGTCCTGAAAGAAACCACCGGATGGCGCGTAGCACGCATTCCCGGGCTCCTGCACGAGAGCGACTTCTTTGATTTGCTCAGCCGACGGATCTTCCCCTCCACAGACTATATCCGCCGAAAAGACGAACTGGACTATACACCTGCTCCCGACATCTTCCACGACGTCTTTGGGCATACTCCCATGCTCACCCAGCCCGATTATGCGGAATTCTACCAGCGCTTGGCAAAGGTTGCCATGCAAGCCGAAGGAGAGTACCGGATCCAGATTGAGCGCCTCCACTGGTTCACCATTGAATTTGGCTTAATCAAAGAAAATGGCGATCTGCGGATCTTTGGTGCGGGCATTCTGTCCTCCTACCAGGAAGTCCAGCACGCCCTTTCCGACAAGGTTGAAAAACTCCCCTTTGACCCCGACCGAATCGTCAAACAGGACTACGTCGTCTACAAGCTCCAGGAACGCCTCTTCGTCTTAGAAAGCTTTGAACAGCTGGTAGAGGAATTTTCTGCGTGGGCACGCCGCCAGGGGTTTAAGATTTGACGGCGACAGGCGTGCTCACTGTACGGCTGACCGGTCAGCACGTGGGATACCCACTACCTGCTCGCGGGAAACAGCAGTTAGGGTTAGGGGCATGCTTCGCTGAACAGAGTGCTGCTTTTTGTTTCGTGTTTGGGGATTGTTTACGGAATCCCATTGCCTACCGAATCAACAAAATATTCTTCCGGATTCGTTCACGACGCCACGTGGCGAACAACACATCCACCACTAAGACGTAGGCATCCATTTCCTGGGGTTGACCCCGGTAGGTTCCGTCCCAGGCGTCCGATAAGCTGTGCCCTTCAAAGACCAGTTCGCCCCACCGATTGTAAATCCGCCAGGTGATCTGGCGAATGCCAAAGCCATGGAGGCGGAACAGGTCGTTGACCCCATCGCCATTGGGCGTAAACGCATCCGGAATCCATAAAGCTTCCTTGTATTCCACGACAATCCAGACGGAGTCCCGGTACACGCAGCCCAGCTGATCTTCCACGGTGAGAACCAGCAGTGTGGTGGTATCCGGTACATAGTAGAAGGAAGGGAAGGGCGAGGAGGACGGATACGGCGGACTACTCACCCACCAGAACCAGTTCACCCATTGATCCCATGCTCCATCTACTGTGATCCATAACCCTTCACCCCAGAGCACTGTATCAGTATCGGGTGAAAGCGTCAAAGTATGTGCGGAGGGTGGTGGCACAAAGTAAACTACTGTATCCCAGCATCCTAAGGAGTCTTCCACTAAGGCGACATAAGCACCGGGTGGCACCACAACCTGCATAGAATCTGTCACGCCATGCGACCACGTAATGCTCACCGAACCTGCACCCCCACTGTACTGAACCGACAGCTGATACTGGGGTGGATCACACTGCAGGAACGTACTGTTCCCCGTCGCCTGCAACATAGACTGCCATTCTAACTGGAAGTATAATGTGTCCTGGCAACCCTGGTCATCCTCAATGTACGCAATGTATGTGCCTGGTCCCAAACCCGTCAAAGTATCTACCGTATCACCGGTATTCCAGACAATGGTATACTGGTCCAGCGGAATGTCCAGCATAATTGCGCCTGAGGAATCCCCATAACATCTGGGATGGACAACCAGTGAGTCAATTGGAATGCCCGGCAAAATCCGTAACGTATCCGAAAAGAAAGTGTCCAGACACATCGTATCCACAATCATGAAATACACAATTTGCTCTGTGTCGGCAGGCATCACCACTAAGGAATCCACCGTATCGGTAGACACCACACCTGTACTCCAGTAAATGAAGGTGGCGTTTGGAAAGCCACCCGAATACGACACGTGAACCACCCATGGATCCGTACATCCACTGGGTGTATCCACCCACACAGTATCTACCTGGAGCGGACGAAACGGGACGGGAAACGCACTGAGCCAGCCATCCGTCGCACCCCCCGACGAACTTTGCAAATACCCACCCAGTGGAGCAACCGTCACTGGCAACGAGTTGGGATTGGCAAACCCTCCATAGTAAAAGAAGTCCGTATCGGCATGCACGCGCATGACGTCATTCGTGGCGGGAACAGATGCCCGATAGTAAGTGCCCCATAGCACTTGACTATTGGGTGCGATCCAGATCAGATAGGCGTTATAGCCGTTGCCACCAGGCGCGGATTGAATATATCCTCCCGGAAAGTATTGCGTGTCTGCAACAACTGGCGTGTATGGCGAAACTGCTGAACCATGTCCTCCGGCAACCAGCCCACACCAGAACCCCGACCCATAGTGAAAATTCTCCTGCTTACTGCTCCCGTAAAAGAAACCCCACTGAGGACGGGCACCCGCATCCAGCATGGCAAAAATTCCGTCATAATCCACACAGCCACCTGCACAACTGTTTTGCCACCAGGGGAACAATGCGTTGAAGTTCGTGCTTGTTCCTGTTGCCGTTCCCGTCAGATAGACGTGCTTCCCATCACTGTGAATTCCGTTCCAGGCTTCGTTGCCCGCCGAACCAAAATAAGACGCCCACGTCATCTGACCACTCCGTGTAAACCGTGCAAGATATCCATCTCGTCCATTCTGATAGTTTTGATTAAGTGCGCCAGGTAACGCCACTAAAGGTAATCCCGATCCATATGCCCACACCAAAAACCAGATAAAGCGATGATCCACGCTGACCTGTGGGTATTTTTCCATAGTGGGTGCGCCCAAATACGTGCTCCACAAAATTGTATGGGTTGCCGCATCTATTTCCACGATGAAAATGTCCTGCCCGCCAGAATAGGTTGCCTGCTGGAACGAGCCGGCTGGACCTGTGACAGTTAAGCCAGTAGAGGATGTGGTCTCCAGAACAAAAACCACTGTGTCTTTCCATCCATCTACACTGGAACCCTCGCCCCAGGAAATGGCTTCGTCGCCATCACCGCCAAAATACGTCGCCCAGATCAGGACGCCATTGGTATCAAACTGAACAAAAAAGGCGTCGCGAGACCCATTCAGTGTGTTATCCCAATATCCCCCAGCGTTTTGCAAAGGGAAATCAGAAGAAAAGGTTCTGCCCGTCACCCAGCCATACGCACCCCATGCATACACATCGTGCGGAAAATCTTCTGCGCTCCCTCCATAGTAAGTCATCCAGCGAAGCGCAAAATCGGGTTTTTCAAACAAGCCCACGACCATATCGCGATTCCCATTGATTGTGTTGTCATAGTAGCCGCCCCCAAAGGGTTGCGTTGGAAAATCCATGCTGACCGTGACAAAGGTTGCCCACACGAATCGCTCGCTACTGTGAATACCCCAGGGTTCGTCAGCGGATGACCCGCCCACGTAGGTACTCCACACGACAGGCGGATCCACATACACGGAATCGTCTGAAGCCAGTACGGCATCGGGAACGCCAATACGCACTTCCCACCGGTAAGCACCACTGGACGGCGTAACTACCCATTCCCCGCGATACCGTTGATTGCCTGCCAGCAGGATAGGTGCTTCTTCACACCACTGAGCTCCCCACTCCGAAGCAATGCACAGCCGACCCGCATGATCCACAAAAACCCGGGAGGCACCCACCACCCGATACGTCATCGCTTTCAAAATACCTGCACGTGCCAGCGACCAGTCAATCTTCAGCGGATACTGTGCATGCTTCCCATCATATCGGATGTGCAATCCCACATCTTGCCCAAGCCGGTAAACCACTGAATCCACTCCAGGGAGATGTGTCAACCGACAGTGAGGATAGTAAAAGTTAAAGTGAAAAGGAAGTTGCCCAACGTATTCCGGCTGCAATCCCTGTAATACGCTGTCCTGACCTGCGATGACAAAGTGAATATCCACGCGCTGGGCATGAAAACGCAATGAGTCCTTATCGTGTGGGCGGTAAAACACCAGCGAAAGTCCCCAATCCGTGATTGCAACGTGCACACCGGGCAACGTTGCATAATAATGGATAAATGAGGCGGGACGTCCATCGGTCAGGCGTACCTGACCGTGTTGAGGAATGAGTGCCGGACTGGTAAACATGGAGAGACGCCCATACGTGACCCAGCTCCCGATAAGCCACAACAACCCCAGAAGCAGACCGGACAAACCAGGTGGACTGAGCACTTGGCAACTGTCTCTGCCCCTGTCCCTGCCCTTGCCTGCGTGCTGTCCTGCCTGAGACTGCATTGCCTTGCTTTTGGCTTGTACGCCCTGACCAGTGGAGCTGCACCGTGCTGCGCAGATTATCCCCCTTTCACAGGGATAACTTAGGGAGTATTTGCCTGAATTCCGGGCAGGTTTTTCACAATTGTGTCGCCTATTTAACAGGGACAGCGATGGCAAAATCAACTTGAAAACAGCTGATTGTGCTAATTGCCTGTTCTCAGATTGAGGTTTCTTGCTCAGAACAAGCATTCTGTGTCAGGCTCATTCTGAATCCCCGCCAGGGCTTCCTCTCCCGGAACCTTTCCCATTCCCATCCACGTTTCTTCTCTATGGAACAACTCAGGACGATTCGGGGAGCAACAATGACGGCGGAATGTAACCACGAACCCCAGCGGAACCTTCGTGCCCTCTGGAAAGATGAGCTCCTCCAGTGGCTGATCCAGCACGGTGAGCCACCTTATCGCGCACGGCAGATCCTCCGGTGGATTTGGCTTCATCCCAACCAGCCCATAGAACAGTGGACAGACCTGCCCAAAAGCCTGCGAAAAGCCCTTCGCGAAGAATTCACTCTGCAATCTCTTCAGGCTATAGAGCATGCCCGTGCCCCAGACTATACCGAAAAGTGGGTGTTTCAGGCACCCGATGGCACAGAGTTTGAAACCGTGCTGATTCCCGACAAAGCCCAAAAACACCATACCCTGTGTGTCAGTACCCAATCAGGATGCCCCATAAAATGTACCTTTTGTGCTACTGGACTGATGGGACTGATCCGCAACCTCCACTTCTGGGAAATTGTAGACCAGGTTGCTCAGGTCCAGCAAATCAAGAAGATCCGCATTGACCGAATCGTCCTGATGGGTATGGGAGAGCCCCTCATCAACCTTAAGGAAGTCCTGAAAGCCATAGAGCTGTGGACGGATAAGCACCTGTTCCGGATCGGCGCCCGACACATTACCGTTTCCACAGTGGGGATCCCCCGGCGTATTGACCAGCTGGCAGAAGCCACGCAAGCCCGCGTGCGCCTTGCCCTATCCCTGCATAGCGCAATCCAGGAAAAGCGCGAGCAACTCGTACCCTTAGCACGCATCTACCCTCTGGAGATCTTGGTCCCCCATTTGCAGGCTTATCAAAAACAGCACAAACGATGGCTGACTTTTGAATACGTTTTGCTCCCCGGTGTCAACATGAGCAAAGAAGACATTGAAGCGCTGGTGGAATTGGGTATGCAGGTGCCGGCAAAAGTGAATCTCATTCCATGGAATGCTGTTTTGGGCTTGCCCTATCGTGTTCCCGAACCTGCAGAAGTTTATGCGTTTGCCCGACGCCTGGAAAAATTGTATCCGTATCCGGTGATTGTTCGTCGTCCCCGTGGACGGGCGATTCAGGCTGCCTGTGGGCAGCTGGTCCGAATGCATGTCAGTGCGAACAAAACTTCCGAGCAATTTTCCGCGCATTCCACAGAATCCGCTGATTCCGTGCGATAAAAATTTTGCACCACTTTTTCGGAGCTGGGGAACTTTTGGGATGGGTGATTTGTTAGGAGGGTTTGCCAGGTGGTTGACAGGTTGTGTGTGCGCACTGTAGAGGGGTGCGAGCCCTGGGTAGTGTGCTGGCTATGCGCTGGCACTGGTTTGGGTCAAGGGCTTGTACCATGGAGAGTTTGATGGTGGCTCAGGGTGAACGCTAGCGGGGGGCCTAACACATGCAAGTCGTGCGACCGGCTTGCCCTGC
>JALWYU010000108.1 GCA_026992635.1 Bacteroidota bacterium | reverse complement strand
CCCCCCAGCCCCCCGACCGAAAAAAACACTATTTCTTCTCCCACCACCACCGAACCTGCACTATGAACTGGCGGGGCGGACCTGCATTGCCCGGCAGGAAGATGTACATCTGGTTGGTCAGGTTGTAGACCCAGAAAGCGATATCCAGGTTGTTCCAGGTAAAGCGGATGTAACCATTCCATTGCTCACGGTAGAAGGGAAACTGGCGGTATACTTTCAGGAAGTCGGGGATGAGCAGAACCAGGATGGGGTCTACGCGCAGCAAGGGGGATTGGTACTGGTACTGGACACCGGCGGCGAGCCTGCGCCAGCGCCAGTCTACCTGTCCACGCACCAGCGTACGGAACCGGTACTTCAGGTAGGGATTGGCAAAGGTATCCTGGGGTGTGGGTGTATAGGTCAGGTCGCGGGGATCTACCCAGAGCAATCCTCCGTACAGAGTTAGGGAATGTTTACCGGCGGTGAATTTCCAATGGGTTTCGGCTTCCCACCCGGCGACGCGTGCGTGTTCTGTGTTTTCGGCGCGGAATCCTGCGAGCCATTGCCCCTGAATTTGCCACACGCCAAATGCGTAGGCAATCAGGTCGTAGAATTCCGTGTAGAACAGAGAGAAATCCACGAATCCCTGAATGTGCTGAGTTACGGTGAGATACTGGCGAATACCCACGTCGGCGGACCACCCCCGCTCAGTGCGCACTTCTGGGTTGGGCAGGAAGACCAGTGTACCCAGCCTGGATGAGGTAAATCGTTCTATGACTGTAGGATAACGAAGCCCTTCGCCCGCGGCAAAGCGCAGGTAGGTTCCTGGTCCTACCTGGCAGTTCACGCCGATACGAAAAACCGGTTTGCGTTCCGGACGCAGCGTGTCCAGCTGGTACCAGGGGAGACGGACGCCCGCCATCAATCGCCATATGGGGTAGACGCGCTTTTTGTCTGGAGGGTTCTGGGTATGGCGTGCCGGACGAATTGTGCGGACCAGTTGAAGATAAGGGCTGAGGCGCCGTTCCCAATGGCGGTCCGGGAAAAACTCTGTGCTGTCTATGCGATTGAGAAAGCCAAGGATGCCAGCGTACAGTTCTGTCCGGGAATGGGTTGTTCGCCACTGGAAGCGTGCTTCGTATAAACCGGTTGCGGTCCAGTGGTAGGCATGGTCGCGGTTTGCCCAGAAGAACCGGAAGGCAGCTTTTTGGCGATATCGGGTATTGCCTAATGTGCCGTGCAGGTCTACGATTGCCTGGCGCAAACGCGAATGCGCTAACGTACCGGGAAAAGGAATGTAGGCACTATCCCAGCTCAGCCAGTAAAAGAAGTTGCGCTGCTCACTGCGGAGGTATTGTGTAGTGAGCATGAGTTGTCGGGTTGGTTTACCGTAGACAAGTCGTCCCATCCAGCGATAGCGATCGTAGTGTTCGCCTTTTCGGTAGTAGCGGTAGCGAATCACTTCGGAGAATAGCCAGGCGCGTAATTGTCCTTTGCCGCCTTCAACGAATAAGCCTGCTTTACCAAAAGCAGGGGGCTTATTTTCGTTCCACCATTTCCAGGATTGACGTGGCGGGTTTCCCCACCATCCGCCGTGCCCATACCATTCTACGCGGAATCGGGACCGGGGCATGCGCAGGCGTAGTAATAATACGCCATCCATCGCTCCGGCACCCCACAGTGTAGACGATGCTCCTTTCACCACTTCAATGCTCTGGATGACAGCTTCTGGCAGGAGGAACCACCGGATGTCGCCGGCTTCCGGCGTCAGAAGTGGCAGGTCGTCCACGACTGCCAGGACGCGACTGCCAATTCCGTATGCCCAGCCACTGGCACCACGCACCGATAACTGGCGCATCGTAACCTGTAAGCCACTGCGTAGCCGCAGGAGTTCTTCAGGTGTGAGGACTGGTTGACGGGTGATTTCCTCGCGCGTGATGACCGCCACTGACGAAGGCGTCGCTGCGACGGACAGGGCAGAGCGTGTAGCCGATACCACAACGGGACTGAGCTGGCGCATGCGTACTTTCCTGGCTGCAGTATCCAAAGTCCTGTTCAGGCATACGGTTACCTGCACGGTGTCTTGCTTATCCTGGCATTTTACCGGAAGGAGTGTGTCGCCAAGTGTAACATCCTGGAAGAGAATGTGGATCTGGTAACGCCGATTACACACGACTGCGTTCACGAAGAATCTGCCCGTTGAATCCACCGGGACCTGTCTTCCATTCCACTGGAGGTGCAGGGTGTGGGGTAGAAGTGCGCTCGGTGCTTCCAGCTCTGTCTGGCATTGTTTCACAACACCCTGGACCGCAACCGTACGTGCTGACTGGGTATATCCCGTAAACCCCGCACAGAATGCAAGCCACAAACTCAGGAAACTGTACGCTTTCAGCGTTTGTAATCGCTGCAGGTGTGGTGGCGTGTTGAAGTTCTGAATTTGTTCTGGTGGTTGGCTTGGAGGTTGTCTCCTGGCAATTCTGGAGGTTTGCCCTCCCATTGTTGCCCTGTTGTTTGTGTGAAGGTTTTGACGTTGGGCTTGTGTAAATTTTCGTGTGTTCTTTCATCGGTAAAGTTACATCGCCTGGTGAATAAACTGTCTCAGCAGGTTTGCGAGGGGTGTCGTGTGGTTTTCCCAAGTCCAATGGTGGCGTGCGCGAATTGTTTGATCCAGGTGTTCTTCATACACCTGCCAGGAGCTCAGCAGTGTAAGGATTGCGTCTGCGAGCTGGTCAGGGTCTGGTGCAATGGCAATGCCTACACGAAACTGTTTCAAGTACCGGCGATATGCCGGATAGCCAATGACAACCTGGGGCAAACACGCATGCACGTAATCAAAGAATTTTCCGGAAAGGGAAACCCAGTGATTGGGAAGATTGTCCAGGAGTGTTAAGCCTATCACGCCCATCCGCAGAAATGAGGGGAGGCGGACAGGCGTGACCCATCCTACATGGCGTACGGAGTGCCGGTTGGGTACCTGTGCCAGCCATTTCATCACTGCCGGTGTTCGTTGCCCACCGATATACAGCCTTAGGGGCGTTTTGAACCTGTGCAGTGCCTGGACGAGCAATTTCAGTCCGCGCGCCCCTTCGCTAAACCCACTGAAATACAGCAACGTAGCTTGTCCGCGCGCACTTCTTTGCCACAGAGATCGGCGAACTGACACAAACCATTCTGAATCGGGAAACTCTTTTTTCATCGGCATGTTGGGTACGACCACATCTACACCTGTTTTCTTCTGGGCATTGGTTTTTGAGGAGGTGTACCAGCGGCGTGCCAGGATCTGGCGCAAGGGCTCACTGACGGTAATGCGCACTGGAATCTGAGGAAGTGTGTTTTCTATCCATGCCCAGATTGCCCTGGTCCGTGGGTGGGCAACGCCTGAGACCCAGTCCGGAAAGTCTATAGCGATGATAGGCAGAATGTTCCGAGTCATTGCTACGATGGGGAGCAGTCCGGGATCCGCTACAAAAAGGGGCACTCGCCATTTGCGAAATACTTTCAGAGTCAGCAGGCGGATTCCCACCTCTATATTTTGCTGGAGAAACTGGATGGCGCCTCCTGCGGTGCGCGCTTGTGTCAGAAAAAGCCAGTGCAATGCGCTGGGGATCAGAGGTATTTGCCTGGCAATCAGAGGCGATAAGAATTGGGTGGCTGGACGGATCGCAGGCTTTCCCGGGGCAAGGAGTACTGGTGCAAACCCCCACTGCCAAAAACTACATAGCCAGCGGAGCAGACGACGCTCCCGGTAGACATCCTGCCCTGAAAGGACGAGGAGGGGCGCGCGTGCCTGATCGTCAGCCGGTTGACTGCGACTGGCTGCTGCCTTCTGCACCAATTAAGCGTTTGGAGCGGGCACGCTGTTTTTCGCGTGCAGGAGGTACGCCCGGATGAAGTCGTCAATTTCCCCGTCCAGAACTGCTTCTACATTCGTTGTTTCATAGCCGGTGCGCAGGTCTTTTACCAGCCGATACGGATACAGAACGTAACTCCGGATTTGATTGCCCCATTCAATTTTTTTCTTTTGCTTTTCCAGTTCTTTTTGTTTTTCCCGGCGTTTCTGGAGCTCCAGTTCATAGAGTCGTGAACGCAGGATTTGAAGGGCGATCTCCCGATTGCGATGCTGTGATCGTTCTTGCTGGCACTCCACGACAATACCCGTGGGAATATGGCGCACGCGCACAGCTGTTTCGTTTTTATTGACGTGTTGTCCGCCCGGTCCACTGGAACGAAAGGTTTCCCACTCCAGATCGGAAGGCTTGATCTCAATCTCAATACGGTCGTCCACTAAGGGTACGACGAACACACCGGCAAAAGACGTGTGGCGCCGCCGATTGGCGTCAAATGGCGAGATCCGAACCAGACGGTGCACGCCCACCTCCGCTTTCAAGTACCCGTACGCATAATCCCCTTCAAAAATCAGGGTGACGGACTTGATGCCTGCCACCTCTCCGGGTAGCAGATGTGCGACGCGTACGCGATAGCCGTGGCGCTCACCCCACCGAATGTACATACGCATAAGCATCTCTGCCCAGTCCTGGCTTTCTGTACCGCCTGCTCCGGGCTTGATCGTCATCACCGCACCTAAGGGGTCTTCTTCGCCGGTAAGTGTGGCTTTTACCTCCAGATTCTGAATTGCGGTGAGTGCTTCGTCGTAGGTTTCAATCAGTTCCTGATCGGGGAGTTCGTCCATCTGATGGAGTTCCCATGCAACCTGCAGTGCATCTATGCGTTCGCGAACACGTTCCCATTCCTGATAAAGTCCTTTTTTCTGGCGAAGTGTACTGAAAATTTTCTGGATTTCTTTCTGATCCTGTGCCCAGAAATCGGTGCGTTCGGTCTGGGCTTCTAACGTCTGGATTTCCTTCTGGAGGGTTTCCGGGTTAAAGAAACTGATTTAGCGCCTCAAACCGCTGAAATACTCGCTCTATTTCGGCAGAAGTGGGAATTTGCCGTGTCTTTTCGCTGGTACTCATTCTCTGGTTATTTGAGTCATCTACTGAATGGTCTGCTGAGATGAACGGGTTATGCTTAAAAAAGGTTCCAAAGCGCAATCGGAATGCTTAGAGTCCCTGCTCTGTTAGCCCATTTTTCCGGTGATGTATCGTTCGGTGAGTTCATGGCGGGGTGAAGTCATCAATCGGCTCGTCCGGGCAAACTCAATTAACCGACCCATGTAGAAAAAGGCGCAATAGTCGGAGATGCGTCCTGCCTGGTGAATGTTATGGGTAACGATGACGATAGTGAGGCGTGTGCCCAGCTCGCGAATGAGCTGTTCAATTCGGGTGGTGGCGATCGGATCCAGGGCACTGGTGGGTTCGTCCATCAGGAGGACTTCCGGTTCTGTAACCAGTGCCCGTGCAATACATAGTCTTTGTTGCTGTCCGCCTGAAAGGTAGTATGCCGACTGATTGAGTTTGTCTTTGACTTCGTCCCAGAGGGCGGCGGCGCGCAGTGCCCATTCCACTTTTTCCTGGAGGATACGCCGGCTCCGTATACCCCGAATGCGCAAGCCAAATGCCACATTGTCAAAGATGGATGAGGGAAATGGATTGGGGCGCTGAAACACCATACCCACGCGTCGGCGCAGCTCCTCAACGGGCATTTTACCCCGGTAAATGTCCACATCATGGAAACGGATGGAGCCATCTACCCAGAATCCGTCAATGAGGTCGTTCATTCGGTTAAGGAGGCGTAGAAAGGTGCTTTTTCCGCAGCCTGAAGGTCCGATCACTGCCGTGATTGCCTGTTTAGGAATCCGGATGGTGATATTGTGGAGGACTTCCGTTGTGTAGTAGCCGGCGTAGACCTGGTCCAGCGTGAAAATCGCTTCAAAGTCCGTATCGGAGAGGATGGACCGTGAACTGTCATCCATGCTGTCTGGCTGGGTTTCTTGGGCAGTTGTCTTTTGGGGTGTGGGCAGTTCGCTGGATGGTCTGTCCATCAATTCCCTCTTCCTTTTTGGGAATAACTTACGCCAGGAACCCTACACAAATTTCTCCGGGGGGCAATTTCAGTACGTAGATGCAAATTTCAGATTTCCAGTGAATTAAATGCGAAATGGGTGGTGCATTTCATGGCGGGCGCATAGAGCGTGCAGGCATTCTGGAAACGCGACCTTTTTCCATTCTTTTGCTGGCGGGCAGCCCACCTTTTTCTTTGCGCGTTCTTTCTCGGTGGCTTATCCGGTTGAGTGCAACGGTGTGTGGTGTGCATGAAGTGCTGATTCCCTGTAATCTGCCCTGTACGTCTTTTTCAGGAGTGGGCAATTCTGTGGAGAAGCGCTTGCCATTTCAGGTGCGCTGGGGTTGCTGGCGGGCGCTTTCAGCGATGTATCGCAGTGTTCGTCATCCATTTGTGCTGGTTTTGGGTGCACCGGTTTTACTTCCGCCAGTCTGGGATGTATGGCTTACGCGCTGGCTGGATAAGCACCCATCTGCATGTGTAGGGCTGGTGGATCGGTTCTGGTCGGTGCTGGCAGGCTTTGCCTGTACGCTTGATCAGGTGCCTCAGGCGGGTATCCCACCTGTTGTCCGGACGTTGCCCGTGCGCATCTTAACGAAGCGCGGAAAAAACCTCCTCATGTGGAATTTGGGGGAACTTTTTGGTCAGGCAATGCGTTCTTAATAATAGGGGTGGGTACTTTTCAGAACAGACACAATCGCCGCCTTTGACGCGGGCACATGCCTGTTCGGTTTTTGTCATGGAATTTTTCCGGGTGAGGGCACTTCGTAACGAAAATTGCCTTACTCATGTTCAGGCAGTTTTTTTGCCTGGTTTTCACTGTTCTTGTGCTTTGGGGTGGTGAGATTTCAATTTGGGCACAGGATACCCGGGGTTCGTCCCCCTCTTCGGATACTTCGCTTCGTGCGTGGCTTTATCTGGGCTCTACAGTGAGGGCGTTTCGTGTGACAGACCTCAACCAGGCACTGACACAAATTGGTCTATTCCGGGGTATTCCAGCGATGCATCCGGGTGGGGAAGTGGGTCTTCAGGTGGGGTGGCGTGCCCTCAGTGTGGACATTACCACAGGTTTTGCCTTTGCGATGCCGGGCTCACCACGGATTCAAAGCAATGGGTGGTTCTGGCAAGGCGCCATCCGTTATGCTGTACTGACGCGTGGTGCCTGGACGGTTTCGCCAGGAATTGCCTTTGGTATCCAGCTCTGGCAATTGCGCGTCGCCCTTTCGCAATCTGCCGACTCGCTCCCGCAAACTGTTGCCTTTACCCCCTATTTGCTTCAGCATGCCAATGCCAGTTTGCTGGCACTGACCCATCAATATCTGGAAGGGAGCCTGCTCATTACTTATCGGAGTCGTTCGGGTTTTGTCATAGGCTTTGTGCTGGGGTTTGCAACCACGTACCGGACTACGTGGACAATGCCCAACCATCAGATTGAAGGGGACACACCCCGTTATGAACCCTATGGGTTGACGTTCAGTATTCGGCTGGGTAACCTGTAACAACCCCTTCGTATTCCACTGGTTATGGATGTTTCCAGGTATGCACACCCTGTAGCACACCTTGCTTCATTGCGTTGATTTCTACCACATACAGGATTTGCATTGCGATTTCCAGGACGCGTAAGCTATGCCAGAAGGGTACGGGGCTTTCTTTGCCTGTCCGGATCGCCTCTATGAATGCTTTCATCTCTTCGTAGAGGGCGTTGCCCCGTGCAGGGTAGAAGGTGTACTGATAGAGCGTGATGGCTTGTTGTGGTGAGCGGCGCATCAAAGTCTTTTCTTCGCGGACCTGCAGGATAGAGAGGTGTTCGTCGGTGGGAAGTGATCCGGGCTCTAAGGAGGTCAGTCGGAGGAGGCGTGTACGTGCCGTGAGCAGGTTCATGTGAATCAGTCCTTCTGGCGTGTACACCTGAAAGTATCGGCGTCGGACAGGTGCGATTCGGCTGGCGGACAGCCATGCCATCACACCATGTTCAAAGTGCAGGGTGGCGTATACTAAGTCAATGCCCTCTCCTAAGACCTGGACGCCCTGGGCGGCAACCTCTACTAAGGAATGGGGAATCGTTGCTAAGAGCAAATCCAGGTCGTGCGTCATCAAATCCAGAACGACAGGGACATCGGCGCCCCGAACAGTATAGGGTGCCCAGCGCTCCGCCTGAATGAACAATGCGCGCTGGCGTTTCAGGAAGAGACAGCCAGTCCGATACGCAGGATTGAACCGTTCTACGTAGCCTACCTGGGTTACGACCTTGGCGTTTTGTGCCAGGCGCACCAGTTCGCGAGCTTCTTCCAGGTCTGTGCACAGGGGCTTTTCTACAAAGGTGTGGAGTCCACGTTTGAGGGCTTCGCGTGCGTAGAAGGCGTGGGTTGTGGTGGGTGAGGCAATCACGATGGCGTCCACTTCGTCAAAGAGTCGTTCCCAGGATTCGTACCGGCGCACGCCAAAGTGTTCTTCAATGGATCGTGCCTGGTCTTCGTTGATGTCGTAGAATCCCTGGAGGCGAACTCTTTGGTCTTCTTTCTGGAGTGTGAGCAGGTTTTTAAGATGGTAGGTGCCCAGTTTTCCAACGCCTACAATGCCTATGCGCACGGTTGAAGGCGAAGAACGGCCCATGTCAGCGTGTCAGTCGTTTCATGGTGTCCATGGCGATGGCACCGGCTACGAAAATGGAGGAGTACGTACCGGTGAGGACGCCTAAGAAGAGGGCGAAGGCAAATGCCTGAACCGTCTCACTGCCAAATATCAAAAGTGCCAGAAGAACCAAGAGTGTGGTGATAGAAGTGCCCAGCGTTCGGCTTAACGTCAGGGTAATGCCCCGATTGAATACTGTGTTCAGTTGCTGGAATGTGATGTTGTGTTTCCAGTTTTGTGGGAGGCGTAACTGGAAGATTTCGCGAATCCGATCAAAGACCACGACTGTATCATTGATGGAATACCCGATGATCGTAAGCAGTGCACCGATAAAGACCTGGTTTACTTCTAAGGCAAATGGCATGAGGGGATGCAACAATGCATAAGCACCCAGGACCAGCAACACGTCGTGGATCAGTGCGGCGACGGCACCCAAGCCAAATTCCCAGCGCCGAAACCGAATCGCAATGTACAGGAACATGAACAGCAAGCCCAGGATACTTGCCCAAATTGCACTTTCGCGCAGGTCCCGGGCAAATGCCGGACCAATATGGTGGAAACTCATCACGTAGTGTTCACGAAAGGCTTCAAAGGGGATTCCTTCACCAAGGATAGGTTGAAGGCGCTGGTAAATGGCATAGAGGAGCAGGCTGTCGGACGCGGCGGAGGGCGTGCCTGCTTCCTGGGTGGGGGGAACCCACGCTTGCATCGTGATTTTCACCTGGTTGGCTGCGCCAAAGCTTCGGACTAAGAGTGAGACGTCCCAGTCCTGGGTGAGTGCCTGTCGGACTTCCTCTACCGAGACAGGCTGTTCAAATCGCACTACAATATCATAGCCGCCAGTGAATTCTACGCCAATCCGGAAACCCTGCAGGATGATGCCCAATAGGCTGAGTGCGATCAATCCGCCTGAAATCAAGTAGAAAAGGCGGCGTTTCCCCATCCAGGGATACGTAGCCGTTGCTAAGCGCCGGGTTAGCCCTTCCCACCCAAATTGCAACCATTTTTCGCGTTTCTTTTCAATCCATCGGGTGAAAATCGCGTAAGCCAGAAACACTGCGGTCAGGATTGTGGTGAGAATGCCCGTGATCAGCACAACGGCAAATCCCCGGATTGGACCAATGCCTACCCACAGCAAAATGAGCCCTGCAACCAGTGTTGTGATGTTCGCATCGGCAATGGCAAAGCGTGATTGGCGAAATCCATCGCGAATTGCTAACGCAAAGCCTTTCCCTTCTTTGAGCAGTTCTTCTTTGATGCGTTCGTAGATAATGATGCTGGCGTCTACTGCCATGCCCACGGTCAGGATCAACCCTGCCAGCCCTGGCAATGTAATCGTTGCGCCCAGGGACGCCAGAATCCCCACGATCAGAAATAGGTTCAGCAAGAGGATTCCCACGGTGAGCAAGCCGGGCACGCGATAGTAGCCAATGATCAGCATGACCACGAGCACAACACCCAGGAGCAATGCGAGCAGGCTCTGCTGAATGGCTTCCTTTCCAAGGGTGGCGCCAACAATACCTTCCTGGAGGACACGTACGCGAACGGGGAGCCGTCCCGTTTCCAAAACCATTGCCAGGTCCTGGGCTTCGCGAATGGTGAAATCGCCCTGGATCTGTGAGCGCCCCCCGGGAATCTCTTCCTGGACAACGGGTGCGGAGTAGACGCGCCCATCCAGAACGATCGCAATGCATCGGCCAATGTTTTCTGCGGTGAGCGTACGCCAGCGTCGTGCGCCCTCAGTGTTCATCGTGAGGCTAACTAAGGGGGTTGCGCGCACCGGGTCAAAGTCCACACGGGCGTCAACGACGACTTCCCCGGTCAAGGCTGGTTCGGGTGGAACGGTTCGCGAACGCAGGGCGTAGAGTGCGAACAGGTCGCGTTCTTCGTCAACGGGTTTGGCACTCCAGGCAAAAGTTGCCGTTGCCGGAAAGATGGAGCGGACGCGTGGGTCTGTGAGCATCTGGCGGACACGTGCTGTATCCCTGCCGGACGCATAGCCAATTATGGGTGTGGGGTCATCCGCTTGCTGAGGTTGTGCCGGAATGAAATACTGGAGCAGGACGCTGGTAACCTGGCTTGCTGGTTCTTCCTCGCCTGTGGCGCCCGCGGCGGCATGCAGGGCTTGTAAGAGGGCTTGGGCACCGGTGTCGGTGTCGGTGGTTGCTGGCTGTGGGGATTGTCCTGGCGAATCTGCTGGCGGATGATCTGGCGATTTGGCAGGTTCATCCAGGTTATCCAAAGTGGCTTCTTTGGGCTGTTGAATTTGTTGTTGTTCCTGTTGTGGGTTTTCGGGTTCTTCCTGGAAGAACTCCTCTAAGGAAAGAGAAGGGGTTGCAGTAGCTGTGTCGGAGTCTGCTGTCCCTTTCTGTTTTTGTCCCCAGATTTCGTCAATTACTTCAATGGCGTCTATCAGGTAAGGTTGAAACTCGCCCACCGGATAAGTTTCCCAGAATTCCAGGCGTGCGGTGGTTTCCAGGATTCGCCGTACGCGATAAGGATCGTCAATTCCGGGCAACTCTACCAGGATGCGCTGGTTGATGGGATCCAGCGTAATAAAGGGTTGGGCAACGCCAAACCGGTCTATCCGTGTACGCAGAATGTTGTAAGTTCGGTGGAGGGCGTCGTCGGTTTCCTGCCGTAAAAATTCACAAACTTCATCGTTGGTGGCAGACAATGAAAGCAAGCCCTGCAATTCGGGCGAGGCGAAATACTGGGCAAGGCGGATGTCAGGTCTGGCACCTGTCAGTGCTTCACAGAAGGCACTGACAAAGTCGGAAATCTCACCTGCGTAAAACTGGTGGGCGACCACCTCCCACGTATGCATGAACACTGAGTCGGCACGGGCACCTGCCATCTCGCGGACCAATCCCGGGATGTCCACCTGCAGCAAGACACTGATGCCGCCGCGCAGGTCTAAGCCCAGGTTAATTTCTCGCTCTTTGCATTCCAGGTAGGTGTATTCCACGATGCCCAAATTGTACACCACTTCGTGGCGCAGTGAGTCTAAGAGGTGGCGCCGATATTGGGCAATTAATTGCTGGACAGAATCCACGTATTGGAGTCGGGCAACGGGCTCGCGAAACTGCTGGAGCACTTCCTCTGCCAGCAAATGCTGGAAACGTGCTTCTGCCTCCTTCTGAGCCCACCGTTCCACTCGTCGTACCACCACTGTGAACGACAGCTGGAATATACTGACGAGCAAAAGCAGGATGACGATTGTCCAGACTACGCCTCGTAACCGCATCCTTCCTCTGCAATTTCGCTTCTTGACATGTAAAGTAGGGTAGCAATGAAAAAGAAAAATCCCATGCAATGCTGGAACTGTAGAATGCGCACACCTGTTTTTGTTTCTGGCATGGTTTTTGTCTTTGGGTTTCCGAACAGTTGGGTTGTGCCGGTCCCCCGGAAGAAAGCCATGCCTTCTGAAAAAAATGCGGTCAATGAGCGGGAATAGTCCTCCGTTAAAGCCTATCCAGCCTTATCTGTGGGAGATTCCGCAGGATTACCGGAAAGACATGCGTGTTCCAGCCCGTGTCTATGCTTCCCCTGAAATGCTTGACCAGATTCGCAAGGACCGTGCCCTTCACCAGCTGGTAAATGTGGCGACGCTCCCCGGGATTCTCCAGTATGCCATTGCCATGCCCGATATTCATGAGGGGTATGGGTTTCCCATTGGGGGTGTGGCGGCGGTTTCCTGGGAGGAGGGAGTAGTTTCTCCTGGGGGTATCGGCTATGATATCAATTGTGGCGTGCGGCTGTTGACTTCTTCTTTGCCCCTCAAAGAAGTGGAAGGGCGCATTGCTAAGTTGGCGGAGGAGATCTTTCGGCGTGTTCCGGCGGGTGTTGGACGTGGCGGTCAGGTTCGCTTAGACCGTCGGAGTTTGGATCGCGTCTTAGAGCGGGGTGCGCATTGGGCGGTTGAGCAGGATATGGGTTTGCCAGAGGATCTACCCTATCTGGAGTCAACGGGAAAAATTGAAGGGGCGCAGCCTGAGGAAGTTTCTCGTCATGCCAAGGAGCGAGGTTCGGATCAGCTGGGAACGATGGGTTCGGGCAACCATTTTGTGGAAATCCAGTATGTGGATAAAATTTATGATTTGGAGACGGCGGAAGCGTTTGGCTTGTTTGATGGACAGGTGGTTATTTTGATTCATACGGGTTCTCGCGGGCTGGGTCATCAGGTTGCCACGGACTATATCCGGCTGATGCTTCAAAATTTGAAGCGCTGGGGCATTGACCTGCCGGATCGGGAGCTGGCGTGTGCACCGATTCAATCGCCGGAGGGTCAGCGTTATCTGTCGGCAATGAAGGCGGCAGCCAATTTTGCGTTTGCCAATCGCCAGGTCATCACACATTTAATCCGGCAAGCGTGGAAGCGCATTTTTGGCAAGGAAGGAGGGGGGCTTCGTATCCTGTACGATGTGGCGCATAACATCGCCAAGATTGAGGAATACACGATTCGGGGCAAACGCCTGCGTGTGCTGGTTCATCGGAAGGGGGCGACGCGGGCTTTTCCCCCTGGTCATCCGGAGATTCCCGGGGCTTATCGGGGTGTAGGTCAGCCCGTTTTGATTCCCGGCAGTATGGGCACGTGGTCCTATGTCTTAGCAGGGACGGAAGGGAGCATCCAGCAGACCTTTGGTACGACCTGTCATGGTGCGGGCAGGCAGTTATCCCGGCGCCAGGCAAGAAAATCCATCACTGCCGACCAGCTCAAGGAACAATTGCGGCGACAGGGAATTCTGGTCTATGCCCATTCTAAGCGGGGCGTAACTGAGGAAGCGCCTTTTGCCTATAAGGATGTGAATCAGGTGGTGGACGTCGTCCATCAGGCAGGTATAGCGAAGAAGGTGGCACGGCTACGTCCGCTGGCTGTAGTGAAGGGGTAAGTGAAGGGGATTGGGATTTCTGGCACTGGCATAACTTTTTTCTGAAGGAGGAGGCGTTTAGAAGCGAAGAAGGGATCGCCAAAACTCATTGATCTCATGCGGGAAGTGCCCAGTTGCTTAAGAGGGCATCTGGACGAGAGAGCACGGAAAAGTTCATCAGGATTGGGCGTTTTCCAGGCGTTGCAAAGGTTGGTTGGAGCCTGTGCGAGTGTGAATCTTGTCGTCTGGATGGGGCTAATATCCAGCATCCATGCGCAGTCTAATTTTACGTTTGTCAAACATTATTACACGATGGGCACCAATCACATTATTGGCGGACTGGGTGGCAAGCTTCTTCCGGATGGCTCGTTTGTCTTGACGGGTCAGTATAAGGGGTGGGGTAGTATAGGAGGGGGCTGCGATGTGTTTGCCACGCGGATCAGTCCCTGTGGCGATGTCCTGTGGTATCGGTTGTATGGGACGAGCCTCAGTGAAGGCGGGAAGGAGGTTGCGTTGGTTTCGGGTAATCGTTTGGCAATTGTGGGTTTGCGCGATTTACGTCCTTTGGTGGTTCTTGTGGATTTGAACACAGGTAATTTTCTTTGGGCGAGGCAGTTGAATTTTGGCAGTTCATGCAATGCGTGTCCGTTCAGCTGGGCAGACGATGATCCTGCCAATCAAAGGATTATGGTTGCGGGTCGTGTCCATGCCGGGACGAATCCTCCCCTTCACGAGGGAATCTTAGCCGCCGTGGACTACAGTGGAAATCTCCTGTGGGCAAAAACCTATGGGTGGGATACCACAGAAGGATTTTCCACTGTACATGTCCTGGCGAATCAGCGGGGGTACATCCTCTGCGGGCGAACACGATCTGTTGGTGCCGGTGGGTACGACGTGTGGATTTTGCGTACTGATGTGAATGGCAATGTACTCTGGTCGCGTGTACTGGGTGGGCCCAACCATGAAGGGTTCTACTGGGATACGGATTGTGCCCTTTCGCAGGACCAGAGCACCATCGTTCTGGGAACCTATACGCAAAGTGCAACCCTGTGGAATAGCAGTACGACTGGTCCCTGGGATGCTTTGGTGATTGCCCTGGACACCGCAGGGAATCTCCTGTGGGCACGTACCTATGGAACTGGTCCCGCAGTTCGTGAGCACATAGAAGGGCTGGTTCCCCATCCGGGTGGTGGCTTCGTGCTCGTGGGCACAATCTACTACACCAATCAAATGCCTCCTATGGAGACATATAACGATGTTCGGGCATTGCCCCGGGAAAGTTTCCTTGCTCGCATTTCGGCACAGGGTGACCTGAAGTTCGTCCGGTCCTTTTCAGTAAGCGCTTCGGCATTTTCACCGAATGTCAACAATCGTGAGCGCGTTACAGCCGTAGGGGCATTGTCTACGGGCTATCTCATTTCGTGTTATGGCGGACCGTCCAGCTACTATATTGACGCGTTCATTGTTCGGGCGGATACCGCAGGCAATATTGCAACCTGTGCTGTGGATACACCTCAGTGGCAGGTCCGGGATGTCACCAGCATTATCCATGTGGATACCACCTTACCCAATGTGCAGGACATTACCAATCAGGCAGCTTGGTCTACAATCAACTTTCAGATGCCCTCTCCATTTGTCCAGGATTCTTTCGTGTGCATTGCCTGTACGATTGATACGCCTCAGCTGGTTTTGCAGCCTGGAGCAGTTTTGTGTGCAGGCGATACGCTCAGGGCATTTGTCCAGAACGCGCAAAGTGCCTGCTACAAGATTTTTTTGAACGATTCACTGGTGCTTCACGACACCCTTCAAGCCGTTTTACCTCCGGGGATGCATACCTTAGATGTTGTGGTTCAGTGTGGCTTGACGACGGATACCTTTTCGTGGTGGGTTCAGGTGATAACCAACGCTGTGGATTTACCTCAGGATACACAGGTTTGTGGGCAGGATACCCTGTGGATCACGCCGAATTTTCTTTTGGGTTCGCCAGATACTTTTTGGTGGTCGCTCATCACGGCACAGGGCGCACTAACCTGTGACACGTGTGTTTCCACAGGCTTTTTCTTTCCGTCTGGTCAGGGTGATTCCATTGGCTGTTTGACGATAACGGCGGTGTATCAAAATTGTCCTGCCAAAGATACGGTATGCGTGAACCGCTGGTTTCCTGTTTTTTCCCTTGCTTCGGATACGGTTTGTCCGGGCGATACGGCTTGGATTTCGGCGCCAATTCCCGCTACGCATTACCAGTGGTCTTCTTCCTCGGGGGCAGGGACGCTCCTTTGCGATACCTGTGCTTCTGTGGGGCTCGTCCTGTCCGATACGCCAGTGGCTTTGACCTTGACGATCTGGGTGAATTCGCCTTCCTGCATGTGGACAGATACGGCGTTATTCATGCCGGCGGCACTTCCTGAATTAATTGTTCTCCCTGGCGATACAGTGGTTCTGGTAGATCAACCGGTAACTTTACTGACCGTGCCTGACGATTTATCCATGTACTGCTGGACAATAGATGGTGCACCGCAGGGTTGCTTCCCCACGTTGACCTTTGTACCGCATCAACCTGGTGAGTATCATATAGAAGTGCAGGGGTTGACGCGTGAAGGGTGCTGGCTCTATAGTGATGCTTACATTCGCAGTACGATTCCCCAGTGTGCAGAGCAAAGTTTCTGGGTACCCAATGCGTTTACACCCAACCAGGATGGAAAAAATGACGTGCTCTATGTCTATGGGGCTGTACCGGCAGTCGTTGAAGAGCTACGGATTTACACACGATGGGGTGAAGAAGTTTTTGCGATGGAAGATGTATCGTTTGTGCCTGCCGAGGGAATATTTCGTTCGGCAGTGGGTTGGGATGGCACGGTAAAGGGTCAGCCTTTACGTTCCGATGTGTATGTGTACTATCTGCAAGTCCGTTGTGGACGAAGGACCTACTTTTATAAGGGCGATGTCACGCTATTCCGATAGTCTCACTGTTCAGGTTAATACACCAGTCGTGCGTGTACTTCTTTCAGGTAGCGGCGAGCCCATCCGGTCAAGGGTGTTCGGGGATAATTCCGTTTTTTCTGTAGAACCAGTCGCCAGACCTGAGCCAGTGCGGTGAGCGAGCGCGTCCGCACCAGCGCAAAAATACTCCACAGGATTGCATGGGTCAGTACAAAGCGCCAGGGTAAGAAGCGCCAGGCAATCAGTATGCGATGCACTGCCTGGTCTATATAGCGTTTTCGGGCGGGTGCCCGTTGGTAGCGCTCTGGAAAGTGCAGGACGAAAGTTCGTGTCTCGTACCAGATCCGGTAGCCTGCTTGCAAAACCTTGAATGCCAGGTCGTATTCTTCTCCGCGGTCGCCAATCACTGGCGAGTAGCCTCCGATGTGCTGGGCGAGGTCCCGGCGAATCGCATGGGCACTCCCCCACATGATGTAGGTGAAGAAAGCGGGTTGTCGGCGCCAGGCTTTCCGCTTGTGGGGCACGAAGACAGTTGCTGAACCTGGCTCATAGACCGGGAAGGCGTAGATACCCAGTCGTTCAATTCGGTGGAAGGCATCCACAAACGCAGCGAAGAAATGGGGGTCGTGAATTTCGGTGTCGTCGTCTATGAAGACGATGCAATCGCCTGTAGCTTCCCGCATCAGAATGTTCCGTCCCTGAGCACAACCCAGATTCTTTTCCGAACGCAAATACCGAAAAGTAAAGCCAAACCGAATGGCACACTCGCGAAATGCCCGGCATACTCCGTCCAGTGAAACGGTTGACCCATTGTCCAGGAGTAATACTTCTATGGGAACGGGACTGGAAACCAGCACGCGATTTTCAATCAGTGAGCGCAGTAGTCGGGTCAGTGCCTCTGCCCGGTTGTGTGTCAGGAGTGCTAAGGTGATTCGTCGCACGAAGAACGGCTCATCCATTTTTTGTACCTTCTTTCAAAGGAAGAGTTTCACGTTCTACTCAATAACGTAAATGGCTCGGACAACCCTCAGGCAACCGAAGTGAAATGAAAGAATCTGGATGGGGGGAATCGCAATTCGGGGTAGGGGTGTAGGCTTTGTTGATGGGTGGAAGCGACTTTGCACTTTAATCCTGCTGTTTGCAAGCACGTTCAGTCCCATCGGCCTGCACAGTCAGGTGCTGGTGGAAGGGCAGGTACGCGATGCGGAGACGGGTTTGCCTATCCTTGCCACCATCACTGCTCAGCAAGCACTTTCTGCAGATACACAACGCTGGTTCACGTTTACGCAAATTGACGGGAAATTTACTTTGATGTTGCCCCCGGGTATCTACCGGATTGTCATCTCAGCGATGGGCTACAAGTCCGATACACTCAATCACTTATCCCTGAACGAAGATACGGATCTGGGTCTTCTCCTTCTCAGGCGAGATACGCAACGGTTGCGCGCTGTGGACATCCGGGCATCTGCTCAGGTTACGCGTCTGGATAAGGACGTGTACATTCTCACGGATTCCATGCGTCGTGTGCATACACATGCGCGGGAAATCCTCCAGCAGCTGCCCACAATCACTTACGATCCTCTGACCAACGCTCTCAAAGTGGCGGGCTCATCTAACGTTCTTTATCTTGTAGATGGTGTGGAGCGCTCACCACAGTATGTCCTGAACATGGATCCGAAACGGATTCAGCGCGTAGAGGTGATTCGTGTCCCTACGGGCAGGTTTACCTTTGAGGGGTATGACGCCATCATACAAATCATCACACGTCGGCGTTATACCGGATACGATGTTACGCTTTCGCCGGGTGGCGGCACCAACTTCATTCCTCTTCCTGAGGGATACACGCAAACGGATGGGTCCTTTACAGGTACTGTAACCCTCAACCGGTGGACATTGTCGGCAGAAGGTGTTCATCACGGGGAGAACTTCCCGGCAATTTACCAGGGGACAGTGGGAACTTCTCGCTGGCAGTGGGAAGCCCTTCCCGAACTGAACCTGCCAATCAACAGCTTTATGCGTACCCGGTGGAATTACGGTGAAGGTGTGTTGAGTTATGCACTGGGTGCTGGGCAACATACAGGCGTTAAGGTGCGCCACCAGAGTGATCAGGTCAATCTCCAGCGAAGGGCACAGCTTTTCTGGTGGGAGGATGCGGGTGCTGGCGCTCAGCCCGACACCTTCTCTATGACCATTACCCAGCGGGTTTCCAGAAGTTACTGGCATATTACGGGTTTCTACCAGAAGAAACTCGCTTCGGGTGTTGCTATTGAAATTCAGAGTGAGTGGACGCCTGTCCACACCTTCAGTCAGCACCAGCTCATCATTCCTGGACAGCTCCAGATGTACTCACTTCGGGATGAGCGAGGCTGGGAAACCTACTCATTCTTTACCGTGCGCTATCCTCGCGCGAGTTATGAATGGACGGGCGGTTACATCTTAGAGGGGAAATGGAGTGCGGCAGACCTCCGGCAGATCACTGCACAGCCTGTTGTGAGCGAGCCCGACTCGCACGTACTGCTGTATCGTTACCGGTTTGTGGCTCACCGGCTCTTTGCAGGTCTGGCAGGTTCGTTGCTCCAGAACTGGCGTTTTCATTTTCAGGCGGGCGTGTCGCTGTACCAGCTCCACACAGAGTGGAACTGGGAGTTCTTTCCCATGCTCAGTCTTTTTCGCCAGTGGAAGAATGGTGTTGCCCTTCGTGTTCATTATCAGGTGGAGCGGATTGTTCCTACTGCCCGTCAACAAGCACCTTTGCCTACCTTCACGAGCGTGGCGGTTTTTCAAACTGGCAATCCCAACCTGACACCCTACTATGAACACACGGCATATGCCGAGTTGCGCTTCTGGAAGGGCAGGGTTTACCTGAAGCCTTATTTGACGTATGCGCCGGGCAAGATTTACACGGTCTATCAGTTATGGGATTCGGTACTGCTGGCTGTCCCTCAGCATAGCGCTTATCTAAAGGTGGGAGGACAGCTGTCAGGACTCTTACCCGTTCATAAACGGATTTTCATTCAATTCACAGCAGGGGGGTATGTAGCGCGGGCGCGGTGGCAGGATGCTGAGTCGGTGGTCAGGCGCTGGGTGTTGAATACTACTGTGATGCTGCACTTTCCGCGGATGAAGGCAAGGCTAATCCTTCATGGTGAGCGTCGTCCTTCAGTGTATGTGCATCCGCAGGGTTATCGTCGTGAGATTGATGGTGTGTTGTTTGTGGGTTGGGGGCAGGCTTTAGCGAAGCGCCGTGTGCATTTCCGGTTGTTTTATGCGATTCCTGCGATGGCGCAGATCCTGAATTTAAATCTGGCGAATGTATACTGGGGTGAGGGGTGGTACTCGTCCTCTTATCTGGATGTTTCACCGGTGTTTGCGCGTGCATGGAGTGCGCCGCTCGTGATCTGCTGGGTGCAAATTGCGCTGAGCAGGGGTTATGTGCGCAAACCCAAACTGCAGGAGAACATAGAGCTTCGGCGGTTGGAGACGCGGTGATTGGCGCCTGGCATTTGGCGTGTTGTGTGATGGCTGAGGATTTTGGTTCCGAAAGTCCACGGGCGGTACACAAGTCAATGGATAGCCAGCGGTTGCGAAGCCATAGGGTGTGCTCCATTAGGCAGACGTAGGTGCCAAAGAGTGTCCAAGACCCTGTTGAGTCCCACTTCCAGTGTATCGCGTGCTTCTCTATTATGCGCAAAAAGAGAAAGCTCCGGTTTTGGGGGAGAGCGAACCCGCTCCTGGAAACGGCTTATGCTCTACTTCTCCGGGCGTGTCCATCTCGGGGTAAACTAAGCACAACTCAGAGTGCTTTATCCTTTAGGTACTGACTTTATGCCACACAATAACGATTGCACACCGCTCAAAGCGGCCCTTGCCTTTATAAGCTGCGAAGCAGTGATTTTATCCTTCTCAGCAAGCGCTCCCGAATACGTTCATAAGTATCATCCTGTCTGAGTTCGGCATCAATAATGTAAAACTCGCTGAAATCTGATTTTATGACCAGAAATAATTTGTTCGTTTTGATCAGCCCAGCCACTCCAATCGTGTCTAATTCCGCTTTAAGCTTCTGAATCGCTTTATCAACCTCTTTTCCATGCTTCTTGGAGGCACTCCATATCTCGCGCCTGTAGCACTTTATTTCATACCTGCGAACCATTCTTGCTATCATCTTCTTTTTTTACAACCTCCTCAGCCAGCTGAACAACTGCATCCATATATTCCTTCAGCATAAGTTCATCAAGCGCGTAGTCAGCCATGTTCAGGAACGATTCAAGAACCTGCAATTCGTCGGGATTGCGTGTGATAGAGTAAGCTTCAGTGGTCAAAGCCATTGACAGGAGGAACTCTATATAACTGTTAACGAAAAATTCTGCTCTTTCCGGATACTGCTCTGCACGTTCCATTATTTCTTTACGATTTTTCAGAATAAAGCCGAGAAGATCATAAATATCTTCAACAAGTTCGGGCTCAGGGATTTCACTTTGCATAAGCTGTTTTAAAACTGGTAACACCTGCTTTAATTTATCAGCAAACTGATCCAGGTCCACCCTTTCCAGTTTCCTTTTAAAGAACCTGAACAGAAAGAGCGCAAACTTTCCGGCATTATCCTTAATAAACTTCTGTTTTGCCTCCAGGTTAGGGCATTGACGATACTTGTCGAGCAGCTCCCTGAGCACATCTATGAACTCTTCTTCTGTGATTTCATCTTCAACACGAATAAATCTGGAAATTGCCGGAAACTTCCTCACGGATTTTGAGGTGAAATTGGATGCAAGCACCAGGAATGTGTGCGTGAGTTGACCGTCTATGAGCATTGCTCCAGCGTTTCTACTTTAATCTACCCTATTTCTCCCGTAAAAGTTTCTTCAGGACTTCCGTTTTCTCTTCAAGGGAGCTTTTTCTTGTCTGAGGCTTTCGTTTTCTTTCGTGCGCCTCTCTTTTTCTTCCAGGCACCGTTTTAGCTGATCCCTATACGCTGACGGACGCCAACCGATCGCTATGTCCTCTGAATTTCGTCTGATTGTTTGGGTGGGTGGTTGAGGAGGCTGGCTCTAAACTGACGCAATTGGGGGTAGCTATAGTTCAGGCATCCTGTGCAAGGAGGCACGATGTGGAGCCGACGGGATTCGCCCCCCTCTAAAAACGGCTTCTGTCCTACTTTTCCCGGGCATGTCCACTTCGGGGTAAACAGGGGATATTATTATGAATCTAACATCTTTACACAAATCTGTCTGCCTGTTTGTGTTTATGCGTTGATTATTCTTCCCTAAAAGTAGCAGTTAAGGCTTTGACTTTCTTGATTATCTGATCCAGCATTCTCCGCCTGTAAATGCCTTCTCGCCTATACAGTGCTTCAACGATATAAATGAGTTGCTTCTGCACAATAATGGCTATAATCAGCCGAATTCTGCCGTGGCGGTATCGGTATAATGGTCCGGCTTCACTGATGCCTTTTAACTTGACAAGTTTATTCCAGACTATTCCTGTTTGCACATCTTTCCGAAACCTGTCCAGAGCTTGTTCAACCTCAGAAGCATGCTTCTTATATGCTTCCCAGTTGTTCTTATCAACCACACAAATCTTAACCTCCTCACAGGGGTTGGATCCGTTCATCGTCTTTTCTTTCATACTTTGAGAGCGTCTTAACCAGCTCTCCAACTGCATCCAGATATTCCTTCAACATAAACCTGTCCAGGGCAACATCGGAATCGTCATAGAAATATTCAAGGACCTGCAGGTCTTCTGGATTTTTGTCCATCCTATATGACTCAACCGATAGGATCAGGGCAAGGACAAAACGCATGTAATGCTCAAAAAACTCTTCCGCGAGTTCCGGATATTGTTCAGCCTGTCTTGCCATCTCCTCCCGGATGCTCAGTAAGATATCCAGGAATTCAACGATTTCCTGAACGAGCTCAACGTCAGGGATCTCACTTTGCAGAATCCGTTCAATGGCAGGAAGTGCCTTTTGCAGATCTGCTTTGAACTTGCCGGGATCGATTTTCTTCAACTCTTCCATGAAGTAATCAAATAGCGCCATGGTGAATTGGGCTGTTTGCCTCTCAATGAACTTTTTCTTTTCTTCAAAAGAGGACAACTGCCGATATTCTTTTAGCAGGTAGCTGATTAACTCAGGCAAAGGAGTGGATATGGGTCCCTTTTCCGGAAGACGCTTCACGGCAGGGGCAATTACAATGATGCTTGACATGACGGGATTGATTCCTATCATTTGACCCGGATTTTCTACTTCTATTTCTTAATCTACCCTATTTCTCCCGTAAAAGTTTCTCCAGGCTTTCCGTTTTCTCTTCAGGGGGGGCTTTCTCCTGTTTGAGCGTTTCGTTTTTTTCGTGCGCCTCTCCTTTTCTTTCAGGCACCGCTTTAACTGACTCCTATACGCTGACGGACGCCAGCCTATCGTTATGTCTTCTGATTTCGTCTGATTGTTTGAGTGGGTGGGTGGTTGAGGAGGGCTGGCGCTAAACTGACGCAATTGCGAGTAGCTATAGTTCTGGCATCCTGTGCAAGAGGCATGATGTGGAGCCGACGGGATTCGAACCCGTGACCTCCGGCTTGCAAAGCCGACGCTCTAGCCAGCTGAGCTACGGCCCCACTGATTGATGTCGCGGTGAATAAGGTGGGTGTGCCCGGGGCGGGAGTCGAACCCGCACGCCCTGACGGGCAGCGCCCCCTCAAGACGCCGCGTCTACCAGTTCCGCCACCCGGGCGCCCCCAACTACTATAACAGATATTCTGGGGAAAGAGTTCCCAGCCAGGCGAGGCTACCTGCCATCAGATTCATACCGGAAGAGAACTGACTCTCTTCCTGATGATCTGACGAATTGCCAGGGTGATGCCACCACCAGCACACGCCCTGACCCTGTACGCCTAAGGGCATCCACCAGACAAACCACCAGAATTCTACCTGCTGCCACACCGTACGACGCACAATACGAATCAGAATACGCTGACCACTCCACAAGCCATAGCCGGCGCCCCCTCCCGCCTTATAAACCGCTTCTTTTGCCACCCAGAGGCACAGGGGACGAACCGAGGCAGGCAGTTGTGAGAGGTCATCGCCAGGATGGGCAATTCGTGGTGCAACCGTTTGCAGGCGCGGTGTGTTGGGTTGCAAATCAATGCCTGCAGGCACTGGACTGACCAGTACGCCATACCAGGGAGGGGCATGGCTCCAGGAAAACAGCCAGGGACTGCCTGGACGCCAGGGACGTCCCGCCCATTTCGTTGTGGGTGTGATGCCGGTGAGCTGCTCAGCGAGGTGCTGACAGGCTGATGCTCCTGTTTGTCGGGGCAAATAGGCGATGAGTGCCTGCCAGCTATTGCCTCTTAGCGTCCATCGTCCGGGCACGTGCTCCACGCACTGGATTGAAACCATTTCCATAGGCGGGAAGGTTGGGGCAGCGGAGAGACGTCTGTGTACTTGGCAGAGGGCTTTTGCGTATAAGGCGTCTGCACTTCCCCCTTCACCTCAAAGAAAATCAATTGCCCAATGGGCATGCCTGCATAGATGCGTACGGGCTGAACGCAAAAGATTTCCAGTGTCCAGTGGTTGCAGAATCCGACGTCGCCTTTCCCTGCCGTGGCGTGGATGAAAATCCCCAGCCTGCCAATGCTGGATTTCCCTTCCAAGAAGGGGACGTGTTTGTGCGTTTCGGTGTATTCTTCGGTTACGCCCAGGTAGAGCTTGCCTGGTTGAAGGACGTATCCCTCGTCGGGAATCGTAATGGTTTCCACGGGATTGGGATAGCGTGCGTCTAAGACGCGCGTCCGATAAACTAAGAGTGTCCGCCCCAGATGAACATCGTAGGAATTGGAACCCAGGCATTCTTTGCGAAATGGACGAATGACGATAGTTCCCCGGGTAATTTCCTTCAGGATTTCCTTGTCGGAAAGAATCATGGCGTGAATGGTTTCCTGAAAGTAAGGTAATGTGTCTGGCGGATATGGGGGACGGGGGAACTTCCCCTCAGGGTTTCCAGTTTGCCATTTTCAAAGGAAGTACGGATACGGGTTGTTCATGGGCGAAGAAGTGCTGTTACGGGCGGAGGGCGTCTGGCGTGTCTTTGGAACGCATACCGTATTGCGAGAAGTTTCCCTCACGTTGTATGCCAATGAGATTGTGGTGATAGAGGGGCCATCGGGTGTGGGGAAAAGCACACTGCTGAATATTCTGGCGGGTCTGGATAAGCCTTCACGGGGGACAGTCTGGTGGCGCGACCAGAACCTGCATCGCTTACCGGAAAAGCGTTTAGCCCGGTTCCGCAATCAGCATATGGGGTTTGTGTTTCAGTTTCACTTTCTTTTGCCGGAGTTGACGGCGATAGAAAATGTGATGCTGGCATGTTTGTTAAAAGGTGAAAGTTGGCGGACATGCTTCCAGAAGGCGTATACATTGCTGGAAGAGCTGGGCATTGTTCAGCGTGCCCGTCATTACCCGGGTCAGTTATCAGGGGGTGAGCAACAGCGTGTTGCTATTGCCCGGGCATTGATCAACCAGCCCGAAATTGTGTTTGCCGATGAGCCTACGGGGAATCTGGATTTGCACCAGGGTGAACAGATTCGCGACCTTTTCCACACGTTGAAGACGCGGTATCGTATTACGTTCGTCATCGTTACGCACAATCCCATTTTTCGGAGCATTGCGGATCGGTGGTTTTACCTTTATGATGGACAGCTGCACACGCAAAAACCGTTTTAATTGGATGGACGAAAGCCAGCGGTAAATTGACGGGGAGTCATGGAATGGACAGCTCAGGCAATTCGTCAGGCATTCCTGGATTTTTTTCGGGAACGGGACCATCGGATTATCCCCTCTGCTCCCTTAGTTCCGCACAATGATCCCACGTTGCTGTTTGTGAATGCGGGCATGAATCCCTTTAAGGAAATTTTTCTGGGGCAGAAGGAGGCGGAGTATCCCCGAATTGCCAACACACAAAAATGTTTGCGGGTTTCGGGGAAGCACAACGATCTGGAGCAGGTTGGGCATGATGGCTACCATCACACCTTTTTTGAAATGCTGGGGAACTGGTCCTTTGGTGATTATTTCAAGCGGGAAGCGATAGAATGGGCGTGGCGTCTCCTGACCGAGGTGTATGGCTTGCCTGCCGATCGGCTGTACGCTACGGTTTTTCCCGGCACAAAGGATGTACCGCGTGATGAAGAGAGCTGGCGAATCTGGCAGGAAATCGTTCCTGAGGGACATCTTCTATGGGGTACACCCCAGGATAACTTCTGGGAGATGGGCGAAGAAGGACCCTGTGGACCCTGTACTGAGATTCACATTGACCTGCGTACGGAGGCGGAACGCAGCCGTGTGGATGCCCGCCAGCTCATCAACCAGAACCATCCCCAGGTCATTGAACTGTGGAACATTGTGTTCATTGAGTACACGCGTCGTGCTGATGGAAAGCTGGAGCGCCTCAGTCAGCATTTTGTGGATACGGGCATGGGTTTGGAGCGCCTCACCATGGTCATGCAACGCAAACGGGAAACCTATGAAACGGATTTGCTCCTGCCAATAATTCATCGGGCAGAGGAGATTACGGGTACTTCCTGGGATGATCCGGAGGAAAAAATTCGTGTGGCGTTGCGTGTGCTGGCAGACCATACGCGTGCAATTGGTTTTGCAATTGCTGATGGTGTGTTGCCATCCAATACGGGTCGCGGGTATGTGATTCGTCGGTTGTTGCGTCGTGCGGTTCGGTATGCGTATCAGTATTTGGGCTACAAGGATCCGCTGGTCAGTCGGCTGGTTACGGTTTTGCCTGAGATTTATGGGGAAGTTTTTCCGGAGGTTTTGCGTAATTTGTCCACGGTTGTGTCGGTGGTTCGCGAAGAGGAGCGGAACTTTTTGCGGGTGATTGCCCGGGGACTCGCACGCTTCTACACGTATCTGGATTACTTACGTCGGACGCAGCAGGAATCGGGGAGTGAAAGTGGGGTATCGCGTGTCATTCCCGGAGACATTGTGTTCACGCTGTACGATACGTATGGATTTCCGGCGGACCTGACCGCACTGCTCGCGCGGGAAGAGGGGTTTACGATTGATGAGGCTGGATTTCAACAGCGAATGAAGCAGCAGCGGGAACGTGCTCGTCAGGCGCAACAGCGCGCGTGTACGGACTGGCAAATCATGCATGATGGGAAGACGATTTTCGTGGGGTATGACACGCTGGAGGTGGTTACGCGTGTTTTGCGCTGGCGCCAGTGTCGGACCGCTTCGGGCAAAACCTACTATGAAATTGCGCTGGAATACTGCCCGTTTTATCCGGAGGGAGGAGGGCAGGTGGGGGACTCCGGCTTGTTGATTGAGCCCGCTACACAGACGACGCACCGTGTGGTGACCACCTATCGGTATCACGATTTGATTCTGGTTCGGACGGAGACGGTTCCCTCTTCTTCGGAGGTGATCGCTCGTGTAGATATTCCTCGCAGACAGGAAATTATGAAGCATCACTCGGCAACCCATCTGTTGCATGCCAGCTTGCGTACAATCCTGGGTAAGCATGTTCGGCAAAGTGGTTCGTTCTTGAATGAAACGTATTTGCGTTTTGATTTCACGCATCCGCGAGCGCTAACGCCCGAGGAAATCGCACGCATAGAAGAGCTGGTCAACCAGAAAATCCAGGAAAACATACCTCTACAGGAGGAGCGGGACGTTCCACTGGAGGAGGCGTTACGTCGTGGTGCCTTAGCGTTTTTTGGCGAGAAGTATGGAGATCGGGTGCGGGTCGTCGCCTTTGACCCGTCGTTTTCTATGGAGTTGTGTGGTGGTACGCATGTTCCAGCGACGGGGATGATTGGGCTCTTCAAGATTGTTCGGGAGAGTGGTGTGGCGGCGGGCGTGCGCCGAATTGAAGCCCGAGCTGGACTGTCCGCCTACCAGTGGGTGCACCAGCAGATTGACATTTTATCCAGGGCAAAAGAACAGTTGAAGACGCCCGATATCCTTGCGGGGATTGACCGACTCCTCACCAGGAACAAAGAACTGGAGAAGGAGAAAAGTCATTTGCTTCATTTGCTGGTTCAGTGGGTGTATGAGGCGATTGAGCGGGAGCGCCTGGCAAAGGGGCTCAGCCCCGACGATCCATTGATTTTCTCCTGTGGTGCACTGCCTTATGAGGGGCTACGTCAGCTGGTGTTTCGTTTGCGTAAAGAGAAGGAGTTTCCGTTGATTGTACTGGTTTCGGAAGCGCGTGAAAAGGGCTTTACGGGTCAGGTGGTGATTCATGCGCGTCGTCCGTATTCGGCGGTTGCTCTCGTAGAAGGGTTGCGCCGTCGTGTTCGGGGGAAAGGGGGGGGCTCCCCTACGTTTGCTACGTACAATTTGCTGGATTCGGTGTCGGGCTCAGAGGTTGTGCAGTGGGTTTCTGCGCTTGTTGAGGAGGTGGTTCGTCAGGATCTGGGGTAAGGGTAAGGTCGTTCGTTTGTGGCTGGTGGGAGGACGTATCCGCTGGTTGCCGGTTATTGATGGGTATCTGTGCTGTCTTTCGGGTGGACGGGGATGAGTCCCAGTTGCTGGTAGCGGTTCAGGTATCGGCGGTAGAGTTCAACCTGGTGGCTGGTCAGGGCGATTTGCCTGCCATCAATGAAGGCGTAGGCAAGGTGTGCTTCGGGTGGGTTCCAGATATGCCCGTGCGCAACGATAAGTGTTGCGCTTTTGCCGGGTTCTAAGGTGCCGTACAGGGAGTCAATGCCCAGGAGCTCAGCCGGAATCCGTGTGATCATCTGGAGGGCGGTTTCTGGGTTCAGTCCATAACCAATGCATGTGCCTGCCTGAAACGCTAAGTTGCGCACTTCCCATGAGCCGGGCACAGCCAACGCTACGCGAATTCCCATAGAATCCAGCAGGGCAGGGATCCGGAATGGGAAGTCCAGGGGGAGGTCGTCGCGAGGGGGCAGCCGATGCGGACGGACGTACACAACGGAAACATTTCGGCGGCGCACTTCTTCAGCCACAAACCATACGTAGGGTCCTGTGACCAGTGCGACTCGGGGTAACCGCCATTCATCAACCAGGATACGCAACGCTTCCAGAATTTCTCGGGGATAGAAGGCGTGGACAAACACCGTGATCTTTCCTTCAAAGACCGGGCGCATTGCTTCGTACCGGAGATTGGGAAAAGGTGTTGTGGTTACTGCCTGAGAAGAAGGTTTGCCATACAGGTACTGATAGGCGTTCTGGAGGAACTGGCGGAGTTCCCGGATCTGGCGCAGGTAGGCAGTGTCCTCTGCGGGTGGACGAGGTGCACCCCACCAGCCCCGTGCCCGATAACGTGTGGGGAAATAGAGATGGACGCCCGCCGGTCCGCGCACCAAGGCGTCCTGCCAGTTCCATCCGTCTAAGTGGAGGACGCCCGATTGCCCGGCAAATCCTCTGCCACGGACACGGGTCTCCACTAAGAGGATTCCATTCAGGCGGAGTGTGGGAATGATTCGCGAGTCGGTGTTAAAGGCGATCCAGGCACGGAGTGCTGGCTGGTTGACGCCCACATCCTGGTAGTCGTGGGTGGCGCGCACCAAGTCAATTTCGCGTAAGCCCACTTCGGTGTTCAGGGCGATGAGTCCGGGATAGACGTGCATTCCCTGGAGGTCAATGACGCGAAAGCCTGCTGTGTCGGCAGGGGTGATCTGGCTGGTGGGCTTGACAAAGAGGATTCGTCCCTTACGAAAAGCAAGGGAACCATCTTCTAAAACTGTTCCAGTTCCCGTGTGGATGGTCCCGTGGATCAGGACAATAGGCGTATCCTGGGGTGGGGCAGGTGTAGGACGCCAGCCGTAAACGAAATAGACGCCCATTGTCATAACCAGGACGAAGGCAAGGTATTTTCTAAGGGTCGCACCGATAAGTGGTTTCCCACGCATCTTGCAGCCATTGAGGTGTTTCTTTGAGGGAGGAGGTGGCTTCCCCGGCTTTGATGCGTTCTTGCATGGCTTTGATGAGTCGTGTGCGTTCTTTCTGGAGTTGGCGTGCGCGTTGTTGCATGGCGTCATAGCTGTAGAGTAGACGTCCTTCTACGAAGGTATACTGGACGCGCGCGGTTACGCTCAGTGGGGAATGTGTCCATACGACGAGGTCGGCGTCTTTCCCGGGTGTGATCGTTCCGACCCACTGGTCTAAGTGGAGCATCTTAGCGGGGTTGAGGGTGATGAGACGGAGTGCTGAGATAGAGTCCAGTTCTCCGTACAGGATGGTTTTGCTGGCTTCCTGGTTGAGGCGTCGTGCCATTTCGGCGTCGTCCGAGTTGATTCCGGTCAGGACGCCGGCTTTCGTACAGAGTGCGGCGTTGTGGGGGATGGCTTCTATGACTTCGTATTTGTATGCCCACCAGTCGGAGAATGTAGAGACGGCGGTGCCTTCCTGGTGGAGGAGATCCGCCACTTTGTAGGCTTCCAGTCCGTGCGTGAAGGTGTTGACACGGAAGTGGAGGCGCCGTGCTAAATGGACGAGCATGGCAATTTCGGACTGGACATACGAGTGACAGGTGATGAATCGTTTGCCTTCCAGGATTTCGGCAAGGGCGTCCCATCGGAGGAAACGACGTGGTGGCGGAATCTTCCGTTTTTCTCTTTTGGGCAGTGCCTGGTATTGTTGCCAGATGGTGTGGTAGGTTTTTGCCTGGCGAAAGGCGTCTTCTATGATTTGTTCTACGCCCACGCGGGTTTGGGGAAATCGGATTCGGTATCGGTCTCCCCAGTTGGATTGTTTGACGTTTTCGCCGAGGGCAAACTTGATGAAGGGTGGGGCGCGCCATTCAATCAGCGAGTCGTAAAAAGCACCCCATCGGTTTTTGATCACAATAGTTTGTCCGCCAATGGGGTTGGCGGAGCCATGCAGGAGGTGGATGGTGGTGACGCCTCCCGCCAGTTGCCTGTAGAGGTTTACGTCGTGGGCGCGGAGCACGTCGGCAATACGGACTTCGGCGGTGATTGCCCACCCTGCTTCGTTGACGCCACCCCGAATGGCGATGTGGGAGTGTTCGTCCACGATGCCTGGTGTGATGTGCATTCCTTTGAGGTTGAGGACGATGGCGTCTGACGGCGGGGTAATCTCTTTTGCCACTGCCTGGATTTTTCCATTGGTGATAAGGATGTCACCTTCCGGAAGGATAGGACGTGAAGAGTCCAGTGTCCAGATTGTTGCGTCTTTGAGCAGATAGGTTTTGGGTTTAGGTATCTGGTTGGGTTTCCATCCCCAGGGACTGAATGGTCGGGGGATATCGGCAGGCGTAAAGTGCGGGACGGGCGTCGTATCGGGTGATGGGCGGTAGGGTTCAATTCGTGTAGCGTACCAGCTGGTGCCCTGCCAAAGTGAGTCGTTCTGGATCCAGCCTGTGAGGGTGTAGGTTTGTGCGCTGTCGGTGTCTTCGTAGATGGTGAAGTTCAGGCGGATGTACTGGTTTTCGCGGTATGCGCGTACGGACCAGGAGGTTCCATCACGCCAGTAGATTTTGAAGATGGGTTTCTGGCAGGTGCCGATTACTTCCAGGGTGGCAGTATCTTGCTGTATGACAAGTTGATACTTCCCGCGGAGCTCAATGGGGTGGAGAGGACCCAGAACCAGCTCGCCCCGTACCCACATCTGGAGGATACAGGCGTTTTTGTCCTGGAAAATGTCCGAAGATGCCACAAAAAATGAAGCGATTTTTCCGGGTTCTAAGGTGCCGATCCACTGGAAAATGCCCAGCCATTGCGCGGGGATTTCAGTCAATGCGCTCAGGGCGTGTTCAGCGGGTAATCCATATCGGATGGCTTTCCGCAGGTTTTGCCACCACTTTTTAGGGGTGAGTTTCCACATGGTGAGTGCGAACTGGTCGGAAAGCTCATCGGTTTGGGCGAGGAGTGCGGGTTGGGCAGGTGCCATTTCCCAGTGCTTGAGCACGCGCCAGGGAATCAGCTGGGCAAAGTAAGGGTCGGCGGCTTCGCGCAAAGGCTCTGGAAAGTTCAGGGGAATGACGAGACGGATAGGATGCCTGCGTAGAAAGGGCAGGACCTGATACTCGCCACCAGTTGCCAGGACAATCCAGGGAATTTGAAATTCCCGGGCTAATCGCGAGATGGGCCACAGGTCTTCGGGCGAAGTGATTTCAATGAACCAGGGCAGGTGTTGTTCCAGCCAGTAGTAGCTGAGTGCTTCCAGGGAGGCATCATAAGGGATCTGATCCGGGAAATGTTTCCGGGTCTGGTGGTACCATTGTGCGTCATACAGGGTTTGGCGGAGCAAAGCGATGGCGCCCATCAGGGAAGTGGGGTAATCCTGGCGGGAACGTCCTTTCCTGAAGGAAGCGAATTGGGCAGGGGTTTCGGACCAGATGAGTTCACCGGCATGTTTGCCTGCTATGGGGAAGAAAAGCACGCCGGTGCCGCGAAGGATACCATCCCGTACGTGGGAAAGGATCAGGGCGAAGCCACCGTTCAGGTAGGAAGTGAAGCATTGGGATGTGGGCTGAAAGTACTCGGTGGCGTGTCGGTAAGCATGGATGGCTTCGTTGGCGGCAAGTGGTGTTTGGAAGCGACTGTACAATTGTGGTCCGGATTTCTTTTGTTTGGGTGGTGGGGGTGGACGAAGTCCGCACTCGGAGAACAGGTCTATGAATGCTGGATAAATCCATTTGCCCTGCACAGAAATCACGATGTATTCAGGTGGGATTTGCCGGTTGTTGGGTCCGGCATAAATGATCCGTCCGTCTTTGATAAGCAGCAAGCTGTTGTGGATGGTGTCGCCCGCTTTACGGATGAGGGTTGCGCCCTGGAGGGCATAGGCTTGGGTTGTCCAGTTGTGGAGTCCATTGGGTGGGAGATAAGGGGCAGGGACGCGAAAGTACTGAGGTTTGGCATCCTGGGTGTAAATAGTGGGGACGGTGATAAGACCAAAGAAAAGGTACACCAGGTAAAAGGGACAGGGCAGATGTTGGATTTGGGACCTGTCCATACGTACTGAACGTTTTTCTCAGGGATAAACAGTGGGAGGCTGGTGGTTGTTCCCCGTCAACTGATATAAGAAGTGTAGCAGAGTTCTATGATCGCAGTTTGGGGTAGGGGAGGAGTGGTGTTTGCTGGTGGCGTGTGGTGTGCAGTGTCGCAGGTTATTCTGTTGGTGTGGTTTTTAAGGTGTGAGTATGATGCGTTCGTGGGATCGTTGTCCTGAGAGCCATTCCACTTCCAGGAGGTAGATTCCCTGCTGGAGGTTGTGTGTGGGGATTCGGAATGTGTAGGTGTTGGGGTTTCGGGTTTTGATACCGCAGCGCTGAGTATTCCATTGCCAGAGGGTTTTGCCATCCAGGCTATAGAGTCTGAGGTATGTTGGGGGTTGTTCACCTGTTCCGGAGATCAGGAGCTGGATGTATCCGGTGCCCAGTGTGTAGGAGATGGAGCCTGGAGTGGTTGCGTTTTGGGTGACGACGATTCGGTCTTCGGCGATGGTCGCATGGCGTGCCACGTCATAGAGGACGATCCGGTAAACATGCATGGCAGGGCTTGTTGGGGTTGGTGTCTCCGGGGTGTAGTCTATGAATGAGCCCTGGAAGGGTCCGGGGTTGGCGAGGCGTTCATGGATTTTTTGTCTGGCTTTGGGGTTGTCGGGCGATTCTTTCCAGATCTGGATTCTGCCGTCTATGCCTTCGGGGGCGATGCCGTACCAGGTGAGTTCAATTCCCTCTTTTTGAGGATGGGCTTCCATCTTGATGAATGCCAGGGGAAGTACATTAGATGGGCAGTCGTCTGTGTTATTGGAGAAGGTGGCAGTGGTTCCGGTGAAGTCCAGGGTGAAATCCTCAGGTGGGGGTGCGGACCAATCGTTTATGACCAGCAGATAGGACTCGCCGGCATTGACAGTGAGCGGTGCTACGTATCCACTGCCACTGGCGCATTCGCACACATCGGTTTCGCCTACAGCAAGCCCTGTAGAGTAGGGTGGGGGTGCATCCCAGGAGGCACGAATGGGTGGACCCAGCGATGAGCAGTCGTAGGGATCGGGGATTTGCCACAGTGCCCAGTCTAAGTCGTGGGTTCCAGAGGGTGTGATGGTGAAGAGGAGGGTGCCGCCGGAAGCAATCGTGAATGTGAAGAAGTAGGGATAGTCCACGTTATTGAAGGAGGGGCAGCCCCCACAGGCTGGGAAGTTCCAGGAGTCACCACAAAGTGTGTTGAATGGGGTGTAAGTGCCTGAGTTGGTGTTGAGCAGACAGAGCGGTGTCAGACAGGAAGATCCAGTGGATGTATTGGCGCCTGGCGTGGAAGAACACGAGATGGTTGCCTGCCATCCGGGATATGTAATACTTCCGTCGCTCTGAAACTGGAATGTGAGGCATCCATTGGATGAAGAGGCGGTGATGGTACCGGGCGAGGTGGTGCCGGTGAATTCTCCCAGACAAGTACCGCAACTTCCAATGCCGTCGTAGATGTAAAGGTAGTCAAAATTGTTTTCTATGTTGAAGGAGGTGAAATTGACTGTGATGTATTGTCCTGGTGTAGAGGGGCAGATCACGAGGGTGTAGTCTTCGTTGTTGCTGTAGTCGTTGAGGGGTCCACCAGAATCATAGAAAGTGCCTCCGCACGTGTACCAGATGCCGGATTGCATATTGACGGTGGAACCACTGATGGGTGAGGCACTGCAGGGTACACAGGAAATGTTGGCGGAAAAACCGGTATAATTGACGGAGCCGTCGGAAGAGAACACCAGTGTAAGGCAGCCATTTCCATAAAGTCCGGTTGCGGTTACAGTGCCTGGGCTGGTGTTTCCGGTGTAGCTGGCGATGGGTGTATTGGCGCATTCATCGCCATCATAGACATCCAGGTAATCAAAGGTGTTTTCCAGGTCAAAGGAAGTGAAGTCCAGCTGAATGCATTGCCCTGGTGTAGTGGGACAGATGACGGTTTGGGCATACTGGTTATCACCGTAGTTGCAATTGGGGCCACCGGGGTCATAAAGGGTGCCAGAGCAGGTATTAATGGTTCCGTTGAACATAGACCAGCCTGTGGGTGGTGCGACGTCTTCAACGATATTCAGGGAGAAGGTGGAGCACCCGGCGGCGTCGCGATCCACCACAATATACCAGGTGCCGGAGCTGGGAATGGTGACGCACCACGTAGCAGAGCTGGCGTTGGATGTCAATGAGATGATGCAGGCGTTAGGGTCGCACGTCTGGAAGAGGAAGGCACCGGCATTGCCGCTGCCCACAGTTACAGTGATTTCGTAGGTGGCGCCTGCCTGGAGGTTGGCAACGAAGACCATGTCTTCAGAAGCACCCCACCCAGTCTGTCCGCAAAGGGGAGCGGGAAAGTTGTCGCCGGCACCACAGAGCGTGCCACTGTACGTGTAGGGGAAGGAGTTGATGGAAATGGGTGAGGAACAGTTGTTGGCGTGTGTGGTGAGTGTGGAGAGCAGGAGGGTGGTTAAGGGGATGCCTGTCAAGAGGATCCTCCCTATGACCATGGATTCATGGATTTGGCAGGAGATCTCTTGATGGTGGCTGCGTATCTTCCTTCTCTCTTAATATAAGGTAGGGGACAGATTTGGAATTGAGAAGTGGTTTTTTTTGATTTCGTTTGGCTGGGGCGCGGGGGTACGGGGGCGCTGGCGTGCCAGCGCCCCCGTACCCCCGCGCCCCAGCCAAAAAAAAATCTCAACCCCACAACACCAGCACCACCGCACCACACGCACACAGTATTGCACCGACCACCTGTCTCCGTTGAACGCTTTCGCCCAGCAACCGCCATGAGCCCAAAACCGCCAGAACAATACTCAGCCGTTTCAAACTGATCAGATAGGGAACCAGTGTTCCGGCAAGTCCCAGCATGTGCGTAACCAGCATACCTGCTGAGCACACTCCAGCACCCACTAAGTAGAGCAACCTCTGGCGCCAGTGTCTACTATGCCATTCCTGCTGAACAGGTTGGCTTGTCCATCCAGCGCCTTTTCGCATCAGTACTACCCCGGATATCACCAGTGTACCCACTACGACCCACAAGTGGGCCGCGGCGGCCCATGTGAGGGGTGTGGATGCCTGAATGCCCACCTTGTCCGTAGGGGCTGTAACCGTCCAGCAGAGCACAACCAAAACCATTGCAGCAACGCCCCAGCCAATCCTGCCTTTCTGTGTGGAGGAATGGCGGGTTGGACGTCCACCCCGGTACACCAGCATTAACCCACCTACAACAAAGAGGATTCCCACAAAGCCCGGGAACGTGGGATGCTCACCTAAGACCAGCCACGAAGAAACCGTCAGCAACAGAGGATTCAACGCTGTAAGCGGAACGACGTACGCAACTGGTGCCCACTTCAACGCCACCACGTACAGAAATGTTGCCACGACATTGAGTGTGCCGCTAATCGTTAGGGCGCGCCAGAACGACTGGGGTTCCCGAACCGTAAACCCTCCTTCAACCAGCAGCAAGACCGCCAGTACAATGGGCAGGGAACTGAGACGAAGCACCCACGCCGCATGAAACACCGTCAGCGAACTCCCACGCAACGCATGACGGACAAGGAGATCTTCCAGGGCTTTAAACAGCGCTGTGCTCACACCCCATATCCACCAGGCTATCAGTGTATCCCCTCACTTTTATTGATACACACTGATTGGTTTAAACCCGTTGAAAGTCTGTACAGTTCGGGGAGTGCCCTGCCTAAATATGAATCGGATGCCCTAAGGCACTGCCTGCCGCCTCCATAATGGCTTCACTCAATGTGGGGTGCGGATGTACCGACTGGAAGATTTCGGCTTCGGTGGTCTCCAGGTTCATCGCCACAACCAGCTCTGCCACCATTTCGGTCACGTGCGGACCAATCATGTGCACGCCCAGTAATTCACCATACTTCTTGTCAAAGACCAGCTTGACAAATCCCTGGGGATGCCCCTCCGCCCTTGCTTTGCCGCTGGCAGTAAATGGAAATTTCCCCACGCGCACGTCATAGCCCTGCTGACGCGCGGCCGCTTCTGTAAGCCCCACGGAAGCAATCTCAGGCTGACAATAGGTGCATGCAGGCACACGCCGGTAGTCCATAGGACGTACTTCCTCACCCGCAATCTTTTCCACGCAGATAATGCCTTCGTGGCTGGCAACATGCGCTAAGGCAGGCGTCGCCAGAACATCCCCAATGGCATAATACCCTTCCACATTCGTCTGATACCATTCATTAACCTGGATGTGCCCGCGTTCTGACCGCTGAATGCCAATTGCTTCCAAGCCAAGGTTCTCTGTATTGGGCTGGACACCCACCGCAACCAGAACATATTCCGCTTCTATCTTTTCTTCTTTGCCTTTTGTGTGGACTTTCAGTGCTATGCCTGAATTGCCCACTTGCGCCTCCTCTACTCGCGCATCTGCGAGAACGCGTATGCCCGAGCGGCGAAATGCCCGCTCCAGCTCCTTACTCACCTCTTCATCCTCTAAGGGCACAATGCGCGGCATCGCTTCAATCAGCGTCACTTCACTGCCCAACGCCCGGTAAAAGTAAGCGAACTCCACGCCAATGGCACCCGCACCAATAATGGCAATACTCTGGGGCAGCTGGTCAAGAACCAGTGCCTCTTTGTAGGTGAGAACCCGTTCATGTTCTTTTGGGAAAATGGGCAGGTGTCGGGGACGCGCACCCGTCGCAATGATAATGTGTTTTGCCGCGATTTCTTCCTGTCCATCCTTCATCTGGATTCGGACACGCCGACCCGGTAACAAATACCCTTCACCCTCTACCCATTCCACTTTGTTCTTCTTGAAAAGATAGGCAATACCCCGGTTCATATGCTGGGCAACTTCTCGGGAGCGCCGGATCATCGCCGGTAAATCGGGACGAACCCCCTCCACCTGAATTCCATAGCTTTCTGCCTGGCGCATCTCCTCAAGGAGCGATGCACTCTTCAGCAGGGCTTTCGTGGGGATACACCCCCAGTTCAGGCAAATTCCTCCTAAATGGGCTTTTTCTACTACGAGCGTCTTCAACCCCAGCTGGGCCGCGCGGATACCAGCCACATATCCGCCAGGACCTGCACCCACGATAATCACGTCGTACTCCGCCATGGAACCCTTCCGATTTTTTCCCTGTTTACCCTCAAAGTAGACCATCCCCACGAAACAAATCAGGCAAAAACCATGCGTTTTTACTCAGCAATCGTCCCTATGTTGTTTTTCGTGGGTTTACGTACCTGCTGGTGGCGCAACGTACTGGGTTTGGCAGCGGGCTTGCTTGTATTCACAATGTTTTCTGTTCCACTTTATGCACAGAGTGCGACGATTCAGGGCTTGCTCATTGACGAGCATGGCGTACCCCTTCCAGGTGCACGCATCCGGTTGATTCCCCAGACGAGCGGGCAGGGAGGCGCCCAACCCACCCGAAGGTATACAGCGCGGACGGACACGGCAGGGCGCTTTACTTTAGTTGTTCCCCAGGGAAAAACCTACACCGTGAAAGTCTTTGCGTTAAACCAGTGGCTGGAAACCAATAAGCCCCTCCAGATTGACCGGTGGAACGGACCCGTAACCATTGAATTCACCATTCAGCTTTTTGTAGACACGATTTACAAGCGAACCATTCCTCTGGAAGGCGTGAAGTTCGCTTTTAATGAGGCACGGATTTTGCCCGAATCCTATCCCATCTTGGACAGATGGGTCCAGTATTTGAAGGAGCACCCCACGATGGTTGTGGAAATTGCGGGGCATACGGATAGTGTGGGCTCCGAGCAATACAACTTGTATCTTTCGCGGCGGCGTGCCGAGGCTGTGCGCAACTACTTCATCCAGAAGGGAATTGACCCTGAACGACTGATTGCGCGAGGTTATGGCGAGTATCAGCCCATTGCCGATAATGGCACGCCCGAGGGGCGCGCCCGGAACCGGCGCGTGGAAATTCGTGTCATCCGTGAATGAGCAAAGGTGCGAATTTTTGAAGGGTTTCTGGCACGGTTTTTGCATAGTCCTCTGCAATAGGTAGTCTGCCTGAAACAGTTCCGACCGATGCCACCCAGAGAAGAAAAGCCAGGAAAACTCAGGGGCACGCAATTGGGCTGGTCACCCAGTTCCTGCAGCAGGGGATTTCTGGTGCGATTGCTGATGTTTGGTGTGGCTTTCTGGATGTATGTCTCTCTGGTGGGGTATCGGGCTGTGGCGTCTGCTTCGGACGCCCGGTCTATGGAAGAAGCCGTTACGCTCACGACGCGCGCGGTCCGTGGCACAGAGGGTGCGCCCGTCCAATCCGTGTTTTTCCTGCCGTGCAAAGACTGGTTTGTGGCGGTGACGCGTCCCGGAGGCATCAACGTCTGGAAAGGGAAAGTGCCCAACCTCCATCCGTTTGTCCATCGGGCGTTTGCCCAGTCCATTCGGAAGGTCAGTCCCTCTCCGCGAGGGGATTATTTCCTTGTTTTGCTTACGAATGGGCAGGTCCGCTACTGGAAACAGGGCAGTGGCACATTTTTTATTCCTGACCTGAAAACGCAACTGCAGTACACGGCGGTTCTTGCGCTGAATCGGATTTTCCTTTTGGGCAGGGAGGATGGCGTGCTGGAGGTGCGCGATGCGCGGACGCGCCAGCTGATTAAAACCATTGGTCTGGGGGATTGGCTCTGGCTCACGGCAATGAGCTATACCTCTCAGCGGAAGCTTCTGGCGGTAGGCGCCCACACCGGCAACATTCATATTCTTTATCTGGACACGGAACACCTGGACAGCATCCTTTATCTGGGAAAGATCTCCGCGCATTTGGGCTGGGTGCATGCATTAGTGTGGACTTCCGATGGGGCAATGCTTTTTTCGGGGGGCAGTGATGGGGACGTCTATTTGTGGCGTGTGCTTGCGGATCGCGTGGGTACCCAAGTGCAAGCCCGGGAGCTCCTGACCTTTTCTTTTTCGGAGTTCAGTCCGGCACGTGTTCGTGCCTTGGCTTTAGATCCGACGGGCAGGATCTTAGCGGTGGGTGGCGAAAGCCACATGGTCTTTTTATGGAATTTTGAACGGGATCTTCAGCGTCAGAAGCAACGGGCTCAATATCAGGAAGTTTCCCGTCGGGGCAGGCGTCGTCGTCCCCGATGGAAAGTCCAGCCCATGTCGCTTACGGTAGAAACGCTCAAGACGCCTCTGACCACTGTGCATACCTTAGCATTTGCTCCACAGGGTTTATGGCTGGCGGTGGCGGGCGATCAGGCACGCGTCTTCCTGTATCCCCTTCACCGGATGACACCCACCATCTTTATGCACATGTCCGATACGATTTTGCAAACTTATTGTTCGGATTTGCTTACGGAGTGGTTGTCGGTTTCCGACGCGTTGATTCACAAGTGTTGTGTTCAGGTTGTCAGGGGAGTCAGTCCTTCGCCAGAAGCCTGTATACGTGAACAACTGCACGACAAACACATGCGGATGCATATTCTGGCGACGTTCCTCCAGGACAGTTTGCAGGCGGTGTGGCGTGCGCACGCCCAGTTGTTTGCGCCCCGTGGCGAGTTTGAGCCCCGCCAGGAATATGAAGCACGTCGGCGTCGTGCGCGCCAGCTTGCCTGTTCTACGTGGCGGTCATTCCTAGAGAATGCGTATGAGCTGGCACAGAAACGCCTGGTCCACTACTGTATGCTGGAGCCTGCGACGATCCAGCAGGTGGAGCGTTACAATCCTGATGAACAGTTCTTTCCTGCGCAGATTGACGGACAATTGCTTCGCCTGTATATTCCCTTAGAGGAAGCCCGCCAGTTTAAGGCGCGCTGGCATGAGACGCAGGCTTACGCCGTTTGGGGGCTCAACTGGGAGGGGGACACCATACCCATTGGATACGCTTTCCGAATAGAAGACAGTGCTCGCTGGTTTCTCGCGCCAACTGTACCCCATATGCGGAATCATCCCTGTATGGCTTCGGGTGAAGTCCTGGAGAATAAGCTCAAAACCATGCAGTTCTGGGCTTCACGCTATCCACCTTACCTTCATCTGGATACGGTTTTTGTGGAGGAAACGTGGTCAGATGACATCATAGACGAATACGAGAAAGTACTTCTGCATGTTCGGGTGCAGAATACGGGGCAGGGCGCCGCACGGAATGTGCGCGTGATTCTTTCGCCAGAACCCCTGTGCATTCGTGCGGAGACGTTGCGTCTGGCGTATTTGGCACCGGGTGCAACGCACACGTTTAAAATTGCCCTCAAGCCCCAAAGCCTGCACGGTCAGGAATGTGAAACGCGTCTGTCTATTGGATTGCGCGCCAAGCAGTTCAGTGAAGATCATGCGAATCGTCTGACCTTGCGCGTTCGTCCGTATCGGCAACCTGACCTGAAAGTGGTGGTCTCGCACATTCAGGAAGTCAGCGGCAACCAGAACCAGATTGCCGAGCCCAATGAGTACGTCCGTGTGTATTTGAACCTGGTGAATGAAGGGAGTGTGGTTGCCCGCGGATTGCGCTTAGCGCTGGTGGTGCCCCCCGCCTATCGGAATCAGCTTTACCTGTCGGCACCCCAGCCAAAAGAAATAGATCTGCTGGGACCAGCCAGCTCGGTACAGATCTCCTTTGGTATGCGCTTGAAGCCGGGACTGGACGAGGCGCTCCTCCTCAAGGTGACGGATGTGAGTGGCAAGCCCATGCATCTGCGAATTAATTTGCGGGAGGCGTTACCTTTCCAGCCGATCAATCTGGCGCAGGTGCCGGCGACGCAAGCCACCTGCCCCAATTGCTATGCCCTGGTCATTGTCAATCAGGATTACATGGGAGGGTACGACCTGAAGTTTGCCGAGCGCGATGGCGAGCTCGTCGCCAAATACTTCCAGGCGGTATTGGGTATTCCGCCCAATTACGTATTCCTGTACAAGAACCTGACGGCAATGCAATTTCGGAAAGCGCTTCAGGAGTTTGCCCAGCGTGCGCAAAATGCTTCCTACATCTTTTTCTACTATCGGGGGCATGGGTTACCGCATCCCGGCACGAAACAACCCTCGTTTGTCCCGGTGGATCTGTCACCTATTGAACCTTCTATGGGGTTGATTTCTATTGCCGAGATTGTAGATCGGCTCAGTAAAGCCAAAGCCGAACGGATCCTTCTTTTTGTGGATGCCTGTTATACGGGTGCGGAGACGCCACAGGAGAAAGCGGTTTCCTGGGCAGGTCCGCCGATTCAGCAGGGGCAAACCGCTATACTTCCCAAGAAGAACGCCATTCTGTTCAGTGCGGTGACGCGGGACCAGCGTGCGTATGCGCCGGATGCCTTAGGGCACGGATTGTTCACCTATGCATGGCTTGCCACGCTCCATGAGCAAAGCCGGCAAATTGAAGCGCTCACCTTAGGCACAATGTATGATTCGCTCTATCAGACGATGGAAACCCTCGGGAAAGTGCTGTTACGTGGTCAAGAGCAGACGCCAACCGTGGTGACGCATTATTCGGATCCGGTGTGGCGGGCGTTTCCGCTGATCCCGGGTGCGTCGCCCGGTAGAAAACGAAAAGAGTAGGGGTACAGCGGACGTGAAAGTTCTTAAAAGGGTTCTGGTCATGCGCTGGATTGTTCTGGTTGCCTGGGTGATGGGTGGGCTTCTGGTGGGGCTGGCTGGCTGGGCACCACCTGCAGCGAAAAAATCCTGTGTGCACCAGGCAAGAAGTCTTTACCAGGAAGGCTGGCATGGTCTGTGGGGTTCGCTTCAGCAGGAGGTCTGTCGCTACTACCGAATGCAAAAGCGGGGGGGATATGTGTTTGGTGAGGGACGTGCCTCCGGTACGTTTTCCGAGGCGTTTCGGACGGCACGCCAGCAAGCATACCAGACATTTCTCGCGCACATTCTGGAATCTACCCGGGGCAATTTACGTCCTGACGAACAGAAACTTCTTTTAGAGGAGCAAGCACGTCAGATTCTGGCGCAACGAATGGCGGCCAGTGAACCGGTGGTGGCGGCGGTTCGTGAACGGGACCTTGCCAGGAACCCTGCCCAGGTGGATGTCTGGCTCGTCTACGCCTTTCCTTCGCAAACCTTAGAAGAGATTGCCCGGCAAACCCTGTATATGTTTTTGCGTATGCGTGCCCGTTCTCTTGAGGAGGAACTGGACAGGCTGGAGCAGGAAGCGTTTCCCGACGAAGAATAGAAGGGGAGATGGGTGGTGGTTGGTCAGTCGGTCGGGTTGGTGTCCGGTGGGCTCTTCTTTTTGTGGTGGGTATGGGTATAGTTGGGTTTTTGCCGGGTTTTCGTACGCCGGACGCAGGAAATATGCCGGATCTGGCTTCACAGGAAAAGGAGTTGTTTGAGGTGGGTGGGGACACGTCCACGTCAGCAAGAAAATTGCTGTTTCAGGTGGGGGGTATCAAGGTGTATGCGCCGGGTCGGGCGTCGGTTGAGCAGGCGGTTTGTCGTCGGGAGGCGTCCCTGTTGAAGCAGGCGGGCTGGGCATCTGTTACGGGCATGCCACCTTTGCGCGTCCAGATTTGTACAGCCACGGAATATCGGCTGGCGCGCGATAGTGCGAATCGTCCTGTGTATCTATTGGGTGAGGGTGTGGGGCAGGGTGCTTCGGTTCAGGAAGCCGTAAAGATGGCGACCACCGACGCAGTGAATATGTTGCTTTCGCGGTTTTATGGGGAGTTAATGCGCCTGTTTGTGGAGAGCAATTCGCCTCCGCCCCGTGAGCTTTTTTACCAGATGGTCAATACGTTATGGGATGAGGATGAACGGTATCGGCTCGTGGTGTATGTTCCTTTTGAAGGGGTAGTGTATCTGACGCGCTGTCGGAAAAACCAGTGTGAAAGCATGATTACGCTGGCTGTAGAGCGCCAGGCATTGCTCACGCAGTTTGGCAGGCGGCTGACGGAGCGCTGGGGTGAGGAGGCACAACCTGTCCTGGCGTTTCTTCAGCCATAAAAAATTTCTGTGGATGCTTCAGAAGCTGGTGGTTTCGGGTTTGGCGTTTTTGGTGGGTTGCTGGATGCTGAGTTCTGTCTCATCGTCGTCTTCTTCTGGTGCGGGCTCGGGGGGTGAGATGGGTTCGTCGTCGCCCTCTGCTACTGCCTCGTACTCTTCAGGTGCACAGAGTGGTGGAGGGGTTGGGTCGGGCAGTACGTCTTCGTCTTCCCGTAAGATGCGCTGTGAGGTGTATCAGGGTGAGGCGCAAACCACAATGGAAGAAGACCAGACGCTACGTCAGGCAAAGAGTGTGTGTCGTTCGGAAGCGATAAAAAATGCCTTGGTGTATGCGCCTTCGGAGGTTCAATTTCTGTTTGGGAGCATGACGTATTTAAGGAGTGGCCAGCGGGACGAGCAGGTTGCCGTGGAACATCTGCAGGTTTCTTCGTACTTTTTGCTACGCCGGTTGCTGGAGGACCGCATAGTGATGACGTGCACAGGGGACGTTCCGCAGTTCACTTGTCGGATTCGTGCGGAGTTCTGTGAGTTGCCGCGTGAGCGGACGCACTTACCGGCACGGGAGCTGGCACTGGTAGCGTGTCCGCGTGCCCCCTGCCAGTATGAAGATTTTGTTGCGCGGGAAACGTTTCTTGAGGGCGATCCTCTGTATTTGCGTTTTCGGCTTTTGGAATCGGGTTATCTGGCGGTGTTCATAGGGAGTTACGCCAGTGATTCGGTGTATTTGATTTATCCGCTGGGCGGCGACCTGACTGCCCCTGCACAATTATCTTCGGGCGAGCATGTTTTATTTGACGAGCCAGAGGAAGGCTCCTGGTATTATTCGCGGGATGCCCATGGCATCCTCACACTGTTCTTAGTGTTCAGCACCAAGCCCTTTGCCCTCCCCCGCTTGAAAGTCCCCCTTTACCGGTATGTGCCGCCAGGTATGCCTTATGAGGAGTTTGCCCGGTGGCTAACCCGTGAATTGATGCACACGCCAGAGTTACGCCTGCAAATTGTGCATGCGCGGGTTCGGTCTGCCCGGTGAAGGTTATTTGTTCTCCTCGTCGTTCTTGTCCGATTCGTCCAGGTTGACTCGCTGGATATCAATGTCCTTGTTGATATCCAGAAGTTGCATGCCCTGGAAGCGGCGTACGATCTGAGCCAGGGCAATGACGTCTTGTGCGCAATAGTTGAGAAGGTCCTCCCACTTGCCCTGCAGATAATAGGTGAATACGTCTTTGCCGCGCATATGCTGTTTGGGCGAAGGGATGTCTAAGGTGCAGGTGAGCAGGTCTAAGGAGATGTATCCGCGCTGGTCGCCAAACTGCCAGAGTTCCATTGTGTCAATGAGGTGGAGGATTTGCCAGGGGCGCATTCCGGCAATCTGGAGGAGGGGAGGGAGCTCCTGATTGGCAATGAGGAGGCGACGCGCTAAGAAAGGCACGTCAAACTCGCGAATGTTGTGCCCAACTAAGTAAAGAGCGTTGGTGGGGAAGCGGGCAGGTCGGGCTGCATTCTGGTTTTGCCAGACCTGGGTGCGCCGTGGGAAGCGTCCTCCTTGCTTGAGGAGACTGGTAAAGTCGTTCAGGAGTTTGTGTTCGTCGGAGGAGCCCGCAACCCGAACACGGAGCTGATAATCACTGCTTTTGTTGTTCTCGGTGTTGCGTGCGTAAGCGCCTATGCCAATGACAATGACCTTGCCAAATTCGGGGAAGATGCCGGCTTCGTGAATGTAAGCTTCTTCGGCAGACTGGTATTTTTGCTGGAGGCGAGTAGAATGGTTAAACTTCTCTTCCCAGAGCTGGGCTTTTCGTGGATTGTGTTTTTTCAGTTCGTCGTAGCTGTTGTACTCGGGCACGGTTTCTATGTCTATGAAGAGGAGGGCTTCCAGGTCTACGGTTCGGATGAGCTGGTAGAGGGTGGTCGCCCACCGGACGTCTGCCAGGGCGAATGGGTCGTTATCCATGGTCAGTGCGTGTTTGGCTGGGTGCCCGCCTTTTCGCAACCAGGAGTTTTTTGGAAGAAAAAGAAGGTTGAACAGGAAAGTTCCCAATTCCTTGCTCGTCTGATGGCAGGTCAGGTGGGGGCTGGCGAGTTAAAGCACAGGTTGACGATGTCGGGTTCCGACCGAACAGGACGAACTGGTAAATCAATGAGCGCTTGCAGTGAAGGGGCAATTTGCCGGGAGAGTGCCGCCTCGGGTGTACTGAGTTGCTGGCGAATGACATGGAGATCCTCCTGGATCTGGCGTGCCAGGTGCGTGAGTGTTGGGAAACGTTCATCGGAACGCACGCGAAATTGGATGAACACGCGGAGCCATTGCTCATAGAGGTTGGGCTCACTGGCGGCGTCCAGCAGGTGAACTTCAACGCGTGGGATACTGTCCGTTGAAGGCGGGACTGGGCGTTGTCCATCTGTGTGTTGCCTCAGGGTTGGGCGTTGTCCGACGTAGATGGCGGCGGGCTGTGGGGAGCCATCCGACTGACACTGCACCCACCCGCCATAAATACCCGGAGCAAGGTGGAGCTTCCCCTCGGGAAGATGGAGATTGGCAGTGGGCACGAGGTATCGTCGTCCTATCTGATCGCCCTGAACCACTTTGCCAGTCAGAAACCAGGGGTAACCCAGCAGAGCGTTTGCCGACTGAATGGCGCCAGCCTGAATCAGGTGTCGGACACGTGAAGAACTGATGGGGTGGTCAGCCTGGTGGACCAGCGGAAACACATGCGTTTGAATGCCTATCTGGCGGGTTAAGGCTTTCAGGTGGGAGGCAGTGCCCTGTGCCCGATAGCCAAATCGGAAATTCTCACCGGTAACGATATGGGCGGGGGCAAGGGTTTTGCCCAGGACCTCGTCAACGAACTGATGAGGCGTCAATCGTGCAAGCGCCTCAGTAAATACAAACAGGAGGACATACTGGATGCCCAGCGCTTCAAAAAGAAGGAAGCGTTCCTCAGGAAGTGTCAACAGGAAATGGCGTCGCTTCTGGAGGAGTGTGCCCGGATGCGGGACAAAGGTACTGACGACAAGGGGGCGCCCCTCCCTTCGCGCCACCTCTCTGCCTGCCTGTATGAGGTGCTGATGTCCACGGTGAACGCCATCCATTACGCCCAAAACCAGTACAGACCCCTGCGGGAAAGGGTGTGTTTCCCGCTCTGGAAATAGCGATTGCGAATGGGCAAAGCCCGAATACAAATGGATGCGAGGTCGGACATCCTCTCCTGACGAAACCTCCTCCACATAAAGACAGGCAACCTTAACGGGCATCCGTCTGCGTTTTCAATGCGGCGACCAGCCGAGGAAACGACCACGCCTGGCAAACATGCCATTCACCAATGGCAAGTCGCCGCAACTGAAGCGTAAAAGCACAGGAGTGCAGGCGCCTGCCAATCTCTTCAATGAGACTGCGAATGTACGTCCCCTTGCTACAATGCACATAAAAAGAAAACTGCCAGAAGGGACCCGACGATTCTAAGGACTGAGGAGGTGTCCACGGTGTAAAATCACGGAGCTCCAGCTGATAAATGGTGACCCTTCTCGGGGGTAATGAAACGGGCTGGCGTTGTCGTGCCAGCTCATACGCGCGCCTACCCCCAACCTTAATGGCAGAATAGGCGGGGGGCAATTTGAAGGATTTCGCCTTCGGGATCGCCCGTCGTGGTCTGAATACCCAGCACACCTTTACCCGAGTAGGTTTTGGGTGCTTGCTGGAATTCGGACAGGTAACGTGTGTGCTTACCGGTAGCGAGGATGAGCAATCCTGAGGCGAACGGGTCCAGGGTGCCGCCATGCCCGGTTTTCTGATGGCACAGTTGCTGGATGATGTTGGCGATCTGGCGGGAAGTATATCCCGGTGGTTTGTCCACCAAGACGATCGCCCCGGTGGGGTGGCACAGTCCCAGAGGGGGGTCCTCACTGGTAATGATGCGCACTGTATGGCGTTTGGAAGGGGGGAAGCGTCTCATTGGTGCTGGATCTCCTGAATGATTTGCTGGATCAGGGGTTGCCAGACGGGGTCGCGCGTCATGGTGTCAAACCAGGCGAAGGCATCGCGGATCATGTCGTCTAGGGATCGGCGGGGTTTCCACCCTAAGGTCTGGGCGGCGCGCTGGTAGTCGGCGTAGATTGCGGGGAGGTCGCCCGGACGCGGCGCTCCGATTTCATAGGGGATGGTTTTGCCTGTCACGCGTTCTACGGCTTGCAGGACTTCCAGTACGGTGAATCCGGTTCCGCTACCTAAGTTTAAGGGGAGCCAGGTTCCCTCGGGCTGGCTGCAAATCCACTGAAGGGCAGCCACATGCGCTTCTGCCAGGTCTATGATGTGGATGTAGTCGCGCACAGGCGTTCCGTCGCGTGTGGGGTACTGGTTGCCATACACGGTGAACCGGCGCAGGTAACCACGGGCAGTCAGCCACAGCCGTGGAAACAGGTTTTCGGGGACATGCCACAGAGGTTCGCCAATTCGGCAAGCGGGGTCCGCCCCAGCCGGATTAAAATAGCGCAGTGAGACGACACGCCATCCCTGGTGAAGCGCCAGGTCCCTGAGCATTAATTCACATGCCTGCTTGGAAGTGGCATAGGGGGATTCGGGAAGCGTCCAGGGTGTGTCTTCACGTACCGGCATGGTTTCCACACGTCCATACACAGCGCATGTAGAGGAGAAAACAAAGGTTCGGATGTGGAGGACATCCAGCACCTGAAGCAGTGTAAGCGTACCCTGGATGTTGTTCTCGTGGTACAGGAGGGGTTTCCGGGTGGATTCCCCCACTGATTTCAGGGCGGCGAAGTGGAGGAGTGCAACCGGTGGATTTGCCCTTTGGGTTATCCACTGGTGGATGGTATGATGCAGGGTGAAGGGGTTACGCAGGTCGGTGGCTTGCCACCACAGTCGTTTAGGGAAAGCCTGAGCCAGTCGGTCTAAGAGGTAGGGTCGTGCACGAGAAAAGTTATCCAGAACGGCAACGTCATAGCCGGCAGTGAGCAATACCAGACACGTGTGTGCGCCAATGTAGCCGGCACCCCCGGTTACGATCACCCAGGGATGCGACGACATACTGGCTGTGGTGGGTGCTGTCATTCAGGTTGGGGTTTGTCCGTGTTTGGATTTGGGCATTCGCCGGGTGTCCACTGGCGAATGCCCGCGCACCTTGCGAGACAGGCATTCCCATAAGTTCTTCCATCGCAACCACAGACGGGCTCATACACCTGAATGCACGCGCAATCAGGTTGTGGGTGCGTCCGACAGGTAGTATCTACAGTGGAGGCTGAAGGTTGTGTTGCGGAACTGTGGGTTTGCCGGGCAGTACGGCATGTCCAGCCCAAATGCATAACAACCAGTGTCAGAAATAGGCTTCGGTGGAAAACTGGCGGCATCCCTGAGGCTGGAAAGGACATGCAGAGGTGGGTTTTTTTGGAAATAAGGTAAAATATGAGGGGGAAAAGATTTCTCGGGCGCCTGGGGTGGCGGGGGGCATTCCCGGGCTGAACCAGCCCGGGAATGCCCCCCGCCACCCCAGGCGCCCGAGAAAAAAAGAAAAAAACTCAAACTCTCAATCCTTACTCAATTATGATGGGTTCCGCCAGAACCTGTTCACCCTCTTCGGTGTGGACTCGTGCAATGTATGCGCCTGCACTCAGTCCTTTCAGGTTCAGGATGGTGATTTCGCCGGGGCGCAGTGTGAGTTGCCACTGGTGGACGCGCACACCCGCCAGCGTGTACATCTGGAGGGTGTAGTAGCGCGTTTGTGTTTGTGCAGCGTCTGCCTTGACGTACAGCTGGTTGTTGTGTTGCCAGATATAGATAGGCTGGGAAGAGCTGGGCTGTGCGAGGGATGGCGTACTGGTCCACACTCCTGAGGTGATCCGCCAGTTCAGGGTGCCTGACCCGGACCCATTGGTCGTTCCGTATCCGTCTATGATGAGGTAGACGAACAGGTCTAAGTTGGTTGTGTTGACCCAGGTGACGACGGCGTTGTCCGGATCGTCGTGGCAGACCACTTCGGTGCCCGTGCAACTGCCCACACGCACATAGGTGAGAACGTCGTAGTCGTCGTTGGTAATCCAGTAGCGGAGGGTGTCGCCCCGGGGTACGTACAGTCGGAAGACGCGGTCCGGACCCACGCCTCCGCATCCACCGGTGTAGTCGTGCGTACAGGACGTGGTGGTGTAGTCGTAGGAGCCCGACGAGTAGGCAGCCAGATCTACATAGTCGGAGCAGGCATCGCCCGGACAGGCATTACCACCGGGTGGTGTAATCCGCCAGTTCAGTACGCCCGAACCTGAACTGGAGCCAAACCCGTCTATGAACAGGAAGACGTACTGGTCGGAGCCCGTGTTGTTTGTCCAGGAGACGGTGGCGGTGTCGGGGTCGTCGTGGCAAGCCACTTCTGTGCCCGTACTGCAGTTGCCCACACGGAGGTAGGTGAGTACGTCGTAGTTGTCGTTGGTAACCCAGTAGGTGAGGGTGTAGCCGCTGGGTACCAGCAGTCGGAAGACACGGTCGGGACCCGCCCCACCGCAACTTCCCGAATAATCGTGGTTGCAGCTGGTTGTGGAATAGGAGTAGGTGCCCGACGTCCCACTTAACGGGACGAAATCCGCGCACACATCGCCGGGGCATGCCGAAGCGGACGAACTGATTTGCCAGTTCAGTGTGCCCGAACCCGAACTGTTGGCAAAGCCATCCACGAAAATGTAGACGTACTGGCTGGTGTTCGTGGTGTTGACCCAGGTGATGACGGCGTTGTCCGGGTCGTCGTGGCAAACCACTTCGGCGCCCGTGCAGCTGCCCACACGCACATACGTGAGTACATCGTAGTTATTGCTGGAAATCCAGTACCTGAGTGTGTCGCCAGCGTTCAGCCACAGGCGAAAGACCTTATCGGGACCCGTCCCACCGCAACTGCCCGAATAGTCATGTGTACAATTTGTTGTGCTGTAGGTGTAGGAGCCGGATGAGCCACTCAGCGGGATGGCACTGGCACAGCTGTCGCCCGGACAGAAGGCAGGAAAGCTACCCGGAGTTTGTGTCGTTTCGTTTTGCTGGCTGAGCCCGAATTTTGGAACGGTGGCAAGGAGGTGAAAACCGCTCAGCATGAGGAGCACCAGGTAAAGTCCTGCTGAGAGCGGGTTGTGGTGGCGATGGCGTCCAATGGCAAATACCTGTTTCCAGCAGGCTGAGGAGGTTGTCCAGACGGTTGCCATGGCTGTGCGGATTTTGTTGTGTGTACGCTACAGGCGGGTGGCTTGCCGGGTTTTGATAGCGAAGCGATACAAAAATCGTGCCAGACCCGAAAGAAAATATCTCCTTGCCCGTCGGAAGCGAAGTAAAGCAAAGGTGCTGGTGAACGGGCATCACAAAGCGTAGGAAAGCCCCAGGCGAATGACGGGATACGGTGTGGCGTCGCCCTTGAGCCAGCGCGTCCCCACAAAATGCGTTGCCCAGTGGATGGTGAGGTTCTTCCAGCGGTACTGGGCGGAGAATCCCCCGCCAAATCCGATGAGCCACCCCATCAGAAAGGTATGCTCTTTTTGTCCACCAGGATGGAGCATCAGCATTGGTCCGAGTGCGGCGATTCCCCCAAATGACCAGAGGCTCCCCGCGGAAACTCCTTCAAATTCCTGCTGATAGGACAGGTAGTCGGAGATGTAGCTTCCGAATTCGGTGAATCCGCCCAGGCGCAAACCCATGCCCCAGTAGATCTGTCGGGGGATTTTGGGTGAGTTGAGCCAGAACTGAAAGTCGGCGTATATAGCGTTGGTCAGGCTCCACAGCCCGCGTGTTCCGCTCATTTCCACTTTCTGGTAGAGGAAGTCCATTGCGAGTGCGCCAGAGACGGCGGGTCCCTGGATCAGGCGCCAGTAGCCCGCCGTAGCAACGGAGCTTCGGAAGCGTTCTCGCTCAAGATTGACAGAGATATGAGTTCCCCAGCTTGCCTGGACCTGGAGTTCGTCTTCGGGCGCGTAGACGGGCAAGAGGGGTGGCGTCTGGTAAATTACGCTGTAATTCACTGAGCAACCACCGGTGGCAAGAGCCATGATCAGGAAAGTAATGCTCGCAAGTGTGTTTTTTTGCCGATGTTGCCAGGTTGGGAGAAAAAGGACTCGGGCGAACATCATGGCTTGTTGAGTTTTTCAGGAGACAGGCTTGGAATATGTTCACGGTGTGAATGCCTGAAGAGCAAAACGGAGTTCCTGGTTCTGTGTAGCTAAGACCAGGGTGCCGCGGTAAGGGTCATTGACCATGTCGCGGGTGAACTGCGTAATGCGTACAGTAAGAACAGGCAGGTATCTATTGGTATTAAAACCGGTGTAATAGGAAGTGAGGCCGGTTCGGTACCAGGTGAATGCGTTGATCCACGTTTGTTTCAGCAGGTCTTCGGAGAACTGGTCAGGCGGGACAGGTACGATGTAGATCTCGGGCTGTTCGCTCAGACTGTCTTTCCATACCCAGGAGGCATCTATGCGGACTCTACCTGGTAAGCCCTGATCTATGCTGAGGCACTGAATGTAAATCAGGAGGGGGTGTGCGCGTCCGGGGCGCTGTGTTCGGTCCGGCTGGAAGATAAGTACCTCCATAGCCTGGGCAAATTGTGCGGGATCTGCGATCAGTGTGTCGGAAAGCCATTGCAGGTAGCAGGGGATAGAGGGGAGGGAATCGGTGCGTGCCCACCAGCCCAGGAGTCGGACTTCCCAGGGGAAGCGGTCCTCGGGTATCTGCCGGTAGTTGTCCAGACAGCCAGTCGTGCTCATTGTGAGTGCGAATACGAGAAGTGTGCTCAGGAATACAGGCTTTATCCTGACAGGATGTGTTGTTGTGTACTTATGGGGGATAAGCGGACTGGAGAGGTGCGTCATGGCTGACGTGTTTTACTGGTTGCCCCATTGCTTTCTCCCAGCGCAGCATGGCGTTTGCCCAGAAAGAAGGACAGTGCCAGGTACATCCCGCCCACGTTGAAGTAGGCAAATGACCCTTCATACATGATGTGGGATGGGGGCACTCGTGCACCCCAGTAGCTTTGCTGATACTGTTGCTGATAGAAATTTCCTGTGAGGTAGCCGATTTCGCAATTGAGCGAGAAAGATAGGGCGATGCGCTGTCCACCATAGGCTACGAAGAATCCTGGTCCCATGATGATGCCCTGGCGGCTCGCCCATACGTATTCATTTTTTCGGATGAGGAATCCCCCCGCTGTCTCAGTGAGAAAAGAATTTCGTCGTTCGGTTCGGTAGAGGAGCTGGAAATAGATGGCGCCCGTCATGAAGCGGACGCGCTTTTTGTCGCCGGCATACCGGATAATTCGCCGTGAAACTAAATAGGGATAGAGGCGTATGCCTGCCTGGATTCGTTCATACGCGTCTATGCGGGCAATGCCAAATATGCGTGGGGAGTAGTAGGCGAGTGTGATACCCAGAGGGTAGAGGGGCAGAACTTCAATTTCGGCTTTTCCAACAGGCAGGTAGGTTAAGCTGACGCGGAGTGCAGGCAGCTGGGCACCCTGGAGTGTGTTCCACGCACCCAATTCGCGGGGTGGTTGCTCAGGGTTGGGGGATTGGGCAAATTGCAAAACAGGGGATATTGCAGTGAGGGTGAACAGGCTAAGTGCAAGAAGGGGAGCGCCCGTTGAATATCGGACTGGTCGCATGGGTTTTCGTTTTCGTAAGGAAAAAGCCTTGTTCTGTGTTTGCCTGATTATGTGTGTAGCGAATTGGCGATATACCAGCCCTATCGCTCCCCCTGATATAAATTAACGCAACATGGAGTCAAAATAGTTCCCCAAGATTGGGACAGGTACAGGTTGGGGTTTTCCGGGTGCCGGGATTCGGTTGTTGGGTGTGGGCGCTTTATTTTTTTGTGGTTTTGGTGCGTGCGGGCTCTACTGTGAGTCGGGCGTGGCATCCGTTGTTCAGGAGGAGGGATGCGCGCAGGCTGAGTGTGTCCATATTGATTTGCTGGATAGTTGTTTCCATCTGGTGTACGTACTGGAAGGGTATGTTGTGTTTCAGTAGGTGGCTGAGGGTTTGTATCCACCAGGGGTTACGCTGGAGGTTTTCCCGATAGTCAGTGAGCATGGTTTTCCGAACCTGTTCTATGTACTGGTCGGGCAGTTGTTTGTGCGCGAGATTGTGAAGGACATCCTGAATTTTTTGTTCTACGATATGGGCACGATGGGGGGCTGATGGATACATGATCCAGAGTTCTACGGTGGGTTTGGGGTCGCGGGTAACGTCTATTTCCACGCTGGCGGAGTACACTTCGCCTTCACCTTCGCGAACGCTGTCCACGACCAGGTAATCCAGGAGTACGCCGAGCGCTTGCCAGTAGATTGGCTCCGAAGGTGTCCACGGGTAAGGCAGCGGTAGATAGTCTACCAGGAAGGTAAAAGCGCGTTTGGCGGCACCTCGCCGGAATTCCAGTGTGGTGTCGCAATGTCGGGGGTAGACTTCCCGGTCTATCCACTGGTCTTTTTGTAAGGGGTGGGCTGGTGAAAGTGTACCCAACCACTGATTGAGCAATTGGGCGGTGGGAACCGGGTCTATGTTCCCCACGAGGATCCAGATGAACTGGCTGGCTTTTTGCTGGAATTCGCTCTGGAACAGTGTGTAAACCTGGTACCAGTGTGTGGCTTTCAGTCGGTCTTTGTCGGGGAGGGTCAGCCAGGGATTGGCGTCGTAGAGCTGTTTGATCCCTTCCAGATAGAGGTAGAAGATAGGGAAAGATTTGGCGAAGCTGAGCTCTAGGAGCGTACGTTTTTTCCAGGAGCGGAATGCGGAGGAATCGGGACGGGGTGCAGTCAGATAGAGATAGAGAACCTGGAGGGCGACGTCCAGGTCGTCGGGTGCAGTTCGTCCCCGGATCTCTTCATAGAGTGGCTCAATAGAAAAGGACCAGTGGACAGTTCGTCCAGCAAGGATTTTTTCCAGCTGGGAAGCGGAGAAGGGTCCCGCCCCGACCTCAGACATGACGTCTTCTAAGATGGAGGCGGCGTAGACCAGATGGCTGTCTAAGGCGTAGTATCCTCCGGGTTGAAAGGCGGTGATTCGGATTTCGTCTTCTTTCCAGGGTGTGGGTTTCATGTAGACCTGGATGCCGTTGGCAAGGGTGGCTCGCCAGATATTGAGTGTGGAGTCTATGAGGGTGATCTGTGGTGGTTGTGAAGGTTGGGGTGGAGTGCTGACGAGTTGCTGGATGAGCGTATCTTCTTGCGGGGGCTTCCATCGTTTGCGCTCTATTTTCTTCACCCATCGGAGTAGCTGGCGGTGTGTGGGGAGCTTTGCAGATTCCAGTTCTTTTTCGTTAACAATCAAAATGATGTATCGGTTATGGGTTTGCCATAAGGCTCGGTAGTACTGGTTGAGGTCGTTGACGGTGATGTCTGCAAGGAGTTGTTTACTGGTGTGGTATGCCCAGTGGGGATCGGGCATTGCCTGGCGATAGAGGAAATAATCCACTAAGGCGAAGCTCCAGTGGTGGTTTTCTATGTGTTCTTGTTCTTTCCATTGTTTCCGGAGTTTGCGGAGTACACGTCGTTTGGCGCGTTCCAGTTCGGCGGCGGTGAATCCATGCTGGTAGGCGCGGACTGCCTCGCCCCACAACGCCGTGAGTGCACGTTTGACTTCTTTCAGGGAGATGGAAGCGTTCCATTCTACGAAGCGGGCTGTACGAAAGATGGTGTAGACTTCAAAAGCGGGGTCGCTGAAGGGTGGGTCTTCCTGTCGTTCCAGGTCTTTGTAACGTTCTTGCAGGATGGACGCCACGAGCTGGTGCATGAGGTGTTGTTTCCAGTCGGCAAGCGTGTAGAGCGTTTCGGCAGGCTGGATAAATCCGATCCACAAAGTGGGGAATGCCCATTCGCTGTCTATAACGGTGATGACGCGAAATCCTTCGTAGGGCTCAATGGGGTAGTAAGGTCGGTATGGACGTGCGCGGGAGCCGGGTGTTACGCGTCCGAAATACTGGTGGATCCAGCGCTGTACCGAATCGGGCTGGATGTCGCCTACTATGATCAGTGCCATTCGCTGGGGCGCGTACCATTTCTGGTAAAAGCCAAAAATGGTGTCGCGTGGGGCGTGGAGAATGACCTTTTCTTTGCCAATGATGTCGCGCTGGGCGTATTTGGATCCGGGCAGGAGCTGCTTCAGGATTTGCTTCCATACGCGGTCCCAGACGCCGGTGGAAAGTCGCCATTCCTGGTGGATGACTTTGCGTTCTTCTTCAACTTGCAGTGAATCAAATGTGGGATAGAAGATCATTTCGGAGAGCACCCATAGGGCAGTGGATACAGCGGTGTCGGGTACACCCTGGAGCATATAGACGGTTTCGTCCCAGGTGGTGTAGGCGTTGAGGTCGGGTCCCAGTTGCAAGCCCAGTTCTCGCAAGAGGCTATCTACGGATTCGCCGGGCAGGTGTTGGGTCCCTTCAAAGCACATGTGTTCTACGAAGTGTGCGAGTCCGTCTTCGTAGTCTTCTTCCAGGACGGCACCTACATCTACTGCCATGAGAATGTCTACGAAACCCTGGGGTTGCCGGTTGGGCAGGATAAAGTATGTAAGTCCATTGGGTAGTTTGCCGGTGCGCACTTTGTGGTGGAGGGGGATGGGTGTGTTCAGGTCGGATTGACCGGATTGGTTGGGTTGGCTGGTTTGCTGGGCACAGGTGATGCTGGGATTGATCAGGTACGAAGCAAAGCCCACAATCAGAAAAGTCAGGAAGACAGATGTGTGGGAGGTTGTGTGGAATGTGGGCTGGTGGTTCGGGTTGTGGCGTGCCGTGAACCCGGAAGCTGGCATGGTTTGGATGGGTTTTGCGGTTGAAGTGTTTCAGCGAATTTTTTACAGGTTGTGACTTGTGAGGTAGTGGATGATTTCGGGGATGGACTGGACAGGAATGAAGAGGTTGTGGTGTCGGCTATCTATGTTTTGTCCTGCGAGGCGTTGCGCCCATCCGGGAAATGTCGTTACGCACAGGACGGTTTTTCTCAGTTGCCAGGCGAAGGCGAGTTCAGAGAGGGTGCCCGCCCCTCCGCCCAGTGCAATCAGGATGTGTGCACTTCGGACGATGAGTATGTTGCGGGCGATACCCAGGCCTGTGGGCAAAACGATGTCTATGTAGGGGTTGGCGGTATTGAGGTCTGCCCCCGGGAGAATACCTATGGTTTGTCCGGGGAAGGTGTGTGGCGAGGCTTTAACACCTTTGCATACGGCTTCCATGATGCCGCCTTCCCCGCCACAGAGAATGATCCGGTGGGGTTGTGCGAGGGCTTTTCCCAGTTGAAAGCCAAATTCATAGAGGTCTGGTGGACAGAGGTCGGAGTTGGGTCCGATGACACCGATTTGCGTCAGGGGCGGGTGGGGCATGCTATGTTCGCGCGCTTTTCTTTCTGGTTTGTGGTTTGTTGAGGGGAACGTTGCCGAATCTCAGGAAAGTTCCTTATTTGAAGGTTCAGATACCCGAACAAATATACGTGAGCAACCGTTCAGCCATTGCTTTGAAGAAATGTCTCCAGCTGGCGTGCTGTCTGATTAGTTGTTCTGCGTTTTTCCACCATTGCAAAAGGACAAGGAAGTAGGGTTGCCAGGTGGGTTGTGCATGTTTGGCGGTGATATCAAGGATGTAAGGGGTGAGTGTCTGGCTCAGGTTTTCTATGATGTTATGCCGTTGCCATCGTGTCAGAAAAGCCAATTCAAGGTGCAGGTCAATAAACACTTTCATCATTTTGTCTATAAGCATTCCTGGGGAACCGGTGTACTTCCATTCATAGGTTGGCAGGCTGCTTTGGGGGGTTTTTAGCAGTCCTGCTGTGACGATATGTGTCAGAAGGTCTGCGGCGTCCCGGAGGATGAATGAGTCGGAAACCAGGGGGAAGATACCCTGGTACTCAGCGGGTTGCGTTCGGATGATGTCTATTGCTTCTATTGGTATTTGTCTGAAATTCTCTGTATAGGCTTCTACGGCAAGACCGTTCGCCAAAGATTCTTCCCATATGTCTCTGGCTGACTGCTGGATACCAGATAAGGGTGGTGTGTCCATATAGGCATGCCCCAGCTCATGAAATAGAGTGAATTCAAAAGAGCTGGCAAGGGGAAGGTTTTTCTCTTCTGCACTTTTGCGAATTCGCTCTGGACAGAGAAAGATTGCAGGCCCCGTCTCACGGATGAGCAATTTTTCTGGCAAGCCCGCTTTTTGCACGTAGATTTCAATATCCCTCACATAGCAGCCTGTTGCGACCCACCAGTAAACACGGGCTTTTTCCAGATACGCGAATAGTCTGTCTACATCCTCCTCTTTCCTCTCATTGTCCTCCCTGTCATACTTTAGTTTTTTCAGCAGGCTTGCCAGGTGCTCTAAGGAATAATGTGCTCGTGGTGGACAGATACAATCCATTGTGAGAGGGTTGACCAGGTAAATGGGGATGTGTGCGGCGGTTGCTACCAGTCTGCCCAGGCGGCTTTCAATTTGTGTGAGTTCCAGGTTCCATTGCTGGAGGTTTTCGCTGGTATCCAGCATCTGGATATGCAGTACACGGCTTTTTAGAGTTGTCCCCTGCATGATTTCACTGAATTTTGTTTTCTTCACAGTAAAGGTACAGGTTAAGCAAGAACACCAGAGAGAATTAAGATGGGGTGGAAGTCCGAAGTGAAGAGGGAGGGAAGGTTTCCTCCCTCCTGGGAGCGCTCCCCTCATACAGGTCTACGACGGAATTTTTTTTTTTTGGAACCCCTGGCAATCAGGAGATGTTTACTTTTGCAGGCACTCTGGCAAAAGAAAAATTGGGCTTCCCATGAGCGAGTCATTCCTGGGAGCAGCATTGGGAGGGCTGATGGGTGCATTGCTTGCTGCCCTGGTCGCTATAGGAATATTGAGTCCAGCGCAAAAAAGTAGGGAGAAGGAGACAGAGCGACCTCTGCAGATGGTTGTATTTCCTTCGGGAAGTGTTGTTATTGCGGGTGGGTCGGGAATCGTCTTTTTTTCTGGACTGGACACGCTTATTCGTGTTGATGTAATTCGGCAACGGACAGATAAGCATGGCGTGAGCGCGACGCTGACATTGACGATGCCTGATACGACTGTAGTGATGCGCTTTCGGGTGCATGGCGATGGAGAAGAATAGGCACTGTGCTGGAGGGGAGGGGCAATCCAGGTTAGCGTTTCAGGTAGGGAGCGGGACGTGCATGGGCAGGTACATTTGTTGTTGCAGGGTTGGGGAGGTTTGATCCATGGGCAAGTTTTCGTAAGTGTCTGTCCAGCTGGTTTGAGCGCACAGAAGGATCAGGTAAGGATAGGAATGGGCAACCAAGTACTTTTCAGGGCTGGCGGGGGCGGTTAATTCGTGGCAGGTATTGCAACAGTCAGGAACGCAATGCGATGATGACGGATGTGTGCTGACTAATGATGGATGTTGCCGAAGACAGGATATTCACTGCCTGCGAAAGTGGGAGAGAGGTGTACGCACAGGGTGTTTCACAGGTATTGGGCATGGGATTGTGCAGTTGCCCACAAGAATCTGTATCATTATCAGTTCGGGAAGAGACAATGAAGACATTGATCGGTTGTTTACCACAACAACCGATAGAGCATCACCGGGATGAACCCCATCTGATAGACAGGAATAATTTTGTTCTGGACTGTTGAGAATTCATACGAGTAGATGTTTTTATGGTTTGTTACATTTTGCAGATAGAGGAGCCATTCCTGGGAAACTTTCTTAGAGAGGCGTAGCCCGATTTTCAGGTCCAGCCGAAAATAGTTGGGCACGCGTCGGGCAAACGGCTGTGAATAATCCCACACAATTTGTTTTGCCTGAAGGGTTGCCGGTGTATCAATGGGATGGTGTCGTCGTCCTCCAGTCCAGAAGAGGCGCAGGTCAATGATGCCGGTCCATGCCGAGTGCCGAATGGGAAATTCCGTGCCCCACAGCAGGTTGGTAACAAAGTTGCCGTTATAAGGTGTGGGATACCAGTTTCCGTCAATGGCTTTGTATCTGGAATCAAAGAGGGAGAGTGTGAAAAGGGCGTAGGTACCTTTGACAAATCGGCGCTGAACAGTGAGTTCAATTCCGGTATTTCTGCCGATACCCTCTGGTACGGGGTGTACTACGGGAACGCGCAAACCATACTCCAGGCCTTCTGTGATTAATGCCCACCAGCCCAGGCGCCGATCACCATCTACGGGAATATTCCACAGGTGCTGAACATAAGCGGCAAGTACAATACGCCAGTTGTTTCCGATTGCCTGATGGATTTCGCCCACAACGTGATGGGCGCGCATAAAGGGCAAAGCCCGAAAGGGATAAACCACCGAATCCGATAAAGTGGGATCGGTCAGTTGATAAATGACTAAGGGAAATTCTAAGGACAAAAGACTGTATCCAGCACGAAATTCGGTGGTTCGGGATAGGGATGCCTCCATAGAAAGATGGGCATCTACAGTACTGCGCTGTGGCAGACTAAAATACCGGGTGGCGAATCCGGTGGTTACCGTCATCCGGCTTGTGAAGCCGAACTCCGCTTGAAGATACTGACGGGCACGCCAGGCTGACCCCTTAAATCGCCGGCTCTGACGAAATCCATTCGCCAGATAAATGGTGTCGTTGTTTTGACTGAGTATATAGTCCAGGAGGATACCCCCACGCAGGTGGATACGCTTGAGTGCTACGCCGCCTTTCAGGTGTGTAGAGAAAGTCTGTGTACGATAGGTATTGTAGTACAGAGGGCGGAGTGTACCGGTTGTGGAATCCCAGCGTTCCAGCGAAGTGGTATGCGCCGAATGGGTTACACCCATTGCGAGTGTGCCATACCCGGGCTCAGGCAGGGGGATCACGGTTCGGATGCCAGTTGCACCGGTCTGCGTGGAGAAGTCCAGGTTTAAACCTGTAACTGTAAGTCCCTGTTGGTCATGCTCCTGGATTTCCTCAAAGGAGATGGTGCTGAGTCCACCGATACCCCAGAGGCGAGTTTCCCACTTCCCGGGCAGATGAATGGTAAAGGTGAGGTCCTGGTATCGGGGAATGGCTGCGGTGCCGAAGCGGACACCCAGCAATTTTAAAAAATCCAGGAAGGAATAGCGATAGGAAACCAGATAGGAAGCACGGCGTGCCCAGTGAAGGGGTCCTTCTAAGAGGAATTCCAGTCCGGTCCATCCGACCTGGAAGATGCCCTGGTGCTGGGTGTAGTTACCCCGGGCAAGCTGGATGGTAAAGGCGCCGGAGTAAGCCCCAACCAGTTCCGGAGGGAAAGCGCCTGCGTAGAAGTCCATGTGTGCAATGGTGTTGTTATTCAGGATGGAGATAGGTCCGGCACTCATGCCTGCTTCGGAGAAGTGGTGTGGGCTTGGCACGTCAAGGTCTTCTACGCGATAGAGCACGCCCCAGGGTGTGTTTCCGCGAATCACCAGGTCGTTGCGCATGTCCGAAACGGTATAGACGGACGGTAGTGTCTGGACGGTTCGGATGGCATCGCCCAGTGTCCCGGCATAACGGAGTGTTCGTGAGGGGTAGAGGCGGATGCGACTGATGTCGGTTGCGGCTTTCCGATGGGGCTGGTCGTGCTCCCGGATGGTTACGGCAGGCAACTGCTTGTAACTGATTTTCATTGGGATTTCCAATGTGGTATTTCGTCGGGGATAGGCGATGACTTCCACCGTTGCAGGAGTATACCCAAAAAACTGCACTTTAACCCGGAATTTACTTGGGGCAGGTGCGGTGAGCGAGAAGTATCCCGTGCTGTCGGCAAAAGTTGTTTTGAGGAGGCTGTCTTCCATTGTGAGTAGGGAGACCTGTGCGTAAGGTAGAGGTTTTCCGGTTCGGGCGTCTACGACTCTTCCCTGAATGGTCTGGGCGTGCAAGGTGTGCCAGGCGAGGAAAAACAACAGAACAAGGCTGCTGAGGGAGGGATGTCCGGTGATCGCTTTTGCGATCATGGTGGTGGGGATTTTCCAGTACAGCCTGTCAGAGAGAATTTGCAAGATGGAAAGCGTTGCATTGGGTTGATGGGCGTAGTGGCTGTGTTCCAACCTGTATGGTTTTGGAAGGGATAGGGATAGGCAGGTTGTGCATCCAGGGATGGAAGGAAGTGCCTGGGGTATGGACGCCGATGTAATGGAAAGGGGGTGCTTCATCGTTTGCTTGCTGTTTTAGAACAGTAAAACATGGGGATGGGGAGGAAAAGTTCCCTGTTCACTGAAGGCTGTCCGGAAAAATTTGGTTTGTCTTTTCCCTGTAGTTTTTGCAAAAAATCGTGGTGGAATGGGTAGTGGGCGTTCCCAACGGGCGATGCGGGCGATTGCCCCCATGGATTTGCCTTTGCGAATCCGGCATCAAATCATGATTGGACTGGTTGTGCCCCGACCCATTGCCTGGGTCACTACGCGAGGTGCCCAAAGTGAGACTGTTAACCTGGCACCTTTCAGCTTTTTCATGGCATTTTCTTCCAATCCTCCGATCATTGGGATTGCTCCCGCATACCGGGGACGGGATGGCACGACAAAAGATACCCTGCGCAATATTCGGGAGACGGGCGAATGGGTTACGCACTTAGTGCCTGAAACGCTGGGCTGGGCATGTGCCCTGACCAGTCTTTCCTATCCCCAGGATGTCAGCGAAGTAGAAAAAGCCGGACTAACTTTAATCCCTTCCGACGTCGTGCAGGTTCCACGTGTTGCTGAGTCGCCAGTGCATCTGGAATGCCGTTCTCGCGGGATCTTTCAGCTTTCGTTTGGGCGGGCAGGCGGTAATCTGGTTTTTGGCGAGGTGGTCCGCATCCATGTTCGGGAAGATCTCCTGGATGAAGAAGGCATACCCGATATCCAGAAGATCCGGTTTCTCTATCGGTTGAATCGGGCGTGGTACGGGGTTACAGGCAGGGAAGGGTATCGGTCCTATCCCGCAAAAGAAACGGAGCTGGGTATTGGTGTTGATCGGTTGCCTGCCCCTATCCGTCAAAGCCCTTACCTGACTCATGACGACCTGTGTAACTTAGCCATGGTTACGCGGTTACCTGACCCTGATCCCAACGCAGAAGAACGCTATCCTGAGATCCAAGCATTGACTGCGAATCCGGATCCCGTGGGCGCGTTGCACCGGTATGCCCGGGATTTGCTTCGCTGGGGAGAACGAGAAAAAGCCTGGCAAATCCTTTTGTACAGTATGCGTTTACAGTCCCGGTCTGAGCAATCCTGAAATCCAGACCGATGAGTGCGGTGTTGGACCAGTTGCGGGAGCGCATACGCAGCCTGACACAACTCCAGACAGCAGGGATAGATCCCTATCCTTACGTGAGTTTTGAGCCGGTACCCACTTCCCGGATTCATCAGGCTTTTGACGAGTGGCAGGGCAAGGTTGCAGTGGTTGCGGGCAGGTTGGTGGCACGTCGCATTATGGGTGCGGTAACGTTTCTGGACATAGAAGATGAGGCGGGGCGTATCCAGTTGTACGTGCACCGGGATCATATTTGTCCAGGCGAAGAAAAGACATTTTACCGGGATGTGGTCCGTAAGTGGCTGGACCTGGGTGATATACTTCGGGCGGAGGGTACTGTCTTCCGAACCAGAACCGGGGAGATCTCCATTGATGTTCGGTCTTTGACGCTTTTAGCCAAGGCATTACGTCCTCCACCAATTGCCAAACGAAAGGGAGAAAAAGCCTTCAGCGAACTCAAAGATCCGGAGACCCGACATCGTCAGCGTTACCTGGATTTGATGGTGCATCCCCGGGTGCGTGAGGTATTTCGTCGTCGTACACAATTGATTGATGCAATTCGCAGTTTTCTAAATCGGCACAATTGCTTAGAAGTGGAAACACCGGTCCTTCATCCGGTGTATGGGGGTGCCCATGCCCGCCCTTTCCAGACTACGGTGTATGCCCTGGGCAATATGCCTGTATACCTGCGTATTGCGAATGAACTGTATTTGAAGCGGCTGGTGATCGGCGGCTTTGAACGGGTATATGAGTTCTCCCGGGACTTCCGCAATGAAGGAATTGACCGGACACACCATCCTGAGTTCACTATGCTGGAAGTCTACATTGCGTACCGGGACTATCAATGGATGGCTCAGTTCACTGAGCAGATGCTGACCGAAGCGATCCAGCGCGTTGCCGGAACCTTGCTCCTTCCCTACAGTGGAAAAACCATTGACTGGACACCTCCATGGCAGCGGATCACCTATCTGGAAGGGCTTCGTCAGGCTACAGGACAGGATATTCAGGCGCTTTCCGATACTGCATTGCGCGATCTGGCAATCCGTGCGGGGATAGATGTTGAGGGGCTAAAGCTCACCACACGCGCCCAGATCATAGACAAACTTTTTGGAACGCTTGTAGAGCCACATCTGTGGAATCCTACTCTGGTTTTTGATTTCCCGCGGGAGCTTTCTCCGTTAGCAAAGCGCCATCGCCAGAACCCTGCACTGGCAGAACGCTTTGAGTTGATTTGTGGAGGAATGGAGATCGCCAATGCCTATACGGAACAGAACATTCCCTGGGAGCAACGCGCCCGCTTCCTGGAACAGCAACGCGAGCGAGAACGCGGTGACGAAGAAGCCATGCCCTTTGACGAGGATTTTCTCCTGGCAATGGAGTATGGGATGCCGCCGATGGCGGGTCTGGGTGTCGGTATAGACCGCCTAACCATGCTGGTTACTGATCAGCCTGCTATTCAGGAGGTGATTTTATTTCCGTTGATGCGTGTGCGTCCGGTCCATGAATATGCGGTACCCTTTCCTTATGAGGAATTACCGTCTGTGCAGGCGTCTATGTCGGTAGCCAGTGTCCACCATCGGGCTTCTTCTTCTACATCTGCTGCGTCTCGGGAGTTGCGCGCACAGCAGGATTTGCCTGTAGATCAATCAGGTTCGGAAGGGTCACCTCGCTAACCTGGAGCGTATCCAGCACATTCCGTGTGCAAATTGAGCTACAGTAATTGGCATCAGGTAGGGGGCGGAGAAGCCTGAGTGGATCAGGTGATGGGGGTTCATCTCCGGCTGGAACCTCTAAGCAGGATATGCTGTTTGAAATAGGTGGAATGTGGTAGAAGCCCGGAGCGTGGGAAAATTGGCTTGGCGATGGGCGTGATATACAAGGAGCTGGAGTTGGCGGGTGATCGCTCGCGGGGTCGGTATCGTGTGCTGTTTGATAGTGGAGCGACGATGTCGCTGGTACGTCGTGGGGTTGCAGAGCGGTTGGCGACGGTGTTGCCGACGCGAGTTGGGTACCGGTTTGAGACGGCGGAGCCGGGCAGGTTTATAGAGGCGCGGTATCGTGTGGTTTTGGAGTTTCGGCTGGATGGGGAGTGGTTGAGCGATGAGTTTCTGGTATTGGAGGATGATCAATTGTCGGAGGATGTGATCATAGGTGCTTCTACACTTCAGAAGTGGCGGTTGGTTTTGGACATGGAGAAGGAGGAGGTGTACAGTGTGCGGAGTGTGAAGAAGCACATATTGAAGCGAGTGTTGTGTTGAGTTGTGGGGAAAGTTGTTGGAGATGGGTGTGATCTACAAGGAGCTGGAGTTGGCGGGTGATCGCTCGCGGGGTCGGTATCGTGTATTGTTTGATAGTGGGGCATCAATGTCGCTGGTACGTCGTGGGGTTGCGGAGCGGTTGGCGACGGTGTTGCCGACGCGAGTTGGATATCGTTTTGAGACGGCGGAGCCGGGCAGGTTTATAGAGGCGCGGTATGCGGTTCGGCTGGAGTTTCGGCTGGATGGGGAGTGGTTGAGCGATGAGTTTCTGGTATTGGAGGATGATCAATTGTCGGAGGATGTGATCATAGGTGCTTCTACACTTCAGAAGTGGCGGTTGGTTTTGGACATGGAGAAGGAGGAGGTTTACAGTGCCCGGAGTGTGAAGAAGCACATATTGAAGCGAGTGTTGTGTTGAGTTGTGGGGGAAGTGGTTGGAGATGGGTGTGATCTACAAGGAGCTGGAGTTGGCGGGTGATCGCTCGCGGGGTCGGTATCGTGTATTGTTTGATAGTGGGGCATCAATGTCGCTGGTACGTCGTGGGGTTGCTGAGCGGTTGGCGACGGTGTTGCCGACGCGAGTTGGATATCGTTTTGAGACGGCGGAGCCGGGCAGGTTTATAGAGGCGCGGTATGCGGTTCGGTTGGAGTTTCGGCTGGATGGGGAGTGGTTGAGTGATGAGTTTCTGGTACTGGAGGATGATCAATTGTCGGAGGATGTGATCATAGGTGCGAAGACGATGCAGGCTTGGCGGTTGGTTTTGGATATGGAGAAGGAGGAGGTGTACAGTGTTCGGAGTGTGAAGAAGCACATATTGAAGCGGGCGGTGTGTTGAGTTGTGCGTGAGGTGGAACTTGCGGGTTGGGTGTTGTTGTTTGGGAGGTTGGGTGACAGGTGTGGAAAGTGAAAGAGGGTTTGGCGATGGGCGTGATATACAAGGAGTTGGAGTTGGCGGGTGATCGCTCGCGGGGTCGGTATCGTGTGTTGTTTGATAGTGGGGTGGCGATGTCGCTGGTACGTCGTGGGGTTGCTGAGCGGTTGGCGACGGTGTTGCCGACGCGAGTTGGGTACCGGTTTGAGACGGCGGAGCCGGGCAGGTTTATAGAGGCGCGGTATCGTGTGGTTTTGGAGTTTCGGCTGGATGGGGAGTGGTTGAGTGATGAGTTTCTGGTATTGGAGGATGATCAATTGTCGGAGGATGTGATCATAGGAGCGAAGACGATGCAGGCTTGGCGGTTGGTTTTGGATATGGAGAAGGAGGAGGTGTACAGTGCCCGGAGTGTGAAGAAGCATATATTGAAGCGGGTCGCGTGACCCGTAATGTGGTGGCTTCAATTTTCACTTTCTTTGGCATTTGGGAGTGGATGAGCCCGGGTAAGATTCATGGTTCAACCTAAGTTTTCCGGTGCACCCATCAGGAGGTCCTCAGGAATGAGCCACTGGCAGCATCTCTCTTGTTCGCATTCACAGTTCGTCTCTCTCTATGTGGTGGGGGCGGTGGTGGCAGGGTTGGCGCCCGGAACTCGTCGCCTGCCCACCCATTTCTGCCATTTTGTCAGCTGGACGCTGATGAGCATCAGTTTCTTTTCGCCCTGGAAGTAAGTGGTGTCTTTGATGATGGCGTGGCGCTGCAGTATGTAAAGCCAGGTGCGTGCCAGCTCTATTTTACTGCGTGCGTGGAGGGGACGCTGGAATTTATTTCATTGTGTCTTCGCTCAGGGCGGATTCCACTGCCAGTTCTAAGGCTTTACTGGCGAGGGACAGGACACGTTCGCCGGCAACCTGTCGCCAGGGCGTGCGCATCCCGCGAAGGATGCCCAGCCACCAGAGCAAGAAGGAGATCAGTTCTATGATGATGGGTGGGTATTGTTAGCGTGATCGGCTGGAGGCAGGTTGTCCCTGTTCCTCTCTCTGTCTCTGGTTGTGGTTACCGGCAAAAGAAGCGAGTGGGGTGGGTGGTGGCTTATTAGGTTGGCGGGGTGTGTGGAGGCTGTTTTTGTTGTTCTGGCGGTGTGGCATGTTCCAGGGATTTTCTCGGGAGGGCTGGTGATGGTGAAGGTGTGGGCTTTTGTCTGCCTTTGCCTTCCAGTTCTGCCAGGTGTGTTCGCACGCGGTTTTTCAGGTAGCGTTTTCCTCCGCTGGTTTTCAGTTATTGTTCTCGGCGTCGGACATCTGCCCAGCGTGCGCACCATTCGTAGTAGATGAGGAGGAGGGGTCGGCGGTGGCGTGTTGCGGGTACGCGTCCTCGCCGGTGCGCATCTAAGCGCAGCCACAGGCGTTCGCACACGCCTGTGGCTGCGCTGTCCGTCTTTCAGGCTGTACAAATCCCTCAACGGACGCAGGCGCACCGGGCGATGGTGGCGTAGGTGGCGTTGGAGTAACCCCAGAGGCCGTCACCGGCGCGCCACACGTAGTAACTGCCGCCGTTGCCGGTGACGCCCGAGGGGTAGACGCCATACATACCGATGGGTGTACGTGTCCAGACGTGCACGTTCCATGTGCCTATGTTTTTGTGGGCGGCGAGGTCAATCAGTTCAAAGAAACTGGGCATTCGCCAGTCGGAGAATCCGCTGGCAGTGGTTGTTGCGCATGCCCGGGCGCACGCACCCCAGGTCATTGTGGGCGCGCTGCCGCAGGGAAGGGGAGTGCCACTTGCGTTCACGCAAATGAGTGTGTCGGGGCAGTTGAAGGTGCATGCGGAACCACCCTGTCCGCCGCCAGTACTGATTGATTGCCATTGAGGGGGTGTACCGGGTCCCTGACTGGTGAGTACCTGTCCGGGTTGTCCGGGATTGCCTGCGGGTCGCAGGTCGCCGTCTAAGCGCAGGGAGTCGGCAATGCGTGCGTTACCACCGACTTCTAAGGTGTACTGAGGGTTGGCGATTCGGATTCCGGTGTTTCCGGTGCTGGTTACGATGAGGAAGATGGTGCCTGTGTTGCCGGTGTCTAACTGGAGGAGAGGTGTGTTCCAGTTAGTGGGGACGTGGATGTGGAGTCGTGCTGTGGGGGTGGTTGTGCCGACGCCGACGTTTTGGGCGAAGGTCAGGGTGTTACACGGGTAGAGCAGAACAGAGAAGAGAAGAGAAGAGAAGAGAAGAGAAGAGAAGAGAAGAGAAGAGAAGAGAAGAGAAGAGAAGAGAAGAGAAGAGAAGAGAAGAGCCCGTTCCCTATGGGGTTGTTTGTGCTGGTGGTCATGGCTGTTGGGATTTTGGTGTTTGGCTGGAGGTGGACAGAGTCAGGTTGATATTAACAAGTTATAGTAGAAAAGGAAAACTTTGTCAAGGGGATTGGAAAAAAAATTTGGTGGTGGGTGCGCGGTGTTTGTACTATCCTGATTTTCAGTTATTCACGAAGGTGAGATGGCTGATTTTTTTCTTTTGGGATTTTGGGAGGTGGATAGCGGGTTTCCGGTTTGTTCAGGGGGCTGTTGCAGATGGGTTGCTGAATTTGGGGAGGGAGTGCTGGTGGGTATGTGGTATTGTATTCACTGGTGGATTCCACATTCCAGTTTGGCGCGTCCGCGCCATCGCCCTGCCCGCCAGTCTTCGCCTTCGCGAATCGGCGTTGTACAGGGCATACAGCCGATGCTGGGATAGCCCTGGTCGTGCAATGGGTTGTAGGGCAGGTCGTGTTCACGAACATACGCCTGAACCTGATCCCAGGTCCAGTATGCCAGCGGATTGATTTTGTACAGTCCGTTTCTGGCATCCCACTCTATGCATTCGGTGTGCTGGCGTGTGGGGCTTTGCTCCCGGCGAATAGAAGTAATCCAGGCATCTTTTCCGGAAAGGGCACGGCGCAGTGGCAATACCTTCCGCAGAAAACAGCACATATCGGGGTTTCGGAGCCAGAGCCGGTCGCCAAACAGTGCTCGTTGTTGTTCCAGCGGTAAGCCTTCGTATCGGCGAATACGAATTTGCCAGCGTGCCTCAACGGTGCGCAACAGGTCATAGGTTTCCGGAAAGAGCAGTCCGGTATCCAGCAGGAAGACTTCTACGGCATGGTGCAAGCCCGTCCGATACAGATAATGCAAGATGACGATGCCTTCCATACCCAGGGCTGTGGCAAACGCAATTTTGTTTGCGCCAAACAATTCCACGGATTCTTCTAAGATTTGCTCGGGCGAAGCGTTTTGCCAGCGTGCTTGCCAGGTCTTGAGCTCCTCTGACGTAAGGGGCATTGGCGCGCAAATTTGGCATTTTTGTGCAACCCTTCCTATAGGGTTTCCGTATCTATAAATTAGAGCACCCTGAAAAAGTCGGAGCCATGTGGGGCAAAACGCGAAAAAATACGTACCGGGAGCGGGCGCCTGCTTCTGGGTTTCGTGGTTTCTGGTGCTGGATGGTTGGTCTGGTGGGGGTATTCGTGGTTTTGCGTGTGTCTGTTGTTTATGGTCAGTGGCTCCGGATTTTGCAGGGTCCTGATCAGGACGTGCTCACTGCTATTGCTGTTTACGATACTGCCGTGATTGTGGGTGGCAATTCCGATTCCTGGGGTACGCAGCAGGAGTGGTGGGTAGGTGCACTCAGTCAGCAAAGTGGAAGGACGATGTGGTTTTACCGGTTAGGCGCTTCGTTTCGGGATGACCTGTACGATGTGGCGGTCCTTCCCAATGGGTACGTTTTGTTTTCGGGCGAGACGGATGCGGGTTTCTCCAGCGAGGTGCAGGTAGCGCTTTTTGACTGGCAGGGCAATTTTTACTGGCGCCAGCGCCTGCCCATCAGTTACAGCTGGGATGTGTGGCATATGTATGTGCAACCGTGGGATGCCACAACCTTCTTAGTGTGGGGCGATGTTTATGGCAGGCTTTTCTGGCGGATTGGCGCCTGGGATAGCTACTACTTCCTGGTGGATGTGAATGGCAACATTACCTACCATGCGATTCATGGGGGTCAAGCCAGCAGTGAGGGTGCGCACGATTTTCACTGGGTGCGTACAACGGGTACGCGCTATTTGCTCCAGTGGGTGTTTGGACTGGGGTTGGGCAGTTCCGATTTTATGCTTTCTGAGGTGAGTGCCAATGGCACATCCCTGTGGACAAAAACCTATGGAACAGGCGCTCTGGAGGTCCCCTGGAAGATGTTCGTGTATGCTCAGCATATCCTGTTGATTGGCTGGACGAATGCGGGTCCTGCCGGTGGTGATGACCTCCTGGTTCTGCGTGTGGACCGGACGAATGGCACCCTCCTCCAGAGCACTGCCTGGGGAACGCCCTTAGATGAGCGCGTTGTCCAGGGTGTTCAATTGCCGGACGGTTCTATTGTTTTGGCGGGCTGGATAGAAACCGCCAGTCAGGGTAGAGATGGCTTGCTCGTCCGTATGGATTCTATGGGGAATGTCCTGTGGGCGTACCGGTACGGTGATCTGGGCGATGAGGAAATCCTGGATGTGGCTTATGACCAGGGGTGGCTCTATACGGCGGGGTGGACGACTTCCTGGGGCGCGCTCAACCAGGATGGCTGGGTCATGAAAGTGGATACTCAGGGTGTCATGCCCTGTAATTCGTTTCCGGTTACGCTGGTTGCCAATCCCTATCCCGTAGTGGAGCAGGCGCACAATCTTGTGCACCGGTCGGTTCCCTATTTGAAAGCGTCGGGTCCAATGCCCTTTCCCATCAATCCTGATACGCCGTACGCGTGTGTGGTGCTATCCTTCAGCGACGTGCGGCTGGAGGGTTCGTGGGCTGAGTCGGGTGAGGTTCTGTTACGGTGGGAGGTGGCACTTCCTGAGGGTGCGGACTGGTTTCGCATAGATCGGCGCACGCCCCAGACGCCTTACCAGACCGTGTATGAAGTTCTGGACGTCCTGCCCGGCATTTACGAGGGGATGTGGACAGATATGACGGTTCCACACGAAGCGTCGGTTCTGGTGTATCGGGCATCTGCCTCTACGCCGCAGGGAACTTTGCATTCCCGGGAAGTGGTGCTGGTGGCGCCGGCGGGTCTTCAGCCGGTCTGGCGAATTTTCTTAGGCGATGCGCAATACACGATGCGTTTGCCGGTGTCGTCCACTATGGATGTGCAGATTGTTCTGGTGAATGCGGTGGGTCAGGTCATTGCGCCGTTGTATTGGGAGCCTGGCTACATTGTGTTTCCTGATCAGCCGGCAGGTATTTACAATCTGCAGGTGGTGAGTGCCTCTTCTTATGTGTACACTACTCGGGTGATCCTGCATGGTTCTTCTCGCTGGTGAAGATCTGGAGCGTCAACCCTTCCGGACTAACTTTCAGGCAATCTCCCCAGGTTTTCTTAATCAACGCTTGCAAGTGGGTTTTGTTTGCCGGGTTGACCCAGCCCTGCACGCGCCCTTCTTTGAGGAAGAGGAGTCGGTCGCCAACACGCACAGCAATATTCAGGTCATGCAAGATGGTGATGAGTGTTTTTCCTTCCTGTTTGAGTGCGTGCAGGATACGGAGGATTCGTATTTGATGGCAGGGGTCCAGGTGCTGGATGGGTTCATCTAAGAGCAGGACGGGTGTGTTCTGTGCCAGGAGCATTGCTAAGAATACGCGTTGCTGTTCGCCGCCAGAGAGCTGGGAGACGGGTGTGGATCGGTAGGGTTCCAGGTCCAGGTGCTTCAGCCATTTTTGAACCAGGTGGGGTTGTCTGTGTGGGGCTCCCCAAATGGAATAGTAAGGCAGTTGGCTCCAGGCAACAACTTGCTCAACCGTGTAGGGAAACGCTACGCTGGGTTTTTGCTCTAAGTATGCCAGGTTCTGGGCACGGATGCGAGCTGGCAAGCGATACAGATCCTGGTGTTGCCAGCGCACTTGACCGTGCTGGGGTGGAGCGATCCCTGCCAGGACCCGCAACAGCGTACTTTTGCCGGCGCCATTGGGTCCGACGATCACCAGCCATTCACCACGCAACACCGATAAGGACACATTCTGCAGGACCCACTTTCCCTTCTGGTTGTAGCGGAAGAACACGTGTTCTGCTTTGAGGAGGACTTCTTTCTTGCTCATTGGAATGGGGTTCGTCGCACCAGCAACCCCAGGAAGAAAAGCGTGCCCAGAAATGCGGTGATGACGCCAATGGGCAGGATACCACTTTCAAAGGGCAGGTGGCTCAGCCACAATGCCAGAACCAGAAATGAAGCGCCGCCCATTATGCATAGCGGGATCAGCTGGGTTAGTGTGGGTCCTGCGACCCAACGCAGCAGGTTTGGGACGACCAGTCCGACAAATCCCAGTAAGCCCGCTAAGCTCACGGCGAAGGCGGTGAGGACCGTAGCAATCAAAATGGTGGTGGCGCGTACCCATAGTGGGTTGTGTCCCCGTGCTTGAAGGGCTTCTTCGCTCTGGGCAAGGACGTCTAATAGTGGTGCGAGTCGCCAGGCAAGGATGCCCATCACAGTGAGTAGGGCGAATCCTCCGAGGAGGTGTGTCCAGGATACATCGCCGATGTAGCCCATCAACCAGAAGAGCAATTCTTCTCGGCTGAGCGTATCACCCCACAGCCAGAGTACTAAAAATGTTGACATGGCAAAGAATGCGCCCAGGACGATGCCGCCCAGGATTAGTGCCAGGTGTTCGCCAGGCACTGAGGCGATTCGCACCAGTCCAAAGAGGGTTGTGACTGCCAAGATGCCACCGGCGAAAGCCAGTCCATAGCAGGGCAGGTTGAGGATGAGTGCGAGTGCGCAGCCTAAGGTTGCGCCGCCGGATACGCCGAGGGTGTAGGGGCTGACCAGTGGATTCCGAAACACCTGTTGCAGCAGTAGTCCGGATAGGGCGAGCAGTGCGCCGATCAGGGAGGCGGTAGTGATTTGTCGCAGGCGAATACTCAGATACCAGCGGATTGGGATTGGTTGCCATTGTTGTTGTTGTTGTTGTTCTGGATTGGGAGGGGTGGGCTCTTTAATGTCCTGGTTTCCAAGGAGAAGTGCGTGTATTGTGTGCCAGTTCAGGGGGTTGTTGGTTCCGGGTACTGGGCGCAGGATCACGCCCGAAGCACCTGTCAGCCAGAGGATTCCAATCAGTAGGGAGGCAGTTCGGGTGTTCATCCTGAGGAGGTCCGGTCCGTCAGGACGATTGTGCCGTTTTCGGAACGGAGTGCTAAGGCACGGGCACCAGAACGGATCTGCCACGTCTGAACCCATGTGCCCTGGCGAAACACTGCGATTGCCCCGTCTTCTAAGGCGATGCCCCTGACCGCAGGATGGGAATGCAGAAAGTCATACAGGACTTTACGGCGGGCGGGCTCGCTATTCCAGTGGGGGCAGGCGATGCCGGGCAGCCATCCCAATCCGTTCAGGACCCGATAATGGTCTGCCCATGAATCGGTGATGCCGTATTGAAACCAGCAGATCATGCCGGCACTGGTTCCGGCGATTGCCCGGATCTGACCTGCTTCAATTGCCTGCGCCAGGACCTGGGGAAACTCCCATTCTTTCCAAATTGCCAGCATTGTTCGTGTGTTGCCGCCATCCACGAAGATTGCATCACACCGGTTGAGCAGGTCGGTCAGCGGGGGAACTGGACCAAAGAAGTTCAGCCGGCGAACCTGCCACAATTCGCCTGCCGCCTCTATGAATCGGACGTAACGGGCGGGGTCCTCCCCATGCGCACAGCCAATGTACAGGAGTCGTGGCGGAGAAACGCTACGTTCGTCCTGGAGAATTAAAGTGTGCAACTTTTGGAGGAATTGGCGGCGTGTGGTTGGTGTGGGCAATCCGCCGGCAACCACAAACCAGGGTGGTGTGGCTTTTGCGGACATGGGCTTGCAGGATTACGTGTGTGGGTGCGTTCAGGTGGGGGTAGGGCTTTGTGCTGACCTGAGCAGGTGTGCCAGTTCGCTTTTCAAATAGACGGCTTGCCGGGCAAAGTCCACGCGCTCAACCTGCTCTACCGGGATGAATAGGGGAGGGGTGGTTGCCAGCACCAGAAAAGTAAACCGGTGGACATGTCGGACTTCCTGGATTGTTCCCAGTGTCTGGTGGTTGCAGTCCACTACGGTGAAGTCCAGCCACAGGGATGGGGGCAGCCAGTATTTGGGGGATGCGGGTTGATGTCGGAAGAATCGTTCCAGGTCAGCGCGCAACGCGAGGATCCAGCTGTTGGCGAGACGGGGTGCCCATACATACCGGTCTTGAATATGCCGGAGCTGGATGAACCAGATGCCTGTGTGCTGGCTATGTGGTTCGCGAGCGATGATTTCTACGGGTAAGGGTTTGCGCAGTACCGTTACGAATATCCAGGTTGTTGCCTGAAAGAAGGGGAGTAAATCAGGGAGGATGGAGACTTTCCACCAGGGGGGCGTGCTTCCGCGTACACCCAGTACTTCGCCAATCCGGAAAAAGGGCTCTAGCGAGGCAAGGACACGGGGAAAGTCCGGTGAGGGGGCGGGCACTACCGACGAAGACCCATTTCCAGAATCCATCCATTTCATTCACTGGGGGAGGTGGAAGGAGTGGCTTCTTCTGAGGTGGTAGTGGCGGTGGTGGCTTCACGGTTGGTCCGGGCTTCTTTCTCTTCTTTTTCTTCCCTGGTGGGTGTTGGATGCAGTTCGTCTGGCGTAACTGTCAGGTTGATTTTCTGTCGTTTTTGTGCGACCCATTCAAAAAATCGTTTGTAGGCTTCTTCCCGGGTATGGACGCCCTTATCCACACCGCGCAACAGAAACTGGAGGTGGTAGACGCCGGCTTTCCGCAGGAGTGCACGGGCGGCTTCTGTGGGCTGTGCCCCTACGCCCAGCCAGTACAATGCGCGATCTACGTCTACGTGCAGTCGGATGGGATTGGGCTTGGGATCGTAAAAGCCCAGTTTCTCTATGAATTTGCCATCACGGGGTGCCCGACTGTTTGCCACGACAATCCAGAAGAAGGGTCGGTTGCGCCGACCATGTCTTGCCAGTCGGATGCGAACAGCCATGAATCCAATGATTTGTTCTTTTTCTGGTTGGATTGGCTTTGCCCGATGAACGGAATGCACTGAAAAAAGGTTCCCATTCCTGTAGGCTATCAGGAGGATTGCTGAGGTGAAGCATTTTGTAGTGAAGGTGTGGGCTCCCACTGGAAGGTATCCACGTAGATTCGGGGTGCTTCCCGGCTGGGTGGAAAGAGTGGTGCGAAGAATTCGGGGTAGTGGCGCAGGAGTCTACCCCATACCGTCCAGTGTGCTAAGTAGATTTCGCCGGTTCGTTCGTCCTGGACGAACAGGCGGTCGCGGTCGTAGAGGAAGGGCTTGCCTGTATGGGGATCGACTGGCGTTTTGGTTCGTTCATCTACGGGATGGAGCCAGATCGTAAACCGGTAAGTTTGGTCGGTGGTCTGGATATGGAGGCGGGCGTAGGGGGGCTGGCTCGCCAGCTTTTCCCTGAGGCGTTCAGGTAAGTAGGCAAGGATTCCAATGCGCCGAAAGGCATTCAGATAGCGGTGGAGGGCGGGGAGTGCGGGTGAATCCAGACGGGGCAGTGTGTCGGGAATCGGCGTCAACGAAAACGTTCCTGCTTTTCTTTCTAAGAGGAAGCCTGGCTCCCGTGTAAGGAGGTATTCCACGCGCACTTGCTGGATTTGTTCGGGATGAAGGCGCAGGATGGTGCGTCGTCGCCAAGATTGGACATCTGGCTGGTAGCGTGGTGCGAGCACGCCGATATGCCCGGGTAACTCCACTATGTACGGGAGCGTATCGCCCTCTTTCAGGAAATAGGAAGCGAGGTTATCGGGGGTTCCGCCTCCTACGTAGAATGCCTGGAGGGTTTTGCCTTTCTGGTCTTTGACCACCACCTTGAAGCTGCTCACGGATAATTCGCGCAGGACGTTTTTCCGGGCGGTGCTGGGTACGGGTTGCACGACGCGCTGATAGAGTAATGCTTCCAGGAGCATGGCGAGGGCGCTGGGTTCCGCCGGGTAGGAGTCGTTGACGATCCATCCGTGGTCGGATCGTTTGAGGTGGACCCATCGTCCCTGTTTGTCGGCAAGGATGATTTCATAGACCTGGCTGGTATCGGCGATTTGAAACAGTTTTTCGCCGTAGGGTCGCCGGGGGGCACTCAGGTACCAGACCAGTGCGGTGACCAGTGCGACGGATCCGGTTAAAAGTGCCAGGTAGAGAGTTCGTTTTCGCATGGGGCTACGTAAATTTTTTGTAGCGCCAGTAGTTGAAGCCAATACCCCAGATGGCAAGGAGCAGTACGGGGATGAATAACGTGATTGTCTGGATCCAGCGTGTTGCCCGATTGACTTTTTCTCTGTCCAAGAGTCGGAGGATAACCTGTCGTGCGCGTGTGCGCACGACCCCGGTTTGATCCCACAGGTATTCAATGGCGGAGAGGATGAACTCCCGGTTGGAGAACATCTGTCCGGTTAAGGGGTAGAAGCCCATCGGATAGGGATTGCCTGTGCGGTCGCGCGGACTTCGGATCAGGTCGCCATCTCCTACTATAATCATTTTTGTAGATGGAGATCGTTCCCGGAATGCAATGCCAGCGGAATCCAGGAAGCGTTTTGTTCGCTCCGTCAGTCTCCCCCGGAAAAAAGAGGTGAATTGTCCCTGGAGGAGTATGGCGACGGGCAGGTGGGCGTCTCGGAACAAGCCTGGGGGTAAGTCTTCCTGCGCCAGCGCTAAGCGCACCTGGAGGGGTGCCATGTATTTGCGGCTTCGTCGGGAAGTAACTAAGAGAATTTGCTTGTGGATACCGGGCTGGACAACCGTGTCAATTGCAGAGGCAAACTGAAGCAGGACGCCACCCAGATTGCGTGTAAGTGGCGGGGCATTTTCTGCTGGCGGGAATACGATTGGGAAAAAGATCCAGGGGCGCAATTCGTGCTGTGCAAAGAGCCGTTGTTTGCCAATGATGACGGGAATGGGTGCGCAGCGGAGGTCGGCGACGAGTCCCCGGTGGACGCGCGCGCCCCAGTGGTAGAGCATGGGTTCAATGCCGGTTTCTACGGGGAAGGCAACGAATGCGCGCATTCGGTTGCGCAGGCTATCCAGGTCAGCGCGTGCGCCTTCTACCAGCCACAGGATCCTGCCTCCTTTCATCAGGTACTGGTCTATGCGGAATAATGTGCTGGGTTTAAAGGGTTGGAGGGGTCGGGCGACAACCAGGACATCAATTTGGGGAGGTGGGGGGATTTCCAGGACTTCTGCGGGATTCACCCACTGGATCCGGTAACCCGCTTCTATCAGACTGCGCAGAAAGTCTTCCATTTCTTCGGGGGCAAGCTCCCCATGACCCTGTGTAATGCCAATTGTAGGTGGGGCAATCAGGAGGAGGTCCCGGATGGCTGCCGCCAGTCTGTACTCAATGAGTGCGATGGACTGGTTCAGGGCTTGTTCAGGGGAGTGGCCATATCCTTCTACTAAGAAGTGGACGGGGTGTGTCCGTGTCAGGTATCGGATCAGGGCGCCGGGAAAAATCACTTTTTCCTCTCTGCCAGCGGATGTGCGCACGACCAGTCGGATGGGTTTGAGCCCCAGTTCTGTGAGGCGTGCAATTACTTTGCGTCGTTCCTGGGGTGTGCGTGCTTCGGCGAAGGGATCCACGATTTCATAGTAGATTCGTGTGGGGGCAACTACTTTCATCATTTCCAGGAAGGTGATCAGCTCGGATTGGAGTCGTCGGAATCCGGCGGGCAGGTCGCCCGCTAAGTAAATCGTAACGTAGATGGGTTCCTGCAGTCGGTGGAGTAGTGCGATGGTTACGGAATCCAGGGAGTAGCGCTGGTCTTCGGTGAGGTCCCACCGCCAGTAAACCCTCAAACTCAGTAAATTCAGGAGGACAACCAGAATCAGGCTGAGCAATGCCTGCCAGCGCAACCACCGAACTACTTCACCACGCAAGGAACGTATCCCGCCCATTATTCTCCAGCCTCAGAATACTCTGCGGGCATCGAGGGGCGAATTGCCGAGAGCCATTCCCAGACGGCGCGTACCTGGTGGCAGGCGTCTACGTCGTGCACACGCAAGATGTGTGCGCCACGCATGAGTGCATACAGGTGGGCGGCGCAGGTTGCGGGCAGGACGTCGGCAGGGCGCTTCCCCAGTTTTCGCCAGAACATACTTTTGCGTGAGACGCCTACCAGCAGTGGGCAGCCCAAAGTATGGAAAAGTTCCAGGTTTTTGAGCAGTTGCCAGTTGTGGTCGGGGGCTTTGCCAAAACCAAAGCCCACGTCAATGATCACGTCGTGCACGCCGGCTGCTCGGACTGCTTTGAGTCGGTCTGCCAGCTCTGTGTACACTTCCTGTACGACGTCCTGATAGGTGGGATGGGTATCCAGTTTTGGTGGCTCACCACGGAAATGCACCAGGATGTAGGGTGCGGAGTAGCGGGCGGCAACTGACCAGATTTTGGGGTCGTAGGCGCCTCCGGTAATATCGTTGATGATGTGAGCGCCGTGTGCAAGGGCTTCTTCTGCCACTTCCCACTTGTAGGTATCTATGGAGAGGATGGCTTCGGGGAAGCGCTGGCGGATAGCGGTGAGCACGGGCAGGAGTCGGCGTTTTTCTTCGTCGGCGGAGATGGGAGTGGCGTGGGGTCGTGTGCTTTCTGCGCCCAGGTCAATGATGTCGGCGCCTTCCTCCAGCATTTGTTCCACACGGTGGAGTGCGCGGTCTATGGTGGTGTATCGTCCGCCATCATAGAAGGAATCTGGGGTAATGTTGAGGATTCCCATGATTTTGGGTGTGTCTAAGGGGAGGAGTCGGTCGCGACAGCGCAGTGTCCATTGCACCATTGTGGATCTGGGCTTTTGAATTTTGGCTGGTGTGGTAGTGGCGGTGGTGGGCACAAAAAAGATGTCTCATGACTGTGTTGTGGGGGAGGGCGAATAGCCAATTTCTTTCAGGAGGGCTTTGGCGATGATGAGTCGCTGGATTTCGGAGGTGCCTTCGCCGATTGTGAGCAGTCGTGCATCCCGGTAGAACTTTTCTACGGGGTATTCCCGGATAAATCCGTATCCTCCATGGATTTGAATTGCGGCACTGGTTACACGGAGTGCCATTTCGGACGCGTAGAGCTTTGCCATGCTTGCCCATTTGCCTGCATAGCCTTTTTCGTCTTTTTCGCGGGCTGCCCGGTATGTGAGCAAGCGCGCTACTTCAATTTCGGTGTACATATCTGCCAGTTGGAAGGCGATGCCCTGGAACAGTCCGATGGGTTTTCCGAATTGCTGGCGTTCTGTAGCATATTGTCTGGCGTGGTGGTAGGCGCCCAGTGCGGTTCCTACGGCTAGGGCGGCGATACCGATACGTCCGCCGTCCAGGACTTCCATAGCCTGTTGGAAGCCTTCGCCGATTTTGCCGATTCGCCATTCATCGGGCACTTCACAGTTTTCTAAAATGACTTCGGTGGTTTCGGAGGTGCGCATACCCAGTTTTCGTTCTTTTCTGCCGGGTCGTAAACCGGGTGTTCCGCGTTCGATGCCGAAGGCGGTGATGTCGTACTTATTGTTGCCGGTTCGGGCGAAGACGATGATCAGGTCTGCGCTTTTGCCGTGTGTAGTGAAGATTTTGGTTCCGTTGAGTATCCAGGTGTTGCCTTTGCGTGTGGCGCGGGTACGGAGGCTGGCGGCGTCGCTACCGGAGTCGGGTTCGGTGAGTGCCCAGGCGCCGATCCATTCGCCTTTGGCTAGGGGGATGAGCCATCGTTGTTTTTGGTGGGTTGAGCCGAACAGGTTGATATGATTGGTTGCCAGCGAGTTATGCGCAGCGATAGAGAGTGCGATGCCGGGTTCTATCTCTGCCAGCGCCATAATTGCTTCTACCATATCCAGGTAGGTCAAGCCTGCCCCACCCCATTCTTCTGGAACGGTCAATCCGGTCAAGCCCAACTTACCCATCTCCCGAAATAACTCTGCTGGAAAATATTCCTGGTCATCCCACTCGGCAATCTTTGGTGCAATGGCTTGCTGTGCGAACTTGCGGACGGTTTCCCGAATGAGCTGCTGGCGTTCCGACAACTGAAAGTTCACCATGGGCAATCGGATTTGTTTTGCCAAGTGCTACCCTTCACAGGGTAAGTTAAGTGCCAACCACCAATTGGAACGCTGACAGGACAGGAACGGATGAACAATCACGGAACTTTCCACTGTGATCAGACCGTTTGGATTAGGCAAATACCTGACGGAAAATCACTGCAGAACGATGAGGGGCTGGCTTCCGGTTTTCCTGGGCGTTGTGCTTGGAGGATGGGGGACGCTCGCGATAATGCACGGGCGGATTACCTCACCGGGTCATCATCTCGGGAGTGGTGTGATCGGGTTTCCAGCGTTCTCCGCTGGAAATACCTCAAAGGGGCTGGAAAAATCCCCGAGAACCTATCAGTTGCGCTTTCGGGGGCCAGTTCAGGATTCTGCCTGTGTCATTGCTTATTATTTTGGTCGGATGCGCCTGGTTTACGATACGATTCCCCTGAAAAAGAAGGGAAAATGGCACATCTGTACGATTCAGAGCGATACGGTGATTCCTACCGGGATTTACATTGCTTATTTGCCGAAGACGCCCGTTTATCTGGAATTTGTCATCAGTGCTGCAGAGAAGAAGTTTCGGCTGGATGTCCAGGTGGATACTTCGCAAACGCGGTTTCATCGCGTTAAGGTGAAGGGTTCGGAGGAGAATCGCGTGTTCTATCAGTTTAATTATGAGGCGTTTCGGTTGCGCAGGGATAGTGTTGAGGGTGCGGATAGCCTGATTCGTGTGTATGCGCGAACGCTCATTCAAAAGCATCCGGATTTATTCTTTACGCGTGTGCTTGGGTTGATGTATGCGCCGGAGGTTCCAGATACGATTCAGGATGATTCGCTTCGGTGGCGCTACCTGTATGACTGGTTTCTTGCGAATTTACCTGTGGGGGATGAGGCAATGCTCCGCACGCCCATTCTCCATGATAAGGTGATGTTTTTTTTAGATCGGGTTGTTCCGCCTGTTCCGGATACGTTGTGTCAGGTTGTGTCGGTGTTGATTCGGCGCAGTTGGGGTGCGCGTCTTGCGTTTCGTTACTGGGTCAGCACGTTGTTGAATCATTATGCGGCGAGCCGGATCATGGGGATGGATGCCGTCTACGTGTGTATCGTGGACAGTTATTATGCCCGGGGTTTGACGCCCTGGCTGGACTCCACAACTTTGCAGCGCATTGTGTTTGAGGCTTCTTTGTTGAAGTTCACGTTGATTGGTAAGCGGGCGCCGGAGATTTTCCTGCCGGATACGGCGGGTCGTTACTATTCGCTTTATCAGGTGCAGGCACCGTATACAATTCTGGTTTTTTGGGATCCGGATTGTGGGCATTGTCGGCGTGCCTTACCGGTTCTTGCCAAAGTTTACAAGCATTACAGGGAGTATGGTGTGAAGGTGTTTGCAGTGAATGTGGGGACGGATAGTGCGCACTGGGTGCAGTTTTTGCACAAGCATGATCTGGGGGATTGGATTCAGGTTGCGGATCTCAGTGGTACGGATCCGGTGCGGTATTATTACTACATTCGCGGGACGCCGTATATTTTCCTTTTGGACAGCAACAAGACGATTCTTGCCAAGCAATTGTCGGTTGAGCAGGTCAATGAGTTGCTGAGTCGTCGTCTGGGTGTAGAACCTGCGCCGCTGAAGGGGAGGGGGTCGGAGTCGTCGCATGGTCGTAGTGGTGGTAGTAGTGGTCGGGGGTCTGTGTCGGATGAATCCGGAGGGTCAGTGCCTACCCGTCGTCAGTAGTGGGGTCATATAGTTTGACATGCCATGTCGGGCTGGACAGGCAGGGTTCCGAAGGATATTCGTGAGCGGTTACCCCGGTTGTTTCAGGCGGTTCGGACGATGGGGCAATTTGCACTTCAGCAGCAAAGTAAAGTGTCGCTTCACACGGCGGATGTGAAAGGGCGCAATGAACTGGTTACTTTTGTGGATCGGCGCCTGGAAGAACAACTCACTTCTGTTCTGACGGAAGAGGTATGGTCTGTGCCGGTATTGGGTGAAGAGCAGGTTGGGAAAGCGGTTGGTCAGGTGCCGGACATGCTCCGGCGGCATGAATGGTGGTGGATTATTGATCCCTTAGATGGGACGACGAATTACATTCATGGTTTGCCCTGTTACGCGATTTCCATTGCGCTGTACTATGCACCGGCTCAGCAGGTTGTCCTGGGTATTGTGTATGCTCCTCCTCAGGATGAACTGTTCTGGGCGGTTGTGGGTGAAGGTGCTTATCGGAATGGCGCGCCCATTCGTGTGTCTGACCATGCGATGCAGAAGCATTTTCTGATTGCGACGGGTTTTCCCTATACCAATTTTTCGCGGATTGACCCTTATATGCGTATGCTTCGCCGGTTGATGGAAGAAACGCAGGGTGTTCGTCGTATGGGGTCGGCGGCGATAGATCTGGCGTATACGGCGTGTGGTCGGTTTGATGGTTTCTTTGAGTATGGGTTGAAGATCTGGGATGTGGCGGCGGGTGCGTTGCTGGTTTGGGAAGCGGGAGGTGGGGTTGCCGATTTTGAAGGGGGGAGCAGCTATTTGCTTGGTGGAGAGATTCTTGCCGGGGGCCCAGCGTGTTTTCAGTATTTACTGGGGAGGGCGCGGGAGTATTTTGGTCGGGTGCCGACGGTTCATTCGGAGTGAGCGCAGGTATGGAGAAGGGCAAGATTCTGGAAAAAAAGCAAGAATTTGCGTTGTTATCGCTGGAGGGTCAGCGCTGTGTGTTTTTTGGGAATGATTCGTTTTCGGTGCCATTTCTGGAGGTGTTGTGTGATCTGGGCTGTGAAGTTCTAGTGGTGACCAATGCGTGGAAGGCGAGGGGCAGGGGCTTACGGTTGTTGCCGACGCCCGTAGAGGAATTTGCCCGTAGTCGTGGGTTGCCTGTCCTGTATGGTTTACGGTTGCGTGCGCCGGAGTTTCTGGGCTGTTTAGCGGGATGGGGTGCGGATTGGGGTTTGGTGGTGGCGTATCGGATTTTACCATTGGAGGTGTTGCGTTTGTTTGGTCGGGGTTTGGTGAATGTTCATCCGTCGTTGTTGCCGGCGTATCGGGGTGCGGCGCCCCTGCACCATATGGTGTTGAATGACGAGTGTGTGGGGGGTGTTTCGTTGATTCAGATTACGGCGGAGGTGGATGCCGGGCCTGTTCTTGCGCAGCGTGCGTTTGCGATTGGGAGGGGTGCGACGCTGGAGGAGGTTCGCCGGCAGGCGATTGCCGTGGGTTGTCAGTTGTTGCGTGAGGTGTTGCCTTTGTGGGTGAGTGGTCGGGTCAGGGGTGTGGTGCAGTGTGGCGTGGTGATTGGTGCGCCGCGTTTGGGTTCAGCCGATCGGGTTGTGTCCTGGCGGATGCGTGCCCGAGAGTTTGTTGCGCGGGTCCGGGCGTTGAGTCCTCGTCCGGGGGCACGTCTTCAGTGGCGTCCAGATCTGTGGATTAAGGTTCTGGATGCCCGGGTTGTTGTGGATGATGTGCCGGATCAATGGGTTGTGCCTGGTACACCGGTTCTGGATAGCAGGGGTCGGTTGTTGTTGCGTGTTCGGGATGGGTGGGTTGAGCTTCGGCAGGTTGTTCCTCCGGGGAAGCGTCCGATGGATGGGGGTGTTTGGCTTCGTGGTTGCCAACCTCATCAACGTCGTGAATTGTTGAATCCGCTTCCATAGGTTGCTTGCTTTATTGGAAATTGCCGGCGGGATGGACGTGCTTCCCACTGTGTTCCGGTTGTTACCACCTAAGTGGCAGGAATTTCTTCTGGAGGAAGGGAGGGTGAATGTGTTCTGGCTGGCTTCGTATTTCCGTCATCTTGTGGGTGGTCGTGTTCCTGAATGGACACGGCAGCACCGTGTGATTTTCATTCATGTGCCGAAGGCGGCGGGTATGGCGGTTCGGGAGGCGCTGGGCATAGGCGGGGATTTACGGCACTTTCCGGTGTGGTATTATGAACGGGTGTTGGGTGGGTTACGGGGCAGGTATCTGGTGTTTGCTACTGTGCGCGAGCCGGTTTCTCGTTTTGTTTCGGCGTTTTATTTTGCGTGGGGTGGGGGTTATCGTGGCAGGTATCCGGATTGGGTGTTTGCCCGGTGGATGCGCAAGCGGTTTCGGTCTATAGTGGATTTTGTTGCCTGGTTGACGCCGGCTCGTCGGTTTGTCTCCCCGTATTTCTTTCCGCAAACGTTTTTTCTGTACTCCAGTGAGTTTGGTGGCATTTATCCGGAGTTGTTTTTTCTTCGGCAGGAGCGGCTGGCAGAGGATTATCGGGCACTACTCAGGTGGTTGCGCAGTCACGGCGTGAACACCAGCCGGTTTGCTTCACGACTGCCGCGCAAAAACGTGACGAAGGGCAAGAAGGAGGAGGTGCTCCCTGAGTGGGCACGGAAGAAAATTCTTGCCCTGTATCAGAGTGATGTACAGCTGTATGCCTGGGTGAATCGTCGGGGTTGTCAATCTGGGTTGCCTGCTTCTGAAGGGGAGCTCATTGCTTGAGTGTGGCACACAATTGTACAGTCAGGTTCATCATTTATTGTCCGTGGAATGTTGTTTGCTGGATAGGGTGGGAGCTGGTGATGTGTGTGGTTAGATCTCCGGTCTGGAAGTGGTTTCCGTAGAAGGGGGGAGGACAGGCAGGCGAAGTGCGTCTTCGGGGATTTCGCCTGTGAGGCTCTTCAGGAATGCGACGATTGCGCGAACTGTATCTGGTGAGAGTTTTTTGTTGAGCTGGGCTTCTGCCATGATTTCCACGGCACGTTCTAAGCTCCATACGCTTCCATCGTGGAAGTAGGGGTAGGTTTGGGCGACGTTTCGCAGGGAGGGCACTTTGAAGACGAAGAGTTCGGCTTCGTTGCGCGTAACCGAGTATCTGCCGCTGTCAATTCGTGTTGACCCGGTCAGTTCCCAGTAGTTCCTGAACAGTCCGAATTTCTGGAACATGTTGCCGCCCAGGAGTGGTCCCGTGTGGCAGGTAATGCATCCTACGTCCATGAAGAGTTTGAGTCCGCGTTTTTCTTCTGGGGTGAGTGCGTTGGGGTCGCCTTCTAAGAATCGGTCAAATCGTGAGGGCGTGATCAGTGTTCGTTCAAAGGCGGCGATGGCACGGGCAATGTTCTTGTAAGTGAGGGGTGTATCTTCGTTGGGAAAGGCTTTTTTGAACAGTTCGCGGTATTCGGGGATGGAACGGAGACGCTCCACGAGGAATTCTTCGTTGGGGATTGCCATTTCAATGGGGTTGAGGATGGGTTTTTCGGCTTGTTCTTCCACGTCTTTTGCGCGTCCATCCCAGAACTGACTGGTGTGGAGGGCGGCGTTGAGTGTAGTGGGTGCGTTGCGTGGTCCGGTTTGCCAGCGGTGTCCAATAGAGGTGGGTAGGTTGTCTACGCCGAAGGATGCCAGGTTGTGGCAGGAGTTACAGGAGATGAATCCAGATTTAGAGAGTCTGGGGTCAAAGTACAGCATTTTGCCCAGCTGGATCTTGGCGGGATTCAGTGGGTTGCCAGGTGTATCGGCGACCTTAGGCAGGGGCCCCCGAAAGATGGCGCGTGCGCGTGCTATGAGTGCACTGTCTTCGGGAGAAAGGCGCACAGCCTGTTTGTCTTTGTCTTCTTGTTGTTTTTGGGTTTTGGTTTGGCAGGCGGGTGCTAAGGTGATGACCCATGGGAGGATGGTGGCAGTCAGGAGTCCCTGGATCCATCGGGCTGGATAAGCTGGTAAAGTCATGGGGTTGGGATTTTGGATGTTTGTGCGTTTTGGTGGGATGCTTTTTAGAAGTTGCTGGTTAGGGGATAGGGATGGAGTACTGGCGGTTGCCAGGACGATTGACCCTGCCAATTCCTGTAGGGTAAATCCCCTTTATAGAAGAACGTTTCGGTCGTCCGAAAAGTTCCCGGGTTGGATGATGGTTTCAGTGTGGGGTGTTTGTGCGGTGATTGGGCAGGACGATGCCTACGCTCCATTCAAACCACAATGGGATTCCGCCATGCACATTGCTGATCCGTCGGAATAGTGGCGTGATGCCTGCCACGCCACTGAATCGGCTTACGATATGGAAAGGTAGGGATGGCACCTGCCACAGGTGCATCAGGCTGAGTTCGCCAGCTATGATTCCTGGCATCAGTGCGCCGGTAATGACCTGGGTGCCCTGTCGGGCATCTTCTATGATCAGTTTGCCCTGGAGGCAGGCGCCTGCGCGGATGCCGCCTCCGAGTAAGACGACGTGTTGGAAGGCGGGCTGTCGGTGCTTCCACCAGAGTCGGACGCCTCCCCACAGGAAGGTGGCATTGATTTGTCGTCGTCGCCATAGTCCTTCCACATAGAGCCAGAGTTGTTCACGTACGTGGCTGAAGGCGAGGAAACCTTCCCACAGGATGTGGGGTTGGGGTTGTCGCCAGTGTGCGATTCCGAAGCGGTAGCCGCCCTGTGCGATCCACCGGACGAGTGCGGGCGTGAATAACGCGCGATACATCTCCTGATTCATCAGCATCAGAGTGGCGATGCCCCCATCTATTGCCCAGTAGGTTCGTGAACTGGCTTTTCGGGTGTTCAGCGAGGAAAAATAAGGGAGGGAGATGGAAGCCTTTACAGGGAGTGGGCGTGGGTTAGGGGATTCTGTCTGGAGGTGCGGTATTGGGGTTTGGGCAATGGTAGGGAGGGCAGGGATCCAATCTGTGCTATTGGGGGCGGTGGCTGTTGATGTGTTGGGCTGGCTTGGTTGTTGTGCCCCGCTTAGTGGTGAGGACGATGAGAGATAGATGCCGGGGGGTGTTGTCCGCTTGTGCGCTGATGTGGAAGCAATGGGGTTCTGTGCAGGGTTATGGGTGATGGTAGTAGTGGTTTGGGCGTAGTGCCTGGGGGTAAGGTTATTCGGAATGTCCTCCCGGTTGAATATGTTTACTGGCTGGGAACCAGGGCGATTGATGTGGCTTGGAATGGATTGCCGGTGTAACCTCAAGTGGAGATGTGTGTTTTCGCTTATTTGATGGGGAATGACCAGCCAGAGTGTACATCCGGTGAGGAGGATGATCTGGAGGCGGAGCCACTGGAAGAATCGGCGTCGCCATAGCAGTCGTTGACGGATTCGCTCCCAGGTTCGCGAGATTGCCAGGTCGCTTTCTATGCGTGTCCAGAGTGTGGGTGGAGGCGGCTCGTTCAGTTGTTCTACCTGGTGTTTGACCCACTGGTCAAATTCCTGCCAGCTCATTATTGTTGTTTGGGGGTTGTCTGGGCTTTCTGGAGCATTTCCTGGAGGAGCTGTCGTGCGCGTGCGACCTGTGATTTGGATGTACCTGTGGAAATTCCGAGGGCGTTGGCGATTTCCTGGTGGGAGTAGCCTTCTACGGCGTGCAGGAGGAATGCAATGCGTGCGCCTTCTGGGAGTTGCTGGATCATTTCGCTGAGTTCACGGGCGTAAATCTGGCTGTAGAGGCTGGGGTCGGGTGAGGGGATTCCTTCCAGGCAGAATGCACATTGTTCTTCTGTGAGTTGTGCTAAGATTCGTTTTTTTCGGAGGAAGTCTATGATGGTATGGAGGACGATTTGGCGGATCCAGGCGCTGAGGGAACCTTCTCCGCGGAATTGCCGGATGTTCCGGAAGACTTTGAGGAAGGCGTCGTGGAGGACGTCTTCGGCGTCCTGGGGATCGGACAGGTAGAGTCGGCAGAGTGCGTACATCGCGGGTGCGTAGCGCCGGTACAGGGCAGCCTGAGCGTTCAAATCTCCTTTTTTGCACAGTTTGACCAGTTCTTTTTCGGAGCCGTGCCAGTCCATGGAGGGCTTTCCTGCTTTTTGCGACTTAGTTTTTTTGAAATAACGCAGAGAAATGCTGAGAAAGTTCGCTCATGAGCAGGGCATAGATGTCGTTGTTGTGTGCGGCGTCAATGGTGATTTGTGTGGAGTCCTGGTTGAGGGCTTCTTCCCAGAGGGATTGGGGTACGGTCATCAACCAGTTGCTGATATCGCCGTAGATGTGGATTTGTGGGCTTTCGCCGGTCCACAGGGTGAGTGTGGTGGTTGTGGTGGTGGTGGATTGGGGGACGATTCCCTGACAGGTTGTGCAGCTGGTCGTGTTGGTGGAGGTGGCAGGAATGACGCGCAGACGGAGGGTCAGTGGTCCCCAGAGTGTGATCTGGATGGGAGCGGTTCGTCCGTTCAGGGAGAGGGTTCCGGACAGGCGGAGGGCAGGTTCGTTGCGTGTACCCAGTCGGAGTCGTGTTTCCATCCAGGCGTATTCGCCCTGGGGGATTTCCATATAGGTGGTACTTCCGTTCTGGAGGATGTAAGGTTCGTTCCATTGTCGGTGGACATTGACGTCGGGTGCATCTATGCGCTTCCCTACGACTTCTATTTCCTGAAGGGTTAAAGTTATGGACTGCACGGTCAGGCGGGCATGGGTCTGTGCGCTCCATTGTGAAAATGAGAATGTAAAATCCACGGGCACGGTTTTTTTCCAGCGCAGGTGGCAGTTCCATATGCCGAGCCAGGTGAGGATGCCGATGGTGGGGAGGAGACCCAAGCCAATCCATTGTTTTGGAGTGTGGGGTAGCATTCGCCCTGTTCGTCTTGTTGCCTTCAGGAGGATACGCATGGTGGGTTGTGGCTTTTTGTTCTGGTTTTGTCTCTGGTTATCGTTGCTTGCTTTCTGTTAATAAGACGTAGTGGAGGGGTTCAGGGTTGGAATCCGTGGAGAAAAAATTGGTGTGGATGATGTGGGGTGGGTCTGTCGGGTGGAGGACTGGAGGATGGCGATAGTGTCGGGAGGGTTGTTGGTGCGAACTCAGTAGGTGCGGAAGAATCGGTCCCACCGGATGTGGTGAATGCCTTTACCGTGTGGGTCCCAGGAGAAGAGTGTCATGACCACTTTGCCCACCAGATGGTTTTCGGGTACGAATCCCCAGTATCGGGAGTCCTGTGAGTTGTGTCGGTTATCGCCCATTGCCCAGTAGTAGTTCATTTTGGGGATGAACCATTGTGCTGGTTTTCCGTCAATGAAGATTTTGCCGTCGGGTGTGACGACCAGGTCATGGCCTTCGTGTTCGGTGATCAGTGTTCTGTAGAGGAATACGTTGGGGATGGTGAGCCAGAGTGTATCGCCGGCTTTGGGAATGTAGATGGGTCCCATATCGTCTATGGTCCAGTGGGCGTAGGCGGGGTGTTTGGGAAATAGTGGTTCTTTTCCGGGGAACATGGAGTAGAGGTGGTAGGCGCAGATCTGGTAGGGGGTGTCGGGATGGGCTTGCCGTCCTTCCATTTTTTGTAGGTAGCGTACTGCGGGGAAGGAGCGCAGTTTTTGGGCTTCGGCTTCTGTGATGTAGAGGATGTAGAGGTTGGGTGTGAGTCGTGCGTACTCGTAGATGTAGACGCCGAGTCGTCGCAGGTATTTGGTCTGGAGGGAGGTGCCGTGTCGCAGCTGGACGCAGTAGGCGAATTCGGCGTCGGGTGGTGGGGGGATTTCTTTGCCGTTCACGTAGACTTTGCCTCGTTGGATGTGGAGTGTGTCGCCGGGTAAGCCTACACATCGTTTGACGTAGTAGAGTCGTCGGTCTACGGGGTAGTCAAATTCTGCGGGGTAGTTGAAGACGATGATGTCGTTGTAGTGGGGTTGTTCCCAGCCGGGTAAGCGCATATAGGGGAGCTGGGGCCACTCTAAGTAGGATCGGATGCCCAGCAGGGGGATTTCGCGGTGTGTGAGGGGTACGACCAGCCAGGTCATGGGTATGCGTGGTCCATAGTTGAGTTTGCTGACGAGGACGAGCTCTTTTGCCATCAGGGTTTTTTCCATGCTGGTTGTGGGGATCCAGGAGGGGGCTCCGATAAACCCCCGGATGAACAAGACGATCAGGAGTGGGATGAGGAAGTCGCGGACCCAGGATGGGAGTCGTCGTCGTTGCTTTCGCTGGTGGTGGGGTTGTGGGTTTGTCTGGTTTTTGTCGGCGGTTTGTTTGTTCATGGTTGTGTGTTCAGGCAGGGGTTTGTGGGTTATTGAAGACATCTTCAAAGGTGTAGAATCCGGGGGGCTGGTTTAATAGCCAGAGGGCAGCCAGGAGTGCGCCGTGTGCGAAGAGTGTGCGGTTGTGGGCTTCGTGTCGGAGTATGAGTTTTTCTTCGCTGCCCAGGAGGGTAACTTCGTGGATGCCGAAGATTTCGTTTTCCCGGTACCAGAGGATGGGCAGGGTGTGTGGGGGCAATGGTTTGGGCAGGGGTTCATTTTCGGGGATAGCCTGCCAGTGTGTGAGGTTTTGGCTGTGCTGGATGAGTGTAGATGCGAGCCATTGTGCAGTTCCGCTGGGTGCGTCTTTTTTGTGTTTGTGGTGCCATTCCTGGATTTGCCATCGTGCGTTGTAGGATTGGGGCAGGAGCCGGGCAATCATCTGGATTGCGCGTCGCAAAAGGAGAATCCCCACACTGAAGTTGGGTGAATAGAGGAGGCGTGTTTTTTGCTGTTGGCAGGTTGAGCTGAGCTGGGGAGGGGGCGTCCATCCGGTGGTGCCTGAGACGACGGGCAGGTTGGCTTGCCATGCCCACTGGATGTTTTCTAAGGCGCTGTTGCCTTCTGTGAATTCAAAAGCGATGTTTGCCTGGAGTGCTTTGAGTTTTTCGGGTGTGTACTGGTGTTTGTTGCGTCGGTGGATGGTGGCGACGACCTGATGTCCTTCTTTGTTGAGGAGGGTGTGGAGTGTGCGTCCCATTTTGCCGTAGCCAATGAGTACGGCACGGAGTGTGGTCGTGTTAGTGGTTGTGTTGTGCATGGCTGGTGAGGCTCATTTGTGCATTCAACGGATTATCTGCGGGGTAGGGGAGCACGTCTTTGCCGAGGGCGTTTTCAATGAGGCGAAGTACCATGTGCTGGTCGTCTTCGGAGTGGACGAAGTCGTAGCGGTCGGCGTCAATGATGAGGATGCGGTGGGGTGCATGGTTTTGCCATCGTCGTATCCATCGTTCGTAGTGTCGGTTGAGCATTTCCAGGTAGTGGATGGTGAATCGTCGTTCGTAGATTCTGCCGCGCTGGAGTATGCGACGCACGAGGGTTTCCAAGGAGGCGCGCAGATAGACGATGAGTGTGGGCTGGATCATTTCGGCGCGTGCAATTTCATAGAGTTTCCAGTAGGTGTGGAAGTCTTCGTCGGAGAGGTAGCCCAGTTCGTGGAGGGTTCGTGCGAAGATTTCGCCGTCTTCTTCTAAGCTGCGGTCTACTATTAGGAGGCGTACGGGAGGGTTGGTAGAGGCTTGTGTGAGCAGTCGTTTGATGTGCGTCCACTGAGTGAGTCGGTGGATGAGGAAAGCGATCTGGACGTGGAAAGCCCATTGGTCTGGCTGGATGCAGAAATTGGCGAGGTAGGGGTTTTTCTGGGGTTCTTCGGAGATGAGTTGGGCCTGTCCTCGCCAGTGTCGTGCTAAGATTTGTGCCAGGGTGGTTTTGCCCACGCCTACGTTCCCGGCGATGACCATGACCTGCACGGGTGTGTTCTGGCGGTCTGGATGGTGCTCCATGCATAGCCTGTTTCGCATAGACTGTTTTTGCGGTTTCAAGGAGAACTTACGGTGGTCTGGTCATTCGTTTTCGTGCTGGGGGTTGGGTTTTATGGATTGGAACTGTGGAGGATGAGCCGTGTTTGGCAGGGCTGGTTGAGTGTAGTGGGGCACCATTTCAGCAGGAGTGGTGAGGTGGGCAGGGGTACTGGTAGGGTTAGGATGGATTTGCCTGAGGGGATGGTTTTCACAAGGAGGGTTTTGCCTTCGGGTATAGTGAGGTGGAGTGTGCCGGGTTGTCGTGTCCAAATAATGATCTGGTGGGGGTGAAGGACGATTTGGGGGAAGGTGGTTTGGTTTGTATTGGGTTTTGTCTGGATGGCTGTGTAGGGGTTACCGGGGAAGGGGATGGTGTCGCAATAGTGGGTTCGCCAAATTGCGTGGTAGAGGTTGAGCATACCGTTGGTGGCGAGGCGCCCTGACAGGGATGGTAGGGTCTGGACGGTGGAGAGGATGATCTGGCGGATGTAGTAGGCGACGGTGTCGGGTCGTGTGCGTACCCAATCTTTCCAGGGTGAACAGAGTGTGGAGTAGAGGATACCGATGGTGCCGGTCACGTGGGGTGTGGCAAAGGAGGTTCCGGTGACCTGGGCGTAGCCTCCGCCGGAAATGGGTGCGGGGATGTCGGTTCCAGGTGCGGCAAGGTCTACGTTGAGGGGTCCGTAGCCTCCCTGGATTTGTCCCTGTTTATCTATGTTGGCGACCATGATGAGGTAGGGGCTTGGGCACAGTGAGGGGATGTCGCCTACGGAGTCCACGTTGACGTTGTTGTTGGTGGTGGCGCCCACGGAGAGTATGCCGGCTTTTCCTAAGGTGTCCAGCATTGCGCACCAGATGGGGTAGTCTTGTGGTAAGCCGTAGTCAATGCCAAAGGACATGTTGACGGCGACAATCAGTTTGCCGCGGAGGGTATCGCCCTGGTTCCATCGTCGTCGGAACTGGAGGAGGTAGTCCAGTGCTCGGACGACGATGGCTTCGTTGAGTGCGGCGCCGGCAACGGGGAATGCGGGGATGAACCAGGATACGCTGGCGATGCCTGTGTTGTTGTTGGTTTTGGCGCTCATGATGCCGGTGACGGCGGTGCCGTGGAAGTAGTTGGGCAGGAGGTTGGTGTCGGAGTACATATCCCATCCGTAGTAGTCGTCGGTGTATCCGTTGTTGTCGTTGTCGATTCCGTCGGGGGGGTCGGCGTAGTTGTAGGCGTAGTGGATGTCGGGATGGAGTGTGTCGTATCCGGCGTCAATGATGCCGAGGATGATGGTATCGTGGGTTTGGGGCAGGACGGGTCCGTTGCCCCGGAGTTGCCAGGCGTACTGGGCGTAGATGTGGATAAAGGAGTTGTTGTGGAGGTTCCATTGTGTGGGGTAGTAGGGGTCGTTGGGTGGGGTTGTGTGTGTAGGGGTTGTTCGCCACTGGATGTAGTGGTTGGGCTGGAGAAGGAATAGGCAGGAGTCCAGCGTGTGGTGCATCTGGGCATAGATGGTGTTTTTGTAGTGGTGCCAGCATTTTGTGTCCTGGATACACTGATGGGTGGGAGGATAGAGGTCCTGGACCTGGTAGATGAGTAGGGAGTGGGTCAGGGGCTGAATGGCGAATCGGTGGAGGATTGTGTCGTGGTGGAGGGGGCAGTGTGTCCAGAGTAGCCAGGAGCCGTAGACCCAGTTGTGTGGTTTGGCGGGATGGTTGGTTTGTGCGTGCAGTGTGCGGTGTGCGGAAAGTATTAGTGTTGGCATTAGTGTCAGTGTAAGTCTTCTGAGGAGGGTTGGGCGGTGGTTCATTGTTGTGGTTTTGGTGGTTGGGTGTGTTTACGTTTTTTGCGTTTTTTGAAGTCGGTGTAGGAGGTGATGATTGTGCCTATGGTAATGATGATCATGAGGAGGGCGACGGTTGCGTCAATGGTGGGTTCGGGCAGGGTACACTGGCAGATCTGGTGGATTGCCCATGTGATGAAGGAGGATTCTTGCGGGGGATGACCGAAGAGGTGTTTCTGGATTTGCCAGTGCCAGTCTGTGAGGAAGCAGTATCCGGGGGTTTGCATCCAGAGTGCGCCGGCGATCCAGCTTAGCCATGTGATGGTGAGCAGGATGCGTTGTAGGGGTCGGAGTGTTGGGATGAGCCACCCGATAGTGTTGATGACGATTACGGTGGTGTGGATGAGGATGAAGAGGAAGTGGAGGAGTAGCCAGCCCAGCACGGCAGGGGTTATTCTCGGAGGTCTACGATGGTGATGCCTGGGTAGGCTTCGGGATGGAAGGTAAAGAGCACGTCCGGGATGGGTACGTTGTCTATGAAGCTGTTTACGGTGAGGTAGTAGCGTGTTCCGGATTTTTCAAAGATGACGACGTAGATGGGGATGAGTCGTTTTTTGTGGACGTACATTCGGATTTTGAAGTAGGATTCCTGTCGGTTGACGGGCGTGAGTTCAATGACGTAGACGGGTTGACCGCGTACGGTTTTTTCGCCCTGGAGCATGTAGTAGAAGTCCTGGTGGTGGAGTGCGAAGATGTCTTTGGGCTCAAAGACCTGTTCTTCGGGCAGGTAGTCGGAGATTTGCACTTCGTTGGTTTCGCGCAGGTATTGCCATTTGGTTTGTCCGTCGCATACGACGAGGATCCCGTCCATTTCAAATCGGAATCGTTTGCCCTGGACAATGAGTTTACCCTGTCGGATTTCGTCCTGGTCGGTATCGGGGATATCCATTTTGAGTTCAAAGGTAACCTGGTAGGAACGCAGTTTGCTGAATCGGTCGCTCATTTTTTTGAGGATGCGCTCTGCCTGGGGGTCGCGGATCCCTTCGGGTTTGACAGGGTGGAGGCCCGGTGGGGGTTTGGCGGGTAGTGGTTGTTGTTGTTGTTGTTGCTGGTTGGTTTGGGCGTGTGTCGTGGTGGTGGGGTTAAGGGTGAGGATTGTCCAGCCTGTGATGAGTGTAAGGGTTGTCAGGATTCGCATGGTCGTCAGTTTTTTGTGGTGGATCTGGCGTGTTCAGGTTTTTTCTGGAGGTGTGTATGCAAAATCTGTGCCAGTTCGTCGTGGGAATGGATTTTCAGTTCTCGGGGTTTGCTTCCGCGTGCGGGTCCGACGATTCCGAGTTGTTCCAGCTGGTCCATGATTCGTCCTGCGCGTGCGTATCCGATCTGGAGTTTTCGCTGGAGGAGAGAGGTGGATGCCTGTCCGGCTTCTAAGAGTGTGGTGGCGGCGCGTTCTATGAGTGGGTCCCATTTTTCGGTGCGTTCGGCGTTGTTCGTGGGGAGGTCGGTTTCTTCTTCTGGTTGGGGTTCGGGCAGGTAGTAGGGTTCAGGGAATCCGGGTTGTTGAGCGATGAAGTGGACGAGTCGTTCTACTTCTTCGGTGGAGATGAAGGGTGCCTGGAGTCGTTCTAAGTGCATGCCCTGCATGAAGAGCATATCGCCTTTGCCGGTGAGGCGCTCGGCGCCTTTGGTGTCTAAGATGGTTCGTGAGTCCACTTGTTGGGGTACGCGGAAAGCGATACGTGCGGGGATGTTGGCTTTGATGTTGCCGGTGATGATGTTGGTGGCGGGTCGCTGGGTTGCGATGAGGAGGTGGATGCCTACGGCGCGGGCTTTTTGGGCGAGTCGGAGGATGGGTCGTTCTACTTCTTTGCCGGCGACCATGATGAAGTCGGCGTATTCGTCAATGATCACGATGAGGTAGGGGAGGAATCGGTGGTGGATTGTGTTGAGTTCGCCGTTCAGGTATTTGCGGTTGTATTCCTGGATGTTTCGCACGCGAGCGGCTTTGAGTGCTTCGTATCGTTGTTCCATTTCTATGCAGAGTGCGTTGAGTACGTGGATGACCTGGTCTATGTCGGTGAGTACGGGTTCTTCCTGTCCGGGGTAGACGGCTAAAAAGTGGTGGATGAGGGGTTCGTAGAGGGCGAGTTCCACTTTTTTGGGGTCGACGAGGACGAACTTGACTTCGGCGGGGTGTTTTCGTACGAGTAGGGAAGCCAGGACGGTGTTGATGAATACGGATTTGCCCTGGCCGGTGGCGCCGGCGACGAGCAGGTGTGGCAGTTGCGTGAAGTCTACTATGCGCACCTGGTTTTCAATGGTTTTTCCGAGGGCGATGGGCAGGGCGTAGTGGGTTTGCTGGAAGGTTGGGGAGGCGAGGGTTTCGCGGATGGTTACGAGTCGTCGTTGTCGGTTTGGCACTTCAATGCCGATGGTTCCTCGTCCCGGGATGGGTGCGATGATTCGCACGCCGAGTGCTTCTAAGGCGAGTGCCAGGTCTTCTTCTAAGGCTCGGATTCGCGAGACGCGGATTCCGGCGTCGGGCACGATTTCGTACAGGGTTACGGAGGGTCCGACGGTTGCGCGGATTTTTGCGATGCCGATGTGGAAGGCGCGCAGTGCTTCCACGATACGTTCTTTCTTTTCTTCCAGTTCTTTTCGGGAGATGGGTTTGTCGTGGGTGGGTGGGTTGAAGAGGTCTAAGGG
>JALWYU010000107.1 GCA_026992635.1 Bacteroidota bacterium | reverse complement strand
CTCCCCTTCCAGCAATTCCCGAACGATTGTCTGGGCTTCGCGTGGGTCTACCTGCCCCCGGAATCGGCGCATCACTTCGCCCATGAAAAAGCCCAGCAAGCCTTTTTTCCCTTTTCGGTAGAGGTGGACCTTGTCCGGGTATTGTTTCATCAGTTGCTGGATGTAGTTTCGGATTGTCTCGGTAGAGGTGTGGGGTGTGTATCGGGCAAAGAGGTTTTGGAGAGGTTGGCTCGGGTCCTGAAGAAATTCCCGGAAAGCCTGACCTGCCAGTAGTGAGTGGTGGATTTTGTGGGCGGTTCCTGTGTGGATGTATTGTGCGAGTTGGGCAGGTGTAATGGGGAAGGCAGAGAGGTTCATCTGGTGGTCATTCAGGTAGGCGCGTACGGGTCCCAGCAGCCATTTGCGGGCTTCTTCTGGTGGTATGCCTTCTGCAATGAGTGCTTGCAGGTAGGTGAAGAATTCCGTGTGTTCTATGAAGAATTCGGCGTCGCGTGGTGAAAACTGGTATTGTTTGGTTAGGGTTTGCCAGATTTCGTAGGGTAGGGGAGGCAGGTTTTTCTTTAACTGGTTGAGCAGGGTTTCGGGCACATGCACTGGTGGCAGATCCGGTTCAGGGAAGTACCGGTAGTCGTGCAGGTGTTCTTTGGTGCGAAGTGGGTAGGTGGTGCGTTGGTTGGGGTCGTATCCGCGGGTCTCGCGCAGTACTGGTTGATTGGCGCGAAGCAGTGTTAGTTGTCGTTTGATTTCGGTGTAGAGTGCCTGGCGCAGGTAGCGGAATGAGTTGAGGTTTTTGATTTCCACGCGTTCGCCAGATAGATTGGCTGTTTGAACCGAGATGTTGGCGTCGCAGCGGAGGCTTCCTTCTTCCATGTTGGCAGTGCTGATACCCAGTGTTCGGACAACCTGGCGGACGCTGCGCAGGAAGGCTTCGGCTTCTTCGGGACGCTGGAAATCGGGTGCCGTGACCAGTTCCAGCAAAGGGACGCCTGCCCGGTTAAAGTCCAGCAAAGTATGGAAAGGGTCCAGGTCGTGAATGCTTTTGCCTGTGTCTTCTTCTATTTGGATGCGCAGGATGTGGGCTTCTTTCCATTCGTTGTGGACGCGATAGACCAGTTTTCCGTTGGTGGCGTAGGGTGAGTCGTATTGTGTGATTTGATAGCCTTTGGGCAGGTCCGGGTAAAAGTAGTTTTTTCGGGAAAAGGTGAATGGAGAGTGGATCTGACATTTCAGTGCCAGTGCAAGTTTCAGTGCGGCTTCCAGGACTTCCTGATTGAGTCGGGGGAGTGTGCCGGGATAGGCTAAGGAGATGGGATGTGTTTGTGTGTTGGGGTCTGCGCCGTAGGTGTAGGCTTCGGGCGAGAAGACTTTCATCTTTGTAGCCAGCTGGATATGGATTTCCAGTCCGATTTTCACGGTGTAGTCTTGCTGGTTGAGCGAGTCGTTCATGACGATTCCTGGTTTGATTCGGGTGATTTTTTGATGTATTCTACGCCGACACGCAAGATACGCTGGCTGGTGCGATGCTCAACCAGAAATTGCAGGTCTTTGTATCGGAGGCGTGCTCCGGCAGGGGGCACGAAATGTGTGAAGTGCAGGATGAGACCTGCGACGGTATCTACACCTTGCAGGTCAGCGAAGTAGTCCTGGGGCAGGTTGAGTTTTTCGGCAAGGGCAGAGAGCGAGACGGATCCCCGCACAGACAGTCGTCCTTCTCCGCGTACTTCAATTTCTGGCAGTTCCCGGTCAAATTCGCTGTAGATTTCGCCCAGGATCTCTTCCAGCAGGTCTTCCAGGGAGACGATACCGGACACGCCCCCATATTCATCCACGACTATTGCCAGCACTTCCTTTTTCTGGCGCAAGTAGTCAAAAAACTGGACAACTCGCATGTATTCGGGGACGAAAAGGGGCTTGCGCAGAAATTGATGCCAGTCGCGCAAATTGGGATTTTCCAGATATGCCAGCAAAAAGCGTTTGACGTGTAAAATTCCGGTGATTGTGTCCAGGTTGCGTGTGTAGACCGGGACATGGCTGGCACGAATCTGTTTTAATGCTTCTACCAGCTCGGATACCGATAATGTTGTGGACAGTGCAACCATTTCTGTACGAGGACGCATGATCATTTTGACGATTTTCTCTTCAATGCGCAGGATACTGCGGAGAACGCGCAGCTCGTCAGCCTGCAAGGCTTCGCCATCGGCAACACGGCGCAGCACCTGATCTACCCAGGCAAGCAATGTTTTACGGGGCAGGTAAATCCGACGTTCAATCAGGGAAAACGCGTGGTTCAGCAACCAGCTGACCGGATATAACAACCACCACAAACCGGTTAACGGCAACACAACAAGCTGCAACCACGAGAGCGGATGGCGGACAGCGAAAGCCTTGGGTAAGATTTCGCCCATCAGGAGAATCCACGAGGTTGTCCCCAGTAAATTGCCCAGCCACAGGACTACGTCCGGATTGGTAGTGAGCTTTGCCAGGTGATCCCATAAGCGATATCCAACCAGAATCAACGCGATATTTGCCAGGTTGTTCCCCGCTAAGAGAAAAGCCAGGACTAAACGAGGATGCTGCTGGATTCGGGTTTCCCACCAGCGATATACAGCTTGCCGGTTCCGGAGTATACGCCATCCATCTGGACGCAACGAAAATAGCGCCACTTCCGAACCCGAAAACAATGCAGACAAGACTGTCAGAATAATTAAGGTGCCTGCCCAACCCACAGGAACGATGCCTGAGCTGTCCGGGATTGCCGTGTGGGATTTTGCCTGCTACAGGAACAATTTTTCCAGCCACTTTGGTTCCCCCTTTCAAAAAGGGCGAGTGTGGCAGAATGCTTACGGTGCTGTGGTCGCAAATGTGGGCGAACGCAATTAAGTTGCGTGCGCGAGCCCTGGGTTTTATTGAGTGTGGGATTGCTTCTGTGGAGCCATTCACGTCCGAAGAAATTGAGCGCTTTCGCCAGTGGTTGCATAATCATGGGCATGCGGGCATGCGCTATATGGAAGAAACGTTTGATTTGCGCGTAGATGTGCGTCATCTTTTCCCTGAGGCACGGTCTGTGATCTGTGTCCTGGATAATTATTTTTACGCACGAAGTGCTCGTCTTCATCCACGGGGACCCAAAATTGCCCGGTATGCCCATGGGATTGATTATCATCGTGTAGTAACTATCCGTCTGAAAAAGTTGCTTCGCTGGATGAAACAGGAGATTGGTGAATGGGTGGAAGGGTGGCATGCCGTAGATAGCAAGCCTGTGTGGGATAGGATGTGGGCGTGGCGTGCGGGTTTGGGATGGCGTGCCAAAAGCACGATGCTGATTCATCCGAGGTGGGGTACCTACCATGTGATTGGCTTGCTGTTTGTGAACATTCCGCTTGTGCCAGATGCTCCTATGAGGCAGGACTATTGTGGGCGATGCCACCGATGCATAGATGCCTGTCCCACCGGCGCACTGCAGCCCTACTATCTGGATGCACGCAAATGTATTTCCTATCTGACGATTGAGTATCGGGGGGATGACCTGCCTGAGGAGCCCCGGTGGAGCGACTGGCTGTTCGGATGCGATATCTGTCAGGAAGTGTGTCCGTGGAACCGATTTGCCCGACCCACATCGGTTGCCGAGTATCAACCTTTACCCATTCTCCAGCAGATGGACTGGAATGATTGGTTGAATCTTCGGCGGGGGACTTTCCGCCGTCATTTTCGGTATTCACCTTTACGTCGGGCAGGACTCAAAGGTGTGCGTCGTACTCTTCGCCATCTCGTGAAACACCAAAACACCTATTCTTATGCCACTGCCCAAACCTCTTGAAGAACTTATCGTGTTTTTTCAGCGGTATCCGGGGATTGGCAGGCGCTCGGCGATGCGCCTTATCTGGACGATGCTAGAGCGTGGCACCCATGAACTGCATCAATTGATTCATCTTCTTCAGCAGATCGCCGATCAAATTGTAGAGTGTTCGCAATGCCATAACATAGATGTGCAGGACCCTTGCTGGATCTGTCGGGATCCGTCACGTGATCCGCATATCCTGTGTGTGGTTCCCACCTTTCAGGATGTGTACTTGCTGGAAGAGACGGGTTCTTTTGCTGGCAGGTATCACGTACTGGGCGGACTTCTTTCTCCCATAGAAGGCAAGACACCTGAAACTCTCAACATTGCAACACTTCTTCAGCGCGTCCACACCGGGACATTCCGCGAAATTTTTCTTGCGATTCCGCCGTCGCCCGAAGGCGAAATCACCATTCAATGGCTTGCTGAACAGCTTCCCCAAAATCTGAAACTTACGGTGCTTGCCCGGGGTATTCAACCAGTCCGCACGCTGGATTATACTGACCCGCTTACGCTCCAGGAAGCCGTTCGTTACCGGATTCCATACCCTGCGCGGGAATCCACCAATGACCGTTGAACAACATAGCCTTTCTATTGGGGTCATTGCCTATCGGGCACAGAAAGAACTACTTCTGCCAGTTTGGGCACTGGCACGTAATCCCCAGGTTCAGCAAATCCTTTTAGTAAATGTTCAGGGTGAGCAAAGCCTGCACAGGCTTTTCAGGCGATTTCCGCAGGTTACTTATGTTGCGCTTCGTCATAATCCAGGCTATGGGCGTGTTGCCAACCTTTTGAGTACTCGCTTCCTGTCTGGTCCGATTCATTGTCTGATGAATGCTGATGTGCTTGTCCCGGAGTTTTTTGGTGAAAAGATTGTGCAATGGATTACACGATTGAACTATCCATCTCTTGTTTCACCAGTCCTGATGAATATTCGTGGTGCACTGTTACCTGAAACGATTCGTCCTTATCCCCGCTGGCTGGATGCGCTGAAGCAGTTCTGGATGCGAAGCGGAGATCTTCAGCGGGCAGTGCCCTATTGGTCGCTGATTCCAGATCGGCTGAGTGCTATGTCGGATAGGCAATATCCTGTGGTGGCTCCGATTGTGGCGGGTGCTTGTCTGATTGGAACGCGAGCTGCCTGGCAACAGGCAGGTTACTTCCCTTCGCAATTTCATCTTTATGGTGAGGATGTTGTGTTGAGTCAAAACGCCTGGCACCGGTATGTTCGGCTTTTTGTCCTGCCAGATCTTCCTGTTATTCACTGGAAAGCTGCGTTTATGCGTCGTCGTCCTTTTGGTAGTGCGTATCACTTTTGGCGCAGTATTTTCCAGTGGCACTGGTCAATGTGGTGGTTTGCTGGTATTGCCTGGCTTTTTTGGGTGAATCTGTGGTGGGGACGTGCGCTTGCTCTAAAGCGTATGGGCAGGGAATATTCCGCTGGGAACTTATCCATGATTGTTGTGCCGGGTAGACGATATAAGGATTTTCCGGCTCCTTGTATTCCGTGGGAGGTCTGGCGTGCGCGTTGTCGTTCCGGTTTTGACTGGCGCACTGCGGTATGCGTGCTCAGTCTGGAAGATCTTGCTTTTTCTGAATTGATTTCCATTTTGCGGATATGGCATTGGCAGGGAGGACGGCGTGTTGCGTTCTGGTTGCCTTCTCTGGATGTGTGTTATGAACCGGAGACGGCTTTTCATTATCTGTGAGTGGCTTCTTGGCGGGAACTTTCCATTGCCAGTTTTGGTTCTAAAAATAGGGGTTTCAAGTCAAAACACTTGGGACGGGCGTAATCTTTGCGAACAAAAAGTAATTGGGTAGATGGGGAGGAAATTTGGGACAAGAGTCATCCTGTTTGTACAGGGGATGCTGGTTATAGGCTGGGCACAAAATGTGGGGATTGGCACGATGAATCCGCATCCAGATGCAATTTTAGAGCTTCGGGATTCTGTTCGGGGTTTCTTGCCGCCGCGCGTGGCGCTGGACAGTGCCACGTCGCCTGCCCCACTGAGCAATCCTGCGCCGGGTACCCTGGTCTACAATACCGCAACTTCTGGCTTGGGGCAAACCGCTGTCTACCCGGGTTACTATTACTGGGACGGGTCCCGGTGGCAACGCCTGAGCAACAATGGATATGCAGGTATTATTCTGGGCAATGAAGCCTCTGAACACTATGTGCTGGATGCTCAGGTGCCAGGTGCTGAATGTACGGGGGCGTGGATTACGCTTCCGCCAGGAAAATGGGTGGTTCATCTGGTTGAAGTCATTCACATTGCAGAAGACAGTGTTGGAGGAAAATCACCCTGTTATATCTGGGTGCGTGCTACGCTTGGCGATGGTCTGTGCACGCAAGGGACGAAGGTAGCGAATATTGCGTCGGTTATGACGGCGGACCGGATTGCGGGTGGACTGATCAGTGGAGCGATTGGTAATAACTGGCAATTTGGTCTGGTAACCGGTTCTATTGTGGTGCACAACAATGGGGTGACGAACAAGACCTATTCGGTATGGGCGCATATTCAGCCCTCCTGTGTGCTGGGCAATGATGGGTCTGGCGCGAATGATGGTTTGCTGGATTTTATGGGTCCTTCGTGGGGTGAAACGCAGTTTTATGCGATTCCGATGAATTGATCGGGTTCGGGGTGTGCAGGCTTGCTTGCAGCGTGTGTGCGCCGATTCGGAAGGCTTTTACAAAGCAGGAGCTGGAAAAGTCATTGATGGTCAGGGTAAAAGTGTACGGAGTAGCCAGCCGTGCTCCTGCCAGAGGGTGGGTGCGGTCATCCAGAGGAACACACCCATACGGACATAGATGCCGTTTTCTACCTGTCGTAGAATGAGTGAGCGAGGATACCGATAGGGGAGTTCGGGTTCAATTTCTATGCCGGGGTTCATGGGTCCGGGATGCATCAGCCAGGGTTGTCGGTCCGGGGGAAGGGCTTCAATGTGGGCTGTTCGGAGCATCCAGTGTTGGCGGTAGGTGGTCAGGTCTAAGGTTTCGGATTGGGTGAATCGTTCTTTCTGGACGCGCAGGACGATGAGTGCGTCGGCCTGGGCAACCAGTTTTTCTATGGAGGAGACACGGATAACGGAGGGGGGCAGGTTGTTTGGAAGCCATTCTGTGGGGCCAGCGACCAGGACGCGTGCACCCAATCGTAAGAAGAGGTGGATATCGCTGTGGGCGACGCGGGCGTGTCGGATATCGCCCAGGATACCGATTGTTTTGTCTTTCAGGGTGTGCCAGATTTCCAGGAGTGTAAAGGCGTCCAGTAGGGCTTGTGTAGGGTGGGCGTGGTCGCCATCACCCGCGTTAATAATGTGGAGTGTGCGTGTGAATTGAGCCAGTTGATGGGGGAAGTATTTTTGGGGTGAACGGACAACGAGGAAGCGGAAGCCCAGAGCTTCTAAGGTTTGGATAGTGTCGTGCCAGGTTTCGCCTTTTGCCAGGGATGACCATTGTGTGTTCAGGGAGGTGGTCGGGATGTTCAGCTGGTGGCAGGCGCGCCAGAAAGAAAGGTGGGTACGTGTGGAGGGTTCTTCAAAGAGGAGGAGGCAGGGATAGGCGGACAGGTTGATGCGTTCTGCGGTTTGGCGTTTGAGGCGTGCGGCGACGCGCAGAATTGTGAGGATGTCCTCATTGGTCAGAGAGGAGATATCCAGGAGGTGGCGATGGGTTTGGGGAGTGGCGGATTTGTGGGCAGTCATGGGGTTTTGGGATGATGTGGGAGGTGGGTTTTAGAAGGGTTTTGCGATTGCCTGCCGATGCAGGATTTGTCGTGCAGGCATTGCGTAGATTCGCAGGTAGTAGATGCCCTGGGAGAGGGGTAGTCGCCAGTGGATGGTGGTTTCGTACTGGTGGAGGGTAATTGGTTTGGTGGCGAGGGTTCTGCCCAGGATGTCGGTGATGGTCAGCAGGATATGGGCGTTGGTGGTGTCGGGTGATTGGAGGTGGATTGCGAGGGTGTAGGGGTCTTGCCATCCGATGGTGAACGCCCACTGGTCGGGAATTGTTCCGGAGTCAGGTGTAGAGGAGGATCCGCTGGCTGAGCCTTCGTTGCTGGCGAGGCATGGTTTTTTTCGGGCGGGTATTCCCCAGGTGAGGAGTCGGATGCCTCCACCTTGTGTACCGATGGCGATTTCGGGGATGCTGTCGTTGTTGATGTCGCCGATAGATGGGACGATGCGCCAGCCCATATTCAGGTTGAGGGTGTCAATGGGTTCTACGCCGTCTATGAGGCAGGGTGAGACAGCCCGGTAGATGTAAAGCCATCCCTGCCAGGACCCAACAAGTAAGTAAGGTTTTCCGGAGGTGTCCAGGTAGCCGATGGTGGGTGCGGCGAGCCCTTCCAGGGTGTTGGGTAAACGTACCTGGATTCCACCGAAGGTATCTATAGCGGGGACAAAGATAGGCGAATCTATGGAGCCTTTGTTGAGGAGGAGGGTGAGTGTTCCTGCTCGGTTGCCGACGATGAGGTCCAGGTCTTGGTCGCCGTCTACGTCCCACAGGACGGGGTGGGCGTTTTGTCCCACGTCTATGTTACCGATGAAGAGTTGTTTCATTTCCAGGTGGATGGGCTGGTTGGGGCCTGCGGTGTTTTCCAGCCAGAAGAGGTTGCCCTGGGCTTCGCCGAGTATGGCGTCGTGGTCGCCGTCGTTGTCCAGGTCGCCAAAGGTGAGAACGGGGCTGTGGTAGGGGTAGCGCAGGTAGAGGGAGTCCCAACGCCAGGTTGCCAGCCAGAAGGTGGGGTTGGAGGGTGATCCTCCCTGGCGCAGCCAGACTATGGAGATGTCGTACAGGGGGAGGCGTGGGCTTTTGCGCTGGTCGGTGCCGATGAGGAGGTCGGTTCGTCCGTCGGCGTTGACGTCGATCCAGACGGGCAGGGCGCCTTTACCCACATCCAGGAAGTGGCGCGTCAAAAAGAAGGAGTCGTGAAGTGCGAAGCATGTGGTATCGGATGGGCAGGTATCCAGGTAGAGCCAGGTGTTGTAGTGGTCCCAGCTGGCGGGTACGTACATAGGTGTGGTGATCAAGTCTATGTCGGGGTGGGTATCGGCTGGGATGGGGAAAACAGCGGGGAAGGTTTCCAGGATGATCGGGTGTTCGGGAGGGAAGGAGTCAATTTCTGAGGTGAACTGGTAGGAGGAGTCTATAGCAGGTTTGTTCAGGAAAAAGGCGGAGATCCATGGGCAGATGATGTCGCCCAGGAGGAGGTCGGGGAATGTGTCGTTGTTCAGGTGGAGCCAGGCGAGGGTAGAGCCAGCATGTCGGAATGACCCACTGGCGCCCTGGCATGAGTCCAGGTATTGTTCGCAGGCGAAAGGGTCTTCAAAGAGTTTGCCGAAGCAAGGGGTTCGGAGGTGGAGGAGAAGCGTGTCGGTGCGGTTCAGGGAGTCGTGTGCGAGGTTTTCGTAGAAGATCAGCTGGGTGCCTGGTGGGTTGAACACGATGAGGTCAATGTCGCCGTCCTGGTCTATGTCTACAGGAGGTGTGATATCCAGGGAGTTAGTGAGGATGGTCTGAGTGTCGCGTGTGGTCAGGGAGTCGATCCAGGGGCAGAATCGGATAGTATCGCTGGTAGAGCAGTTTTTCAGGATTCGGATTTGCCAGTCTAAGGGGTGGTTGCCATAACGGGGTGTCCACAGTTCGGGTTTGCCATCGTCGGTTACATCTACCCAGAATGCCCAGTGTTTGATGGGCGGGAGTTGGGCGGGGGGTTCTGTCCAGAGGAAGAGTCGGACGCCGTTAGATTGGATCGTGTCGGTAGCGCGAAAGAAGAGGGTTCGGTTGGTGCCGCGGTCGTAGGCGATCAGGTCTGGTAGTCCGTCGTTGTTCCAGTCCCATGTGCTGAAGATGGGGTTTTGGATTCCGCCCATCCAGGGCATGGGTAGTGGCTTGCCGTTGATATACAGGGGTATGGTGTCGAGCCAGGTCCAGTGGTGCCAGGGTGTTTGGGCGTGTGCGAGAAAGCAGGGCAGCAGTATGTGAAGGAGGAAAAAGGACCTGAAGCATGGGTTTGTTCCGGGTGCATGTTGTAAGGTGAAGGAGTTGGCGGATGGGTTCATAGGGGTTGTATCTGGCGATTCTCGGGATACTGGGGTAGTTATAAGAAGAACGGGCTGGGCGGTGGGG
>JALWYU010000106.1 GCA_026992635.1 Bacteroidota bacterium | reverse complement strand
GGGTGGGGGATGGCGGCGGCAAAAAAATCAAAAAACCCAAAACCGCCTCAGCACCACCTCAAGCATGGTATTCCAGACTCTCCCGAAAGAATGGATGCCCCACAGGCGCAGGCGCCAAACTACGAAGCACCCAGAAAAACACACCTACAAAAAGACTGAGCGCACCCAGCAATCCCACAACTTCTATCCAGCCCAGCGGCGCACCCGCACCAAACACATTCGGATAAATCATCAACCAGAAATCCAGCATATGCCCAGCAAGCACGCTCAAGGCAACAATCGTCAACCAGAACGTTGACCGCTTCGCCTCATTGCGCATCAGTAAAAAGAAGGGAACCGCAAAATTCAAAATTGGCAACAAGTAAAACCATGGCGCATTCTCATATACACGCAATACAAAGTATTTGGTCTCCTCAGGAATATTGGCATACCACTGCAACATGTACTGCGAATAAAACAAATACGTCCAAAATATACTGAAACCAAACAAATATTTGCCCATATCGTGAATGTGCTCGTCCGTCAAATAAGGATGAATCCCCCGAGCACGCATCCAAACAAGAACCAAAACCCACAACGCAATCGCTCCAACCCAGTAACTGGAAAATACATACCACCCAAACAACGTACTGTACCAGTGCGGCTCCGTAGACATAATCCAGTCAATCGCCGACAACGACTCCGTAATCGCAAACACCACAATAAACAATGCCGACGCAACACTCAGCCAATGAAACGCACGAAGATCCCCAGGCACATCCAGCCGACGAGACAACCGATGAAGCCACCAGATCAACACAACCCACAGCAAAATATAAATGCCAGTCCGCAAAAAGAACCCATCTACGTTCAACCAAACCGCCTTCTTGGGGATCGGCTCTTCAACCCAGTGATACAAATGCCCAAAGTCATAAAACGCAATCACCAGAAAAAGCAAACCGACAGGCAATGTAAGCATCGTCGCTTCAAACAACCGAAAAAGCGCAACATGCCAGCCCGCCTGACCCAACGTATGCGAAGCAATAAAGAACGCACCCGCCAACGCAACGCCCGTCAAAAACGTACCACTCACCAAACACGTGGCAAACAACCGAGTGGGTTCACCCACCGCTAAGCCCACGCCAAACAACGCCACTAAGCACACAACCCCAAGCAGCAAAAAGAGTGCACTGGCACGAGCCAGCCCACGACGCGCCCCCTCAGACCATTCAACCACCATCCCTCACCAATTTTACTGCCAAACCCATTTGGATTGACTTACCGCTATTGTGCACTCTGATGCTGACGAACGTACTCCGCTAACGTAATCTTTTGCGTCTGCCGCAAATGCTGATCCTGTAAAGAACGAATGTACCGAATCACCATCCACCGCTCTTTAACCGTCAACTGCTTGGCATACGACGGCATTAAACCCTTCCCATACGTCAACACATGAAAAATCTGACCATCACTCACCAGATACAACCGCTGCTGATAAAAAGTCGGCGGACGCGCAACAAACGCTCCCGACTCCACAATAGACCCATCCCCCTCACCCTTCTCACCATGGCACACCGCACAATAGATCTGATATAGCGCCTTGCCCTGTTCAAGTACGCGCTCCGAAACCGGTACGGGATTCTCGCGCCAACGCGCCGCATCCATATACCCCTGAAAACCCGGTGGAAACGGAAACGTATACCGACCGCCCGGAAACGTATCCTTACCCCAGGGAATCGTACCCGCCGGCATATGCATCCGGCTCACCGTATCCGCCTCCGGCAACGCACGATACGCCACCAACGGCTCAGGATTCACAGGATGCACCATGTCCGGATAGTACTCCCAACCTGGATCATTCCCTCCAGCCTGACAACCCATCAACACCAACACAAACACAAACGCCAACACCAAACCAAGACCATCACGCATGCGCATGCCCCTCCGATTTCCCTAAGAAAATCGCTGAGTCCGGCACCTGACCACGACGAACCTCCACTGCCAAACCCTTCACCACCTCACGGATCGCCTCCTCCGAAACCGACCCATCCACAACCAGTACAAACTTATGCGACGTGATCTCCGGATGTACAGGATGACGACGCAACATCGGAATCAACTGACTGACCACAAACATAATCACACCCATCCCATACGCACTCGTCAACACTGTGATCTCAAACGTAGGCGGAACAAACGAAGGCCAGGGTGTATAGGGCTTGCCACCAAAAACCAGCGGATAACTCTTTGCCATCATCCAGATCATCAGCGAAAGACCCGTCACGCCAAACAAAAAACCAATCCAAAACCCACCACGCGGCAACCAGCTCTCCGGAATCTCCAAAATCTCCTCCAGCTCCTCTACAGGAAACGGCGTGTACGCCTCTATAACCCTGAGACCACGTTCCCGAACACGACGGGCACACTCCACCAGCACTTCATCATCTTCCGCAATCACCAGCCATGCCCGCAACATTTTTTCTGCCATGGCTCACCCATTTTATTCCACCACACATTCACGAGGAAGATTGCGCCAGCGTCGGTGATGGCGACAACGAAGAAGAACCAGAACCCGACTCCTCTACCACACCTCCACCCAGCTCGGGCGGCGTCTCCTTCCGAAATCGTTCATATGCCCGTTCACTGCCCACATGGTAAATGTGCTTGATTTCGGCAATCGCAATCACCGGGAAAAACCGGATAAACAGGAAGAACAAGAAGAAGAACAAGCCCAGCGTACCCAGATAAATAGACACCTCCACCCAGCTGGCAAAGTACATCGCCCACGACGAGGGCAGAAAATCCCGATGCAACGACGTCACCACAATGACAAACCGTTCAAACCACATCCCAATGTTCACAAAAATGGAAATGATGAACGTGATGACCGGATTCCGACGTATAGAACGTATCCACAACAACTGAGGAATCAAAACATTGCACGCCATCATAGACCAGTATGCCCACCAGTACGGACCAAATGCCCGATTCCAAAACGCATACTGCTCGTAAATGTTCCCCGAATACCAGGCAATGAACAACTCCGTTAAATACGCAATTCCCACTATGCTCCCCGTCGCCAGCATAATCTTGTTCATGGACTAAATGTGGTCAATCGTGATGTAGTCTTCCAGATTCATGGCTTTCCGGGCAATCACCAGCAACGTCAACACCATCGCAAACCCCGAGAAAATCGCACCCGCCACAAAATACGGAGGAAAGATCGTTGTGTGCCAGCCCGGAATCACCGACGTAGCAAAGTCAAAACTCACAATAGAGTGTACAGAAAGTACTAAGGGCGTTGCCAAACCCGCCAAATGCAACGAGATGCTTTCCCACCGCTGCCATTGCTTCACTGACCCCAGCCAACCCATAGACAAAAAGCCATATAATTTCCGGAGAAGCGGATTCTGCACGCGATCACGCAACAACGCCAGATCCGGAATCAAACCAATGTACCAGAACAAGAGCGAAACCAGAAAATACGTGCTGATCGCCATGACATCCCAGAACAACGGCGAGTTGAAATTCACCCACAACGGACCTCGCGAATTCGGGTACGGAAAAATATAAAACACCACAAGATGCCTCCCTACGTGCAACAATGGGAAAAGGCCCGCACACATCACGGCAAAGATCGTCATGGCTTCCGCTGAGCGGTTCACCGCAGTCCGCCACTGCTGACGAAACAATAACAAAATCGCTGAAATCAACGTACCCGCATGCCCAATCCCAATCCACCAGACAAAGTTAATAATTGCCCAGCCCCATCCAACCGTTCGGTTCACATTCCACTCGCCAATCCCAAAGTAAATAGTCCGAATCATGGCATACAAACCCCACAGCAATGCAATTCCCGACAGCGTAATGCCTACCCACCACCAGACCGTCGGCTTACCCAAAATGGGTCGGATAATGTCCTCTGAAATCTTCCTGTAGTCCTTGTCTTTGCCCCGAATCAACACCGGACGCAACGGTGATTGGTAGTACTTCATGGCTCCTCCTCCTTTCACACAGTCCGCTTCACCCATTCACTGAATTTGCCAGGCTGAACAGGAAAGCAAAGATTAGCCATGGTGCGCATGCTGTTCATTATCGGCAGGTTCTGAAGATTCGGGTAACAGATCCTCAGGAATGTTCCGGATTTTGACCAGATAACCCACAGAAGGCAACACATGCAATTCTTCCAGGACGTAGTACAGCCGTTCATCCTCTTCACGAAACCGGGCAACCTGCGAATTCGGATCCTTCCCATCGCCAAAATAAATCGCACCCGTCGGACAGGCACTCTGACATGCCGTAACCACATCTCCATCCCGCAAAGGACGACCCTCCCCCTTCGCCTGCAACTTGGCATACTGAATCCGCTGAATACAAAACGTGCACTTCTCCATTACACCACGCGTGCGTACCACCACATCCGGATTCAACGCCATCTTCTGGTAAGGATCATCAAATGGACCGCCTGCCACCTGACGTTCATTGCCTGGAAACGAATCCGCTCCCGTATAGTCATACCAGTTAAACCGCCTCACTTTATACGGACAGTTATTGGCGCAATAGCGTGTACCTATACACCGATTGTACGCCATCTGGTTAATCCCCTCAGGACTGGAATTGGTTGCCGCCACCGGACAAACATTCTCACAGGGCGCATGATCGCATTGCTGGCAGAGCATAGGCTGGTAAACCGTTTGGGGCTCATCCTCATCCCCTGTAAAATACCGGTCTATTCGCAGCCAGTGCATCTCGTGGTGACGTGCCACTTCTTCAGGTCCCACCACCGGCACATTATTCTCATTGTTACACGCCGCAATGCACGCCCCACAACCAATACACAGCGTCAAATCAATGACCATCTCCCAGTGGTGCATAGGAAAGACACGCTCAGGATACAGCGTAATGCCTCGCAGTTCCTTGACGTGCTCGCGGTCGTGATTCCCTGCCTGCCGATTCACTTCATACGCCGCCAGCGTCGTTTCCTTGACAATGGGTCTGCCCTCCAGCCGATGATGTTTCTGCACTGAAGGAATCCGAACGCGCCGACCCGTCTCCTCCAGAACCACTTCACTCCCATCTATCAAACGAATGTCATCCAGATATTGCCTGCCATTTCGCTCCCGATACGTGCGAAATGCCTCGGCACGCCGGTCATCCTTTTGCGCAACCTGTCCCAAAACAGTATTGCCATGCCCTAAGTGCAACGTGTAGACATTATGCGGTTGACCTGGCAAAGGCACGACGGGCACCTCTATCGTATACGTGCCACCCAGCGCACGCGCAACCGACACGCGAACCACCTGCCCTTCCTTCCAGCCTAAGGAACGGGCTTCCCGACTATTCACAACCAAGTAATTCCCCCAGGTAGTACGGAGCAGTGGATGGGGCAGCTCCTGCAACCACGCATTGTTCGCATGTCTGCCATCGCCCAGAATGGGATCCATCACCAGGCGCAACACTGGCTTATCTTCTTCAATCACCTTAGAAACCTGCACACGTTGAATCAGGTCGGCAGCCCCTATGCGAGGTGTCAATTCCCCGGATTCACCCTGCGCCACAACCACCTCCGTATCATGAACCGACCGCTCCCAGAACACCTCCAGATCCCGGAACTGCTCCGTCACCCGCGGATACACTTCTTCTGCCCACACTTGCTTCAGAAACGCCTGCCAGGAAGTGCCTTCCCCAATCCATTGCAGGAACACTTCCTGCGGTGGAATTCCACCGTGCAACGGTTGAACGACCGGCTGCGCTAAGTACACGTAGCCCTCTACAGGCTCGTAATCCCACCAGGACTCAAACCATTGCGTAACCGGCACCTGAACCTGACACGCCTGGACCGTCGCTGTCTTCCGGCTCGCCAAGGCAATGCTCACCAGATTCCCGTTCTTTTGCAAAGCTTCTGCCAGGACATCCCCGTAAAAGTAATGGTACACGGGGTCTACATCCCAGAAAATCACTGTTCCCCGTGGATTGCGCATCCATTCGCCCATCGCTTCAAAGAACTGATGGTCGTTCCCCTGACGAAGCAGAACGCCACGCTTCACGTTCAGGACGCCCGAATCATAAGCACCCACCAGCAAGTTGATCGCCATCACAATGCGCTGAACATCAGGGTCATTTACATCGCACAGGACAACACTTTCCGGACGCATCGCCCACAGGTCGCGCGCCGCCCGCTGAACCACACGAAGAACCGACTCCGGCAAAGACACTTCCGGCAACAACGGTACATTCCCCGCAAGCCGTGCCACCTCATTGTACAGTGCCACCAAAACCGCTGTACGCAACCCCGGATGAATACCACGACGTACATCCGCATTGCTTCCCGTTACACTATGCCACGTCTCAAATTGATAATGGCGCATCTGGGCGGGAGCATCACGGTGGACACGCCTCGCCTGCCCATACCGACGGGCAACCACCGCTGGATACGGACCCGCTACCAGAAAGTCGCTATCCACTGCCACAACCACCCGCGCCTTCTCCAGGTGCACATCCGGCAGAACACGCTTGCCCCAAACCTCCTCATGCACGTCCAGAATCGCACTCTTCGTATCTGGCTCATAGTAGACGATACGCACATCCGAAAATTGCTCGCGCAGCCGGTGGAGGAGCTTCCGTGTGGCTGGCCCCCAACCCGCACTCGTTACTATCCAGATAGGCTCGCCAGTACGCCCCCGAACTTTTTCCTGCCAGAACCGCCGAAGCGCCTCGCCCGTTGCCTCTTTCCCATTAATCGTCAATGGAAAGCGCCGTGCACTATCGTACAGCGACAGCAATGCCGCCTGGATTCGGGGGGAGGTCGCGCCCAGTGGCGACCGCGGATGCGGCTCAATTTTGACGGGTCTGCCTTCACGCGTCTTTACCAGAACCGCACCAAACTCATACCCATCCCAGTAGGCAGTACTGTAGAACACGGGATGCCCTGGGATCAGGTCTTCGGAGTGTGAAAAATAGGGTACGGCTTCGCGGACTGGCACTTTCCAGCATGCCGAAAGGATCGCCGAACCCAACGCACTTAACCCGCTGAACTTAAGGAAAGTACGACGGTTAATCGGTGCCGACAAAATCTCTTTCCACTCTTCGGGAATTCCAGAACGCTCCTGCTTGCCATCTTCCCGAACCGCTCGGCGCTCTTCCGGATCCACCCAGTATTCACGCGCCGCCTGTTCGGTTATCCTGCCGTTGGTCGTCCGTGCCCGTTTCTCCTTTGCCATGAATCTATTTTTTTCAACGGCTGGGACCTACCCCCTCTCCCTGACTACCAATGAATTTTCAGTAGTGGCAGTGCTGACAGGCTTGTCCGCCTATGGATGCCACCCGTATGAAATCGCCCGTCTGATGCGCCTCCTTCAACAGCTGCGCAAGATGTGTCTGATAGTACGGATTGGTTGTGTCCACCTGACGTGTCCGATGACAGTCCAAACAGAAGCCCATAGACTGCCGAAACGTTTTTTCCACAATATGCATTTCTTCAATGGGTCCATGACAGGTCTGACAGGCAATGCCCGCAACCACCACATGCTGATAATGACTGAAGTACACGTGGTCAGGCAGCCAAAATACCCGCTTCCACCGAATAATCTTCTTCTCTTCCAAGTACGTGAGCAGCTTCTGGATTTCTTCCGTGCCCGTCTTCCCATTGGGCAAAACCACATCTGATTTGCGCACTGCCCGATGACATCCTGCACACACCTCCATTGGCGGAATCCCCGCGGTCCGCCCGCGACGTACGCCATAATGGCAGTACTGACAGTCAATTCCCTGAATGCCCGCATGCACCTTATGCGAGAACAAAATGGGCTGGTCCGGCGCATAACCCACTGCATGCCCTAAGTTGGCACCCCACTCCCAGAGCCATGCCATCCCCACAGTAATGACCACAAGGATGACTGCCCAGCGAAACGCCCACGATCGTAGCACCTCGCCTACCGAAGGGGGCACCAGAACATCTTCGCCTGCCTGGCGTCGTGCTAACGCCCGTTGGCGCCATCGGCTATACAGCCATCCGCCAACCCCAAGAATCACGATCGCCAGCACAACCCACAACCACAGCAAACGGCGCCACCACGGACGCTCTACCGCCACTCCCCCTTCGGCACCTTCCGGCGCCGCCACCTCGGCTTCCTGAGGTCCCTCAGGTGTGGGCAAAGGAATACCCCTCGCCTGCAGGTAAGCCGTATCGCCGCTGGCATAGGCAATGTATGCCAGAAGCGCCTGAATTTGCTCATCGGTCAGATCCGGCGCACCCGTCATCACATTGGGCTTGTATTTTTCATAGAGAGCAACGGCAATCGGGTCTTTCTCTTCAAAAATGAGCTTTTCTGGCTCGCGAATCCACCGGTACAACCACTCCTCTTCATACTTGGTGTGTACACCACGCAGGGGAGGCCCAATCAGTTGCTCATCCAGCTTATGGCAGGTTACACATCGGGTTTTGAAAATCTTTTCGCCCATTTCAATGGGTCCCCCGTAAACAACCATACGCGCAAGACCCACCAGAACCGCCACCAGCATACTTATCCTGTACCTGAACCCAAACCCTGAAGCGTGTCTGCCTCCCATGATTCCCCGGAAATTTCTGCGACGAATACCGTTACAACCTGGCAAAGCGCAAGACGAAACACTTGCCCTTTGTATGCGCCCATGCCCACGAGAAAGCATCACACATCACAGACGGCACTTCCCCCCTCACGCTGAATCTGAGGGACGCTCCTCGTCTGTCAACCACGACAAATAGTAATCTTTGACCTCTACAGCAAGCGCCTGCCTGGTAATGGACAGGGGATTCCACGTGTCAATCATGACTGCCAGTTCGTTGGTCTCCTTTGCACCAATGCTCCGCTCTACCGCCCCTGGATGCGGACCATGTGGAATGCCCCGTGGGTGCAAAGTAATCATTCCTTCCTCTACATGCTTCCGACTCATGAATTCGCCCGCCACATAATAAAGAATCTCGTCGTAGTCTATGTTGCTGTGGTTGTAAGGTGCGGGAATTGCCAGTTCATGCCAGTCGTACAGCCTTGGCACAAACGAACACACGACAAACCCGGGCGCATCAAACGTCTGGTGGACAGGTGGCGGCTGATGAACCTTACCCACAATGGGCATGAAATCATGAATGGAAAGGGCGATAGGATACCAGTAGCCGTCCCAGCCCACCACGTCAAAGGGATGGTACAGCAAGTGGTAACCCCAGAGTTTCCCTCCCCGAAGGATGTACACCAAGAAATCGCCCTTCCTATCGTAGGTCTCCAGTTCTTCAGGCACACGAATATCGCGCTCGTAAATGGGCGAGTGTTCTAAGAGTTGCCCTACTTCGTTCCGGTAGCGCTCCGGAAAAGTGAATGCGCCCTGGTAGGCTTCAATCAACAGCATCCGAACATCGTCCGTGTCAAATTCAAACTGATAGATTGTACCCCTGGGAACGACCAGGTAGTCTCCCTCCCGAAACGGCAGGTTCCCCAAAAAAGTTTTGAGTACGCCCCGCCCCCGATGAACAAAATACAGCTCATCGGCATCGGCGTTCTTGAAGAAATAATCGGTCATAGACCGGCGGGGTACCACAACCGAAATCGTAATGTCCGAATTGGTCAGAAGAGGCACACGGCTTTCCAGGAAATCGTCGGCACCCTCAATCTGGAAAGTGCGAAACGCACGGTGTTGCATATTCACATCCACGGCAATCTCAGGGCAAAACTCCCGTGGCGGGTCAATTTTAATGACTTTGGTGGGAGGATGATGATGGTAGATCAATGAGTAGGGCCCGTCAAAGCCCCGCGTGGAAAACAACTGCTCAGCATACAGTGAGCCATCGGGCTTCCGAAACTGGATATGGCGCTTGGGTGGAACCTTTCCCATCCGATGATAAAACAGCATTGGGTACGGGATTTCCAGCCAGTTGCCTCTTCCTTTTGATGTCAAGGTAAAGACCTCCGAAAAAATTTTTCAGGGGGAACGACTCCGACTTTGTGGAGGAATTTTGCGGAATTTGGGATGAAAAAGATTGATTTTTGTCAGTTTGTGCCCGGGTGGACTGTCCACAAAGATGTGCCAAGTCTTTGAACCCTACTTTTTTCCCGCCACCCGCCCCCACC
>JALWYU010000105.1 GCA_026992635.1 Bacteroidota bacterium | reverse complement strand
CCCCACAACCCCTTGCACCCCGCCAGATCCACCATGCCCTGGTCTCACCCGTCTTCCCGCCTATCTCCCACAGGTCTGCCTACCGGGCACGCCTCTACGCTTTCCCGCCAGAAAAATGGCGACATGCCTTACAACAGGCGTCGTTCCCCGTCATTGCCCTGGGAGGCGTCACGCCCGAACGAATCCCCTTACTCCTCCAGATTGGCTTTCACGGTATTGCCCTCCGCGGGTATTTGTGGCCAGCGGGAACTCTCTCAGCCTGCATACAACGTTACCTACAAGTGGAGAGGGTACTGAGCACAATCGTCGCATAAAACCCGGTCCGCACGCCCCCATGCCCTGCACAAGCCCAGACTAAACGCCAAAGACTCATGTCCAACCGCCATACAAACCCAGACCAGACACCTGCAGTAACACCTCAGGCAACTTTACCCGCAACCGAAGAAGACCCCCTGATCATCGGCGGCAGGCGCTTTCGGTCCCGCCTCTGGATTGGCACAGGAAAATTCGGCGACCACCAAATCATGCGGGAAGCAATCCTGGCGGCAGAAGCCGATGTCGTCACCATCGCACTGCGCCGACTGGAACACACCGACGTGGCCCGCGACCCCTTCCTCCCTTACCTGCAGGATATTCCAGACTTGCTGATCGTACCCAATACCAGCGGCGCACAAACTGCCGAAGAAGCCATCCTCCTGGCAGAACTGGGTGCTGCCTTAGTAGGACACCAGTGGGTCAAACTGGAAATCCACCCCAACCCCCGCAACCTGATGCCCGACCCCATAGAAACCCTCAAAGCCGCGGAACAACTCGTCAAAAAAGGTTTTCAGGTTCTGCCCTATGTGCACGCCGACCCCGTCCTGTGCAAGCGCCTGGAAGAAATAGGCTGTCCAGCCGTCATGCCCCTCGCCGCACCTATTGGCACCAACCGCGGACTGGAACTGCGCTACCTGTTGGAATTCATCATCCAGGAGAGTCGCGTCCCCGTCATTATTGATGCAGGCTTAGGGGCACCCTCCCATGCCGCCCAGGCAATGGAGATGGGTGCCGATGCCGTTTTGGTCAATACCGCGATTGCCACGGCGGGCGATCCCGTCCAGATGGCACGTGCCTTTCGCGAAGCCGTCCTGGCAGGGCGACGCGCATGGCATGCTGGACTACCTGCTTCCGGACCGCCCTCACCAACCAGCCCCATAGAAGAAATTCGGGCATTCCTCAGCACCTTAGAAGAAGAAGCAAACCAGGAAGCACACTAACTCAAAACCTGCACGTCTCACCATGTCGTTCCTCTCCGTGTTAAACCAGTATGCATGGGAAGAAATCCATCGGGAAATCCAGAGTGTGTACCCGTGGGCTGTACCACGCGTCCTCCGCAAGGACCCGCCTATCTCCCTGCAAGACCTGAAAGTCTTGCTTTCTCCTGCTTGTCGTCCTTACCTGCCTGAACTGGTTTACCGGTCTCAGCAAATTACACGGCAACGTTTTGGCGATACCATCCACCTGTTCATCCCCATTTACCTGTCCAACGAATGCCACAACATCTGCACGTATTGTGGGTTTAGCCTGACCAACCGCTCAATTCGGCGAATCACGCTGACACCCAAACAAATTGAAGCGGAAGCCCGGGCAGTTCGTCAAATGGGCTTTGAACACGTCCTCATTGTAACGGGCGAAGCCTGGACTGTTGTCCACCCCGAATACCTGCGCCAGGCACTGCGCATCCTGAAAAAATACTTTGTGCACGTCTCCGTAGAAGTCCAGCCCCTGCAGGAAGAACACTACCGGATGCTCCGCTCAGAAGGGTTGCACGCCGTCGTCCTCTACCAGGAAACCTACTCGCAAGAAGTCTACCGGCAATACCACCTGAAAGGACGCAAACGAAATTTTGCCTTTCGCATAGAAACGCCAGAACGTGCTGGTCGTGCGGGCATCCGGAAATTTGGCTTGGGCATCCTGTTAGGACTGACCGAAGAGTGGCAAACCGATAGCTGGTTCTTAGCACTGCATCTGGACTATTTGCGCCGGCATTTCTGGCGAATGTTCTTCTCGGTGGCATTTCCCCGGTTACGCCCTGCCGAAGGGTTCGCCACACCCGCCAAAGTGGTTTCCGACCTGGAATACGTGCAATTACTCAGTGCTTTTCGGCTGTTTGACCCCGACCTGGAAATCGTCCTCTCAACAAGAGAACGTCCCCAATTCCGGGATTTCCTGTTTACGGTAGGCGTTACAACAATCAGTGCGGGCTCACGGACGGAACCCGGCGCCTACGCCCTGCACACCCATGCCCTTCGCCAGTTTGAAATCGCCGACAATCGCTCACCCCAGGAAATCATCCGTGTCCTCCAGCAAAAGAACCTTCAACCCGTATGGAAAGACTGGGAGCCCGCCCTGGTCTAAAACTATTATTCCAACGCCAATCGCACACGTGAATTGGCGGTCTGACTCCCCCGACGGATATCCCTGAAAAGTGTTTGCCTCCAGAGCTTTAACTTACATTTAGTGAATGTTTGGCAAGCCTACCCGGCAAAATCCATTGCATTGCCATGCGTCGCATCCCACTGCAAATCAGCACATGGACAGCCATCCTGGGCTCTATTATGGCACCAGCCCAGATCAACGCACAGGCTGTAGGCATTGGCTTAACCACACCCCAGGCACGCCTGCACATTCGCGTGCCCAGCGGATGGAATCAACCCATCCTGCAAGTAGATACCAGTGGAACACCCATACTGATTTTGACACCTCAGGGATTTCTGGGCATTGGTACGAACACGCCTTCCACACACTTGCACGTACAGGGCGGTGCTTATATCCGTGATACCCTGCGCATAGACGGGGATTTCCGTCCGGGAGGCAATCCCGGAACACCCGGCATGGTCCTGACCAGTCAGGGACCAGGCTTACCGCCAATCTGGGCACCTGGCAGCGGACAAACCCGCATATACTTCGCTTCAGCACCCCAAATTGTATGTGCAACCAGCAACAGCACCTTCACACCAATTATTCCACTGACCAGCGTCCCATTGCAAGCAGGCGATACAGTCCTGGTGTGGGCATCCGGAAGCATCGCGCCCTCTACCAGTTGCTCGCCCCCGGATAATTACTATCAGGATTGTGGGAAGGCGTCCGCATACATTCGTGTGCGGATGGCACCTGCCCCTTCCCTCCAGGTAGGAGGCAATACCCATGAAACCGTACACTGGTCAGTAGGGGGATTAGGACCCAACCATGAAGACGACCAGGACACCTGGACATTAATGGGCGTATTTGTCGCGAACCAAACGGGCAATCATACTTTTGTGTTAGAAGCCCAGTATGCCGGCGGAAGCTCCGGATGCTATCCCAAGTTCTGGTCAGGCAACTACTATGGCGGGGCAATGATGATACTACAGGTGATCCGATGAACCCTGCGCACATGCCCCAGAGCAAAATCCTCTGGTACACCCCCTTGTTGCTGCTTTTGCTGTCGGTGGCGGACCGGGCTACCCTGTGGCTATTCGCTCAAATTGACCCTTACCAGTACTTGCCCACCTTAGAATTTGACGGGACCGACTGGTGGGACTCCGGCGAAAAGACCTTTCCCGTCCGGATTGACTTCAACACCACTCAGGATGCCAATCAAGACGGTGTCGTCAACGCAGAAGACAACCTGGAAAACATCGTTCCCTTCGCAATTGGCAACAATATTTCAGGTACGGGCAAGACCGGACTCTCTGGACGTGGACCCAACGACCAGCGACCCGCCACCTATTTCCACGTCGTCCATCAACCGCCCTTCACCATTTACCAGTACTGGTTCTACTATGCGGACAACGACTGGATCAACAACCACGAACATGACTGGGAATGGTACTTCCTCTACCTGATTGACGGCTATCCCACACACATTGGTCTGAGCTGGCATGGCGCGACACAAATTGACCGATACTGCGCCTTTCCAAGAACAGGCACACACCCCCGAATTGGCGTAGATGGCGGTGCCCACGCCATGAAAAACGCCGATGAAGATGGCGTCCGCCTCCGTTGGGACGGATGGGTCTTCCGGCGCAACAGCAACCTGCAAGGGCCGGACTCCTTTCAAACGCAATGGCTTATCTTTTCCAACGATCCAGACGTTCAGGGTGCCCTGCCATTTCCCATGACCCCCGATACGTTCTACTATGGCGACCCCGAATATGGAACCGGCGAATGGAGCGACCCACGCCTCGCCCCCTGGCTCCGAACACTGTGGGTTCAGCCTCCCTTACCTGCCCCCGTGGAAGTGCCCCGTCTTCCCACGGATACTGCGATTTGCCCGGGCGATACCCTTTTACTGTTCCCGGGTAACTTCCAGGATTATGTGTGGAATACCGGGGACACCTCCGCAACATTGCTGGTTACCGACACGGGCATTTACCGCGTCCAGGTGACAGACCCCGATGGATGCACCTATGAAGACTCTATTCATGTTCGGTGGATCCCAGCCGTAGTTGCCGACATTGTGAGCTGGACAGCGGGCGACTCCCTCATACTGACTGTAGGGTCAGGCACCCTGACCAGTCATCCCTTATCCTGGGAATGGCACGTCAATGACACGATCTTCCCGAATGTGGACACACTCATCCTCACAACACCCGACACATACACCGTTTGCCTTCAGGTAACCGGGCAATGCAATGTGGATTCAGCATGTATGCAGGTGGTGGTACTGCCACCCGACTCGCCAATTCTGGGAATCAAAGCACCCGCCACCCAGTGGATAGACACCCCACTGCACTTTGCAGGCTGGGTACTGCCAGACGGGCGCCTGATCCCGGCTCCCCATCCACGTTTTCCTGCTTTCCCAGAAGATGCCATGCGAACTGACAGGTCAGGCATTCTCTGTGTGCAATGTCCTACACCAACACGTGTCCTCTTTCCGTTATTCTTTAGATACTGAGCATACCCCGAAAGCAACATCGCTCCATCTCATGGACAGGAGAAGCCAATTGGACATGTCTTCAGGTGGTATGGACAGGCGCACAGGTTCAGCATTGCAGCAAAGCAACCACAAGCTTGTTGTCCTGGCACTCCTTCTGGTTTTCAGTTTGAGTTTTGGTCTGGTCGGTAGTTTGCCGCAGGATGGCGGACCTTTTCGGCAGGTGGCGGTTTCATTTCAGACGTGGCAGGTTACGCAAGGGACGAAGGTCCAGACACGCGGTGCCCTGTATCTGACACCACAGGCGCTGCTTGTCGTGGTGGACGTGCCCTACCCTATGGCTTTTTTACTCAGTGCCCAACAGTCATTTGGGTACGACCGGCGACGTCAGAAACGCTACCCCCTGAACCACAAAGTGCGCGATTGGATCTGGGCAGGCTATCTGTATGCACTTCTCCGACAGGAACTCATAGACCTTGGTTTGCAAAAACAGGGCTACCAGCTGGTACGCACTGAACAGGTTGGAGACTATCGCGTGCGCTACTGGCGTAGCGTCCGCCCAGACAACTTTCCCGAAGCCGTCACTGCCCATCGGCAATTACTACCTGCCTACCTGGAATTTCGCGGCCACGCTCAGCGCCCTTTTATCAAAGTCTACTTTCAGCGATGGGAACGTGTTTACATTGGCCGCTTCCCTCAGCGCATCGTAGAACTCTGGTACATGTACGAAAAAGAGGGCAAAACGGTAGTGCTGAAAGATTCCGTGTTACGCGTGACCGATTTCCTGCACTGGCGTGTCAATGAGATGATTGGCGATTCACTCCGCTTCATTGCGTTACGCGATTCTATCCTGCATTGAGTTTCACGCGCCATGGGAAAGGTGTACCAAATTTGCTGGTGGAAGCAGTGGCTGGGAATCGTTGTCCTCGTAACGGGGTTCTGTGTGGTCTATAGTCAGGTGCCCAGTCATCGTCAAGGCAAAACAACTTCACTTCATTATTTGCCCACATCGGATAAGAGGATTGATCTGGAACTGGCGACGGATAGCCTCGTGGCAGCCCATTCGGAATGGGAAAAGAGCTGGCGGAAGAGAAAACCACGAACTTTGATGGGCAAGATCTGGAAGCCCTTCTGGCTTGCATACAAAGTGCTTTTCTCAAGCCAGTTACAGCGCCACTGTTTTTATGTTCCGTCATGCTCTGCCTTCCCTTTTGTCGCGTGGCATCGCCATGGCGCTATTGCCTTCTTCCTGATTGTGGATCGCTACTTCCGGTGTAATCCCTTAGCAGTGCAGGATGCTATGCGATGGAATCCCTGGCTGGGTGAACGCCTCCGCTGGTGAATTCCTGCAAACGATTCAGGGTCGTGAATTCGTTTCTTCCAGTGCACCTGGACAGATCTGGAATCGCCAAGCAAGAAGCGAATTAAAGCAAAAGCTGTATGCGGGAGCGGGGTAGTGTTCATCAGTTTCTGGAACCCTTTTCGCTGGATGGTAAATCACCGGGAACGGTCCTTGCTGCCGTCCGATTTTTGCACCAGTCCTCCGAAGAAGTTGAGCGCAGTCTGGACGAACTGGAATTTTTGTGTGCGACGCTGGGTTTACAGGTGGTTGCCCGCGTTGTTCAGCGCCGTGCCCGTCCCCATCCACGAACATTTCTGGGTCCGGGCAAGCTCCGCGAAGTCGCGGAGCTGATGCGCAGGCATCGGGCTGGCTTCCTGGTTTTTGATGGCGAACTGACACCAGCCCAGCTCTTCCACATTGAAAAAGAACTGGGTGGATTTACCGTGATGGATCGCGCAGATGTGATTCTGCACATTTTCAGCAAACACGCCCGAACTGCCCAGGCAAAGTTACAGGTGGAATTAGCACGACTCCAGCATCTTTTGCCACGACTCCGTGGAATGTGGACACACTTAGAGCGTCAGCGCGGCGGTATTGGGTTGCGGGCAGGTGCCGGTGAAAAAGAGCTGGAGAAAGACCGGAGAATTATTCTGCGCCGAATTACCCATTTACGTCGCAAGTTAGAAGAAATTGCCCGGCAAGGTCGTGTTCGTCGTGCTCGTCGCCAGGAGATGGTTCGCGTAGCGATGGTGGGCTACACCAACGTGGGAAAAACCACATTGATGAATTTGCTGGCACGGGAGACACTCCGCGCTGAAAATCAGCTGTTTGTCACATTAGACACGACGGTACGCCGTGTCGTTCTGGACGGTATTCCTTTTCTGCTCTCAGATACTGTGGGTTTCATCCGGAAGCTGCCCCACCATCTGGTGGAAAGCTTCAAAGCCACACTGGAAGAAGCACGCGAAGCCGACATCCTGTTGCACGTGGTGGATGTCTCCCACCCCGATCGGAAGGTTCAGGTTCAAACAGTATTGCGAGTTCTTCGGGAGATTGGTATTCAGAACCCCGTGATGATCTATGTGTGCAACAAGGTGGATCGGCTCATAGACAATCCCGAACACATTCCTGCAATCTGTCAGGAGGTTGCTTCTGAACTATCCTTAGATGGGACGACACCTATCGTTTGCATCTCTGCCACACGTGGATGGAACTTAGAATCGTTTAAGCGAATCCTGCTGCGCGAGGTGGTTCGCATTTATCGCGAACGCTACCCGCATGTTGTGCCCCGTCTGCCTGTTTTTCGGTCGTCGCGAACTGATCAAGATCTTCGGGTGTCATGAAGATGGCTCCCCATCTCAGGAAACGCCATGTATTGACCTGGCTTGCCTTCCCGCTTTTCTTTTTAGGGGTGCATCTCTGGGCACAACAACCCTCATCGGCACCTATCCCTTCTCAATTTCGTCTGGATCGGCTGCGACAGTTGCAGCAGGCGCCATCACCTCGCCCTGCCCTGCCTGACAGTTTACGCCGTCCTGCGAATACTTCCCGGAGCGGATCGTCTCCGGAGTCTGCACCCTCAAAGGGTTCATCATCATCATCGTCTTCTTCGTCGTCGTCTTCGGGCAGGACCTCGTCACTACGTCGTTACCGAAAGCCCCATCCACCCAAAAGCTTTCTGGGTCGGTGGTATCACAACTTGACCGCCCGTTATAATGCTTACTTTTTAGCGTGGCAGGCGTTGTACACGGCTCAGGAGCAGGTACGTAAAGAGCCCAATTTACCGGCAGACCTGGATTCCAATTTTTTGTTTCCAATGCCAGAATGGGACCCCTCCACAATGGAAAAACACAACACCAGTCTGGATAAAGCCATTGAAAAATGCAATATTGGCTTGAACCTGCATCCTTTTTCCAAATGGGTTGACGACTGTTACTACGTAATTGGCGTCAGTCAGTTTTTAAAAGGGGACCGGGAAGCAGGTGCGGAAAACCTTCGCTTCCTCCTGCAAAATTTTCCGCCGTCGCGTGCTCCTTCCCGCTACCAATGGCAGAAATGGTCAGCCTGGCAACGAATGCGCTACCGAATACGCACCTGGCTGGAAAAAAAACAACTGAAACATGCACCCCGATATTACGAAGCGGCAATCATGCTGGGACTGCTGTACGCCTATGAAGGGGAGGGAGCTCGTGCTCTTCGCGTGTGGTCGGACGCCCTGCGTTATCCTACATTTCCGGAGCGCCTCTTAGAACGGTACTGGACATTTCGTGCGTGGCTGGAGTTGCGCCGTGGCTCATATTTGACTGCAATCCAGTACATTGACAGTGCTCTGGAATATGCTTCGCGGTTGACGGCTGCCCGTCTCACCTTCCTCAAAGCCCAATTGCTGGAGCGACTCGGCGAACCTATCCAGGCAATAGAATTATATCAACACGTTGAGCGCTACCGTCCCCACCCTGAGCTAACCTTCACCGCCAAAACCCGTGCAATGCAACTGGCACTGGAAGCGGACGTTCTGCCACGCGGTGCCCTGCGTGCACGAATTCTGCGCCTCCTCAAAAAAGAAACCGACCCCAATCGCCAGGCAAAACTCTACTACCTGCTCGGACTCATAGACAAACAGGAAGGACGACTGGCTCAGGCAAACAAACATTTCCAGCAAGCACTTCACCATACACAGGATCCCATCCTGCGCCGAAAAATCTACGAAAAACGCTTAGCAATCGCCGAACAACAGAGAGACTGGCTACAAATTGCCCTGCTGGTGGATACACTTGCTCGGCTGGAAGCCGTTCCCCGTCGCTGGGCAAAATCTGTCCACAACTTGCGGATGCTCGCCTACCACTTCCGTGCATTGCAACATATTGATACACTGCTGATGCTTGCTGAGATGGATACCCGGGAACGCATCCGCTTCCTGCGCCGCTTAGAACGAACACTTGCCCAACGCCAGCAACAAAAACAACAATCCAAAGGATCTGCCCCCGCTGTTTCGCCAGGCGGTTTGCCCGGACCTGGCGGAGTTGCCCGGCGCCCTGGTGCCCGTTCACCTTCGTGGTACTTTTACAATCCGAACGTCGTTGCGGCAGGCAAACGTGAATTTCAACGCACATGGGGACAACGCGCCTTAGAAGACTACTGGTGTCTGAAGGACCAGGCTAAGCTGGAAAGCCTGCTGTCCGACACACTGCTCACTCGTGCACCCGGTACACACCCCTACATCCAGCGACTGATCCAGGCAATGCCCCGTACCCAACGGGCACGCGACTCACTGAAACGGGTCCAAACCAACCTGTATATGCGCGTAGGCGCCCTCTTCTACCAGATGCAACAATATGCGGCGGCAGACTCCTTTTTCGCCCTCGCCGAAAACCACACTTCCCTCCACACTGGCGATACTGCCTTTTTACTGGAACTATACCGATGGCGCTACCTGTGTGCACGCATGCGCGGTTACCGTGTCCAGGCACTGCGCTACCGACAAAAATACATCCAGCTTGCCCGACTGGATACAACACAAACCCGAAGTTCACGATGGGAAGCCCAATACACCTATCTGTACAACCTGTTTCAACAGGGTGCAGACTCACTATTTCTTGCACTGACTGCCGATCTATCACCCACTTCCGCAACATCCTACCAGGACCCCTATGCACTACGCCTGCTCTTTATGCGCGGTGCGGTGTTGGCACGCAACGGTCAGCTGGAAGAGGCGAAACCCTGCTGGCTTACGGTTGCCCAATATGCCCGGGATCCGGAGCTGAAAGAATACGCACTCGCAATTTTAAAGCGGATGCAGGTGTATGAGGGAGGCGGGGAGTGAGTTGTTTCCGGGTGGGCGCAAGGGGCTGGATCAGGAGCGGGTTTTGGGG
>JALWYU010000104.1 GCA_026992635.1 Bacteroidota bacterium | reverse complement strand
TGGCTTGCAGGGGGTTATGGCAAGCCATGGCTTGCCATAACCCCCTGCAAGCCAGCGCCAAGCGCCCCGCCCCCAGCCCAAACCTCAAGGCAATGATGGTTTCAAGTGGCACAGGATATCCCCGGGCAGTTGCAGACAGGCTTTGTATCGCCGGATGGTCTCGGTGATACCCCAGTAGAGGGCGTCGCTGATCAGGGCGTGTCCAATGGAGACTTCCTGGAGCCAGGGAATTGACCGGCGGAGCCAGGCAAGGTTCTGGGTGTTGAGGTCGTGGCCTGCGTTGACGCCCAGGCGCAGGGTCAGTGCGCGTCGTGCCGGTGCTAAGTAGGGTTCAATAGCGCGGTGGATGTCCCGGGGGTAGACTCGGGCGTAGGGTCCTGTGTAGAGTTCAATGCGGTCGGCGCCTATTTCAAAGGCGCCTTCTACAGCCTGGATGTCCGGGTCAACGAAGATGGACACGCGAATGCCGGCTTGTTTGAGTGTGCGGACGATGTCTCGCAGGAAAGAGGCTTCGCGTCGTGTGTCCCATCCGTGGTCGGAGGTGAGCTGGTCGGGTCGGTCAGGCACGAGGGTTGCCTGGTGGGGGCGTACTGTGAGGACTAAGTCCATCCATCGGTCGGAGGGAAAGCCTTCTACGTTGAGTTCTGTGGTGACGATCTGGCGGAGGCGATGGACATCGTCGTAGCGGATATGTCGTTCATCGGGGCGCGGGTGGACGGTAATCCCTTCAGCGCCCGCAGCTTCGCACTGGCGGACAAAGGCTTCCAGGTCGGGGATATTGCCACCACGGGAGTTGCGGAGTAGAGCCACTTTATTGACGTTGACACTCAGGCGTGTATAGTAGACCGGTGTTCCGTCGGGAAGAAAGCCCATCAGTGGTGAGTTGCGGAAGTGCATGGTCATCCAGGATTTGGTATACGATTGGCACCGAAGGGGGTAACTGCAAGAAGGTGGAGCAGGTTCCCGGTGATGGACAAAAGACCTGCTCGATCAGTTGTCCATCCAATGTCCAGAAGTTGATCCAGGTGGGTTGTGAAACCGTTGCATAGATCCAGCCTGAGCATGTTCGTGTGATGGGGAGTGGGGAGGTGCAGGTGTTTGGCATTGTATGGGTTTGTGCACTGAGGGGTATACAGGAGGTGATGGGCTGGCGGTTCGTATCTGGCGTGGAGAAGATCTGGGCGAGTATATACAAGCCTGGGGGTGCATTGACTATGAGGAAGGCACCCACACCGTCTGTAGGCGAACTACCTGTGGCTTGAAAGGCGGCAGGTGGGGATTGCCAGATGCTGTTGAGGTCGGGGCGGTAAAGGATCTGGAGGTTGGTTTCGTCGTTTTGGGGGAGTGTCCAGAACTGATTTCTGCCTGTTCCCAGGAAGTTGTAATAGAGGGTGAGGGTATCAATGGTGAGTCCGGGTGTATAGGCGATGCGCCAGAAGAAGTTGGGGGAAAGGTGGAAGTGGCTGGGCAGGATGTTGTCGTCGGGTGGGGGTGCCCAGATGCCTTCGGCGACTATGCAGGCAGGTTCTGTGGTTCGGATGCGCATAGCCATTCCCTGAAGATGGAGCGTGAGAAGAGTGTCGGTGTTGGCAGGGAAACATTGCCACCAGGTGAGAGTTGCGTCGTATCCGGGCAGGTCTTCGTTGAGCAGAATCAGGGAGGGGGAGTCCACAGCGGGAAAAGAAATTTCCGTGCAGGGTGCGGTTAGCCAGACCAGTCGTCGCTGAAGTACTGTTCCATTGGTGGAGCGTTCGGAGAGCCAGACGGGCACGGGGTATTCTGGTTTAAGCGGTTCGCGGACGCGGGACCGGACGATTTGCACTGTCCATAGTCGTGTCGTTTTGCCTGAGCTGGTAGAGGCTTGTGTTAGTCGGGTGTTTCCCAGGTAGAAAGCAGGATAGTCGGTTCGGTGTACCCATACGTGGTGGAATGTCCCTGGATGTACCCAGGTATTGCCCAGGTTCTGGGCGCATTGCTCCATTTCGTAGAGGAACTGGGCGGAATGGATGTTTTCCCAGGCGTGTTGCTGGAAGAAGTTCTGGAGGCAGGCAAAGAAGAGGGAGTCAGGCTGTCCGCTGGTCAGGTAGAGGCGCAGGGCGTGCCAGAGCAGAGCGCCTTTACGGTAGGCGGTGTGTCCGTAGATGGCTTGTTGTGGCAGGCTGTCGGGGTAGAGGAATCCGCCGTCCTGGTGGTGGAGGAGGCGCAGGAGGTTTTCCAAAAGGGTGTCTGCCCAGTTTTGGGAGAGTCCGTAGAGTTCTTCGGCGATGCGGTATTCAAAGAAGGAGGGTCCGCCTTCTTGCCACCACATTTCCTGGGGGTTGGCAAGTGTGACGAGGTCGCCGATCCAGTGGTGTGCGAGTTCGTGGGCGAGCACCAGTTCGTAGGTGGTGGTTCCGTTGACCAGTAGAGAGGAGATGGCGATATTGGTGGGGTGTTCCATGGCGGCGCCCCCTAGGGGTACGATGACGAAGCCCACGCGAGGAAAGTAGTGGTTGCCCAGCCAGGTGGTCAACAGGCGGAAAAAGGTGTCTACGTGCTGGAATGTGCCAGGTACAGCGTTCATTTTGCTGGAAGTAGCGCTGATCCAGTAGGGGATCCAGCCCTGGTTGGGGTGGTAGAGTGAGTCTTTGTAGGTTTGCCATTTGCCGGCGGCGAAAGAGAGGAGGTAGACAGGGATGGGAAACGAGAACTGGTAGTGCCAGGTGCAGGTGGTGTTCGTGCAGACAGTGTCTGTGGGCATGCCTGTAGCCAGGACTGTCCATCCGGTGTCAATCGTGATCTGGAGTGCTCCGGTGAATTTTTCGGTGAAGGTATCCTGGCAGGGTAGCCATGCGCGTCCCAGGCTGTGCGGAACGCTTTGTAAGCCTACGCCGATGGTATAGATAAGCTGGGGCGTGAAGTAGATTCCGCCGAATAGGGATGGGTCTATCCAGGGTCCCCCCCGATAGGTAATGCAGGTGGTGTGGGTATCGGGTGGCAGGCTACTGGCTGGTATGATAATGAGTTTGTCCTGGTTGTGTGTCCACGTAGCGGGAGTTCCGTTGATGTGGATAGCGATCACCTGTTGTCCGCTGGCAAGGTGGAAGTAGAGTGTGTCGGTGCTGGGTGTGCTGGTGGTAAGGAATGTCCAGCAGGCGGTGCCGGTGAATTGCTGGGAATCCGGGTAGAGGTGGAGGTTGAGGTTCAGGGTGAGGAGGTCCTGCGCTTGAGTAGAAAGGAAGGTTATGGTCAGGTAGAGAAGCGAGCGTAGTCCTGATAGTGGGGATTGCCTGATTGTCATGGGATGATGCCCAGCTGCCGTCCTACTTTTTCAAAGGTTTCCAGTGCCTGGTCTATATGGTGGCGTTCGTGGGCGGCGGAGAGCTGGACTCGGATGCGTGCCTGGTTACGGGGCACCACTGGATAGGAGAAGCCCACCACGTAGATGCCGTTTTCCAGCATTTTGCGTGCGAACTGGTGGGTTTTGACCTCGTCGTAGATCATGATGGGGATGATGGGTGTGTTGCCAGGTTTAATGTCAAAGCCAAGTTTCGTCATTTGTTCACGGAAGTAACGGGTATTTTCCATGAGTTTATCCCGGAGGGCGGTGCTTTCCATCAGTATGGAGAAGACGCGGAGTGCGCCACCTACGATCATGGGTGCTAAGGAGTTGGAGAAGAGGTAGGGTCGTGCACGTTGTCTGTAGAGGTCAACGAGTTCCTGGTGGGAAGCGATGAATCCGCCCATTGCGCCGCCAAGGGCTTTGCCAAGTGTACTGGTGATGATGTCCACGCGGTCTATTACGCCGAAGTGTTCGGGGGTACCGCGGCCGGTGGGTCCGATGAATCCGGTGGCGTGGCTATCGTCGACCATGACGAGTGCGTCGTATTGTTCAGCCAGCTGGCAGATGTCGGCAAGGGGTGCCATATCGCCATCCATAGAGAAGACGCCGTCTGTAGCGATGATCCGTCGTCGTGCGGATTGTGCTTGTTTGAGTTTGTCTTCCAGGTCGTTCATATCGGCATGTCGGTAGATGTAACGTTGTGCTTTGGTGAGTCGGATGCCGTCAATGATGGAGGCGTGGTTCAGTTCGTCGGAGATGACGGCGTCTTCGGGTCCGATGAGTGGCTCAAATACGCCGCCATTGGCGTCGAAGCAGGCGGCGAAGAGTATGGCGTCGTCTTTCTGCAGGAATTGGGCGATTTTTTGTTCCAGTTGTCGGTGGATATCCTGGGTGCCGCAGATGAACCGGACGGAAGCCATGCCATATCCACGTTCTTTCATGGTCTGGATTGCGGCGTCAATGATGCGTGGGTCGTTGGCGAGTCCCAAGTAGTTGTTGGCACAGAAGTTGAGGAGTTTTCTTCCGTCGGCAAGGGTGATTTCCACGCCCTGTGGTGAGGCGATGGGGAATTCCTGTTTGTAGAGTCCGGTTTCTTTGAGTTCGCGGAGCAGGTTCTGGATTTCCTGTCGCCATTGTTCGTTGAACATGCCTGTTGTTTTTGGATTAAGGTACGGTATCGGGGGGAATTTTCCAGGAACCGCATTGGTGGCGAAAACCGTTGTTCAGGAAAAAGGGGATGAGCAGTGTAGATGGGAATAGTGGGGGTGGGTTGTCTGTGGTTGCGGAGGAGGCAGTAGGTAGTGGTGAGGGGAATGGGTCTGTACTGGGTGGTGTGGAGCATCTTCGTGCGTTAGAGCAGATGGTTTTGTCGGGGTTGATGGGCTATGTGACGGTTCAGCAGGAGTTTTTGCCTGTGCTCAAGAAGGAGTTTTTTGCGTTTTCGGAGCATGGTATGGTGTTTGAAGCGATTCAGCGGTTGTTTGAAGCGGGTGAAACGATCAACTTTCTGACGGTGGCTGAGTGGCTTCAGAAGCATGCGCCCCGGGAAGAACGAGATGGCTTGCGTCAGCTGGTTCTGGACATGATGCATACGGTGTTTGTTACGCCCACGCAGGTGGAGGCGTTAGTGGTTCAGTTGCGGGATCATTACTTGTATCGGCGGTTGTACGAGCTGGGCAAAGAGATGGTTGAGCAGGCGCGCTTACGCGAGTATGCCCCACCGCAGATTGCGCATGATATGCTTGAGCGGATTCGCATGGAGATTCTTGAGGTGACGGCGGTGGAGCAGGTTCGGTCGGTCGGTGAGATTGCCGAAGATGTTTTGCAGGAGTTGCGTGTGCGTTTAGAGAGGAGGAAGGAAGGAGTTCAGTTGACGGGGATTGGTTCGGGTTTTACGAACTTAGATCGGCTGACGGGTGGCTGGAAGCCGGGGAACCTGATCGTGGTGGCGGCGCGTCCGGGCTTAGGAAAGACCGCATTTGTCTTACAAATTGCGTTGCATGCGGCGCAGGTGGAGGGTCGGCCCGTGGCGTTTTTCTCGCAGGAGATGTCTGCGGAGGAGCTGGTTTTGCGTCTTTCGTCTATGATGTCGGGGATTCCATTGAAAGCCTTAGTGGATGCGACGCTCTCAGACGAAGACTTTGCGCGGCTGGAGCGGACTTGGGAATCACTTCGCGATATCCCGCTATACATTGATGAGACGCCGGGTTTAACGGTATTGGATTTGCGTGCGCGTGCCACGTTATTGCACATTCATCATGATGTTGCCATGATTATTGTGGATTATTTGCAGTTGTTGCGGGGTGCGCCTACGAGGAAGATGACCAATCGGGAGCAGGAGGTGAGTTTTATTTCTCGTTCGTTGAAGATTCTTGCGAAGGATTTGTCGCTTCCCGTGATAGCGGTATCGCAGTTGAATCGTCAGCCTGAGCGCCGTCAGGGCTTTCGTCCTGAGCTGGCGGATTTACGGGAGTCGGGTGCGATTGAGCAGGATGCGGATATCGTGATGTTTTTGTATCGTCCGGAGAAGCATGGAATTGCCGTGAATACGCTGGGCATGGAGGTGTTTCCAGGATATACCGAGCTGGATATCAAGAAGAACCGGAATGGTCCAGTGGGGATTGCCGTGTTGAAGTTTGTGCCGGAGCGTACGGCGTTTGAATTGCCTACGACTCAGGAATTGATGCGTGTTGGTGCGACTGAAGAGGGTTTATTGCCGATGATGGTGCCGTCAGGTGGGGAAGAGCCGTCCGGCGAAGGTGTAGAAGTTACGTCGGGTGCCCTGGAATCGGGCGATATGGATACTGCGGTAGAGACCCATCGGATTCCCTCGCGACATAATGAGGATGATTCGTTGGGGTTGCCGTCGTCGGATTCGCTGTCGTTTCAAGGTGATTTCCCGGAGGATGACGATACGCTTGGCTTGTAGGTAGTGATGGGGTTGTGGCGTGGTCGTGTTGGTATAGTGGGTGCTGGTCATCTGGCATGGCATATTTTATATCGGCTTCGTGTATGTGAAGTGCCTGTGGTGGGGATATGGAATCGGACGGCGGGGCGTGGTGAGTGGCTTGCTCGTCGGATGGGCGTGCCGTTTTATGCTCGTCTGGAGGAGTTAGTGGTTCGGTGTGATGTGGTCTGGTTGCTGGTTGCGGATCGGGCAATTCCGGATTTGGCAGGTCGGTTACCGTCAGGGCCAGTGTATATTCATAGCAGTGGGAGTCTGCCCTTAGATGTTTTGGCGCCGCATCGGCGGGGTGTGATTTATCCGCTGGGGAGTTTTCATCGGGCGCGTAGTGTAGATTGGTTGTCGTTGCCTGTGTTTGTGGAGTGGACGGCGGAGTCGCGAGCGGTGGTAGAGGGCTTGGCAATGCGCTTATTTGTTCGTGTGGGCAGGTTGGCGACGCCTGCTCGTCAGCGTCTTCATCGCGTGGCGGTTGTTGTGAATAATCTGGTTATGTGGTTGTTGCGTGCGTCGCGTCGGGTGTTGTATCGTGATGGGGAGGTTCGTCCGGAGTGGTTTCTTCCGATTTTGCGGCAGGCGGTAGAGAACTGGGCGTATTATCCGGAGGAGACGTGGTTGTCGGGTCCGGCGGTTCGTGGAGATGTGTCAACGGTTGTTGCGCACTGGCGTGCGCTGTGTGCGTCTGATCAGGCGCTGGCGTCGGTCTTCTGGTTGATCAACGGGTATATTCTGAGTGGGGATGGTTGGGGGCAGGGGAGGAATGGGCAAAACAGTGGTGGTGCGTAAAGTTGTGGTGGATGGTTAGGTCTGGGTTGAGTGGTGAGGGACAGGTTAGTGGGTCGGGTTCAAGGAGCCTGACGCCACGCTTGCTGGATCGCTTATCGGGCATTGGCGTGTTTGTGTTTGATGTGGATGGAGTGTTGACAGATGGTACATTGTATGTTTTGCCAGATGGTACATTGGCTAGGCGTATGCACATTCATGATGGGTTTGCGATGTATTATGCGCGGTCGCTGGGCTATGATATTGCGGTGATTACGGGTGCGCGTGCTGAGGGTGTTCGTCAGCGCTTAGCGCGTTTGGGTATTACGAAGGTGTATGCGGGGATTGAAGATAAGGCGGCGTTGCTTCGTCGGCTTGTTCAGGAGCATGAATGGTATTTACCGGCGGTATTGTATATGGGAGATGACCTGCCGGATTTGCCTGTAGCAGAGCTTGTAGGATGTTTTGCCTGTCCTGCGGATGCGGTGCCGGAGGTTCGTCGTCGTGCGCATTATGTGTGTTTGCGGGGAGGTGGTCAGGGCTGTGCACGGGAAGTGATAGAACTGGTTTTGCGGTTGCATGGTCGGTGGGGTGAGCGTTATGGTCTGGATTCGTCGGTCACTTTTTAAAGGTGTCTGGTGAGTAATTTGTGTGGAAAAGGGATTGTTGTTCATGCGGATTCGGTTTGGGACCGATGGCTGGCGGGCAATCATTGCACGGGACTTTACGGTTGCCAATGTGATTCGTGTTACGGAAGGTGTGGTGCGCTGGTTGAAGGAAGAAGAGGGGGACAGGCTTAGTGGAGGGCGGGCTGAGTCGGTTTTAGTGGGTTGTGATGGTCGGTTTGGAGGTGCGCTTTTTGTCAATGCGGTGGTACGTACGTGTATGCATCTGGGTTGTGGTGTGGTTTGTGCGCGTGAGCCTGTCGTGACGACGCCCTCGTTGTCGTGGAAGGTTCGTCAGGGTGGGTATCGTGTGGGTGTGATGCTCACTGCCAGTCATAATCCGTACTGGTATCATGGGTACAAGTTAAAGGGGTCGTTTGGGGGTCCGTTATCGTCGGAGGCGGTCCGAGCAATTGAGAAGTATACGCCGGATCAACCTGTGGTTGCACCTGAGGAGATTGCGCCTGATGTGGTGTATGGGGAGCGTGTGCCTGTTCTGGAATCGTACATTGAGGCGTTGCGTGATCGGTTTCCCATAGAACGGATTCAGCGCAACATTCGGTTTGCCTATGAAAGTATGTATGGTGCGGGGCACGAAGTGATGAAACGGCTGTTTCCAGATATTGCGCATTTGCATCCGGAGGTGCATCCATTGTTTGGAGGCACGCAGCCTGAACCCATTGCCCGGAATTTAGAGGAGGCACGTGCATGGATGGCACGTCATCCGGAGGTGGCAGTGTGTTTGGTAACGGATGGGGATGCCGATCGGATGGGGTTGGTGTTGCAGGGAGGATGGTATTTGACGCCTCAACACATTATTTTGCTGGTGTTTCATCTTTTGATTCGGTATCGGGATGTGCGCGATGGGAAGGCGTTGCTGACGGTTTCGGTTTCGGAGCGCGTCGCGCGGTATATAGAACGTGGTGGATGGGAGGTGGTGCGCGTTCCGGTTGGATTCAAGCATATTGCACCGGCAATGGCAGAAGATGATACGATCATTGTGGGGGCAGAGGAATCGGGTGGGATAGCTTTTCAGGAGCATTTGCCTGAACGGGATGGGATCTGGTGTGGTTTGTTTTTATTGGAGCACATGCTGGAGAGCGGGAAGAGCCTGCGCACTTTAATGGAGGAAGCGCTGGGCGAGACGGGCATCTTTACTTACCTGCGTGAAGACATTCCGCTGCGCACTCTGTCAGTTGCGCAGTTAAAGGAGCGTGTAGAAGCGTTCGGCGAGCTGGACCGTGTTGGTCCCTGGGAGGTTCAGCGTGTGGATCGGACGGATGGAGTTCGTCTTCTTTTAAATGGAGAGCGATGGGTGCTAGTTCGTCCGTCCGGGACGGAGCCGCTGGTTCGCGTGTACGTGGAGGGGAATACGCCGGAGGAGGCGCGTTTGCTGGTGAGGGAGGTAAGGGCTGTGCTGGGTCTGGATGGTTCGGTCGGGTAATTCCATTGGGCAGGTTTGGTTTGTACAGGTGTTGGCGGGGTGTTGGTGTACTGGGGTTGATTGTTATGATGATTTTTGGTGGGAATTCCAGTTGGGGTCAGTCTTTTGTTCAGCTAAGCGCTCCCAACATACCTTCTGATACGTTGTCGGATAGTGTGGCGGGTCGCAGGAAATTACCTGTGTGGGTGCCGTGGGCGACGGTGATTGGTGTTCACACGGCAATGGGTATTGTGCTCTACGTAACCTGGTACCGGAACTATACGTTGACGCGCTTCCACTTTTTTGACGATCTGGGCGAATGGCTTCAAATGGATAAAGTGGGGCATGTGTACAGTGGCTACTGGATGGCATGGGAGTACCGAGCACTGTTTCCGGACTACCCGGAATTTGCTCCGTGGTTTTCTGTGCTTTCTATGAGTACGATAGAAATTCTTGACGGGTTTGCAAAGAAATGGGGTTTTTCGGTGTGGGACATGCTGTCCAATATGGCGGGCGCTGCCCTTGCATACTGGCAATTTCGTACGGGTGCACGGTACCCAATTTTGAAATGGGGCTGGTTTCCTCCGTCCTACCCACCCGATCCGGATGTTCAACGGCGAGTTCGCAAGCTCTATGGCGAGAGTTTGCTGATTCGGCTACTCAAGGACTATAATGCACAGAGTTACTGGGTTGCTGTGCCGGTGAGATGGGCTTGGCGAGGAGCTCCCTCCTGGTTGCTGGTTACTTTGGGATACAGTGCAGATGGTGTACTTGGCGGTTTTGAGAACGTCTGGACGGAAGATGGACGGGTTTACGACTATCGGTGGCTACCCCGAACACGACAGTTCTTCCTTTCGCTGGATGTGGACTGGCGGGTGTTTGGGGAGAAACAAATTTTCACGTTTTTGAATTCGGTTCGTGTGCCATTTCCTGGGTTGGAAGCACGGGTGTTTGAGGATGGACGGGTGATGTGGTATTTGCGGTGGGTGGTGATGTGAAGGTTTTTGTGGGGGCGGGGCGCTCGGCGCTGGTTTTCAGGGAGTTAGGGCGCCTGTAC
>JALWYU010000103.1 GCA_026992635.1 Bacteroidota bacterium | reverse complement strand
CCCAAACCCAACCAACCCCAAAAAACCGCCTCTTGTCTCACCGAAACCCAGCCCCTTGCGTCCACCTGCTTGAATCAGGTCAAACCTGTCCCTTGCGCTTGTCAGCCCTCTCCTAAACCACCCCGACCCCCTGCACCTGACCAACCCAGTCAACTCATAATCAGCAGTTTCCGCTATTCTTCGTGTCCCGTGCAACCCTTATCATCCAGTCCAGCATCTTTTATAATGTCCACCCCTTGAAAAGTCAGCCAACCCCCAAAATCCAGCAGCCATGCTCCGCCAAACCCTCCTTCCCGGACACCTCCCTCAGTGCTGGTCATTGCTCCTCCTGCCACTTGCCGCACCAATGACACAACTCCCCGCTTTGCAGGCGCAGGCAATCCAGCTCAGTGCTCCAGCTACCTTTGTCAGAGCCTACGGAGCAGACGCACTCAGTGCCGCCGGACCCGACCTCTTCCTGTGTCGGGTTGCTCACTGTGATACGTTGCTGGGCGTTGCCGGCTCGCCTTCTCTTGGCGATATCACACGGCAGTACTTTGTAGTGAATGAGGTCTGGGAGGTGGATTCTACGCCACGCATTATGGTTGTGAACCAGTACAACTGGTTGACAACAGGGATTGCAGGTGGTGATCCCAATTTGTTTTTTCCCGGCACATCGCCTGTATGCCACAACCGCTTATGAAAGGTTTCAATTGTCGGGCTCCATTGTCTACATAGGAGGCAGGGGATGTTACACCGGACCTGCCACGACCGCAGGATTGGTCGCCCGCCTCAATATGGCTACACATTCGCTGGACTGGATCCGACTGGTCACCAACCCTGACATTCCCTGGGGACATACCGTTCAGGATCTGGTCTATCATGAAGGAGGGCTGGATCGCGTCGTAGCATCCTTGTGTTCTGGTGCCTGTGATATTCTGTTTGCCCTCAATGGACAGGGCACGCAAATTGCGTGGGCAACACGCTGGCATTATGTAGACTGGCAGGCAATCGCCACCGACGATTCTACCTACATTTTCGTTGCGGGAACCCGGCGCGATACCCGCGATACCCTGTACGTATGTCTGATTGACGCGTGGAGTGGTAACCCATTGTATTGCAACAAGATATTCACAACGACAGATTCCGTGATGCTCGTCCCACTGGCCGCCGCCCTTTCAGACCATGCCGCCTACGTCGCCGGCTATATTAACTATCCCTGGCTACCGTACACGAAGGGTTTTGTCCTCAGATTGGACCCCTATGGAGCACCCGCTACTATCCATTGGATTACAGTCCTGGATAGCTTTGTACGACTGGGTCGCGGCGCGATTGAACTTTTCGGAAACAGCTTCGTGTCCATCGCAGGCATCACACACCAGCAAAAAGTGGGATACGTGTACCTGGATGCCCAAACAGGCAAAGGAATTACTACCTATTGCTATTCCCAGCCCTTCTGGCTCGTAGAACCCTATCCTTATCCGCCCGATGATTCCGTCTATCTGCTCCTCCTGGATTATAGCCCTTATGTTTCGGTGGATTCTTACCTCTTTCGGCATGCGCCCATGCCTACACATGTAGATACCCTCTGTGCTGTCTGTCCCGATGAACTTTTCCTGGACGCCACCATCATTACGGACTCCATCCATTCCAGTGATAGTGCCCATGCCTACGTTGGGGACACTGTGTTCGTGAGCGTCTTCTCTCCACCCTGCGATGTCTGTACCATTTACTGGGGTGATGGAACCATTACCTCCTGCCAGCAAAATATGCATGTGTACACACAGCCCGGCTATTATGTCATTGGCGTATCCTGTCGGGATACCGTGTGCGGACTGGTAGGGAGCGATACCCTTTACATATGGGTAGATATGCCTTCCGCCATCACAAGCACTCCTTCCACCGGATCAAACCTGGTCTACTGGCAATTGCGTCAGAATCAGATCTTGATCTGGGCAACGCATGAGCCGCTTAAGCATGCCTGGCTCCAAACCATAGATGGGCGTATGCTCGCTATGGCTACAGGTTCTGGCAGTCGGACTCCAGCTATGGTTTTACCCGCTCCGGAGCATTCAGGAATCTATTTCCTGGTCGTTGAGACTGTATCGGGACAGCGAGCCCTCCTTCGGTTCTTCTACTATGCGCAGACTGATTGACCGCAACACACAGCTTTGTGAAGGAAAAGAGGGTCCCCCTTGCCCACCCGGAAAACAAGGAGGGTAAAGGGGGACCTCCATCTGATTCCCTGAGCCCTACCCGGGCAGGTTCAGGCGTTTAAGCCACGAAGCTCGCACTGGCTTTGAGCAGGTCAAAAAGTTCCCGATGAACGGGTTTGCGTGCTCAGTCAGCACATGTTCCACGCCAGCACAAATTGTACAAGCACACAGGGAAAAGGAAGCAACCAACCGGTTTGGGACTTTCCTATTCGGTCGTGATGACTTCTTTTCCTTCTCCTTTCAATACCGATTCTAATGCGTGCCAAGCCAGAGTAGCGCATTTCACACGCGAGGGAAATGCACGAACACCACCAAATACAATCAGATCGCCATATTCTTCTTCGTTCAGGGGCTCAGTGAATGGTGTTTTGACCATTTGGAAAAATCGCTGAATCCACGTAAGGGCTTCCGTACGCGACTTCCCGCTCAAATGCTCCGCCATAAACGACGCACTGGCAATACTGATAGAACATCCCTGCCCATCAAAATGGATGGACCGAATGACCTGCTTTTCTTCATCCAGCGTAACGTAAAGGTCAATTTCATCACCACAGAGTGGATTCTGTCCCCGGATGTGATGCGTCCACTGTTGGGGCTTGCCAAAATGCCGGGGATTCCGACTGTGATCCAGAATCACTTCCTGGTACAGACTTTGCAGGTCGCTCATGTCCTGGCGATTTTAAGCAGAGCCACGCCGGAAAAAGGCAATGACTTCTTCCAGCGCCGCCAGAAAGCGTTCTATTTCCTCGCGCGTGTTGTACATGGCTAAGGAAGGACGAACCGTTGCCGGTACCCCATAAAAGCGCATTACAGGCTGTGTACAGTGGTGCCCAGTCCGCACACAAATGCCGTGTAAATCCAAGCCTGTTCCAATATCGTGGGCATGTACGCCTTCAACGACAAACGAGATTGCCGCCACACGTTTTTGGGGTGCACCCAGCACACGGACACCCTGTATCGCGCGCAGCCCCTTTTCTAACTCCTTGATTAACTGGTCTTCATGGCGGAAGATCTGCTCACGACCCGTTAACTCCACAAATTGCAATGCCGCACCTAACCCCACCGCATCCACAATGTTGGGCGTACCGGCTTCAAACCGATAGGGAATATCGTTGTAGGTGGTTTTTTCAAAGGTGACTTCCCGGATCATCTCACCGCCACCCTGGTACGGCGGCAGTCGGTCCAGCCACTCTTCCTTACCGTAGACCACGCCAATCCCCGTCGGACCATAAATCTTATGCCCGGAAAACACATAGAAATCACAGTCCAGCTCCTGAACGTTGACCGGAACATGCGCAACTGCCTGGGCACCATCTACCACCACCACCACACCATAAGCATGGGCAATTTCCACGATCTGACGAATGGGATTGACCGTACCCAGCGAATTGGACACATGCGTAACAGCCAGGATTTTCGGTTTCTGAGCAAGGAGGGTTTCCAGCTGATCCAGGTCCAGATCGCCATCCTCACGAAGGGGAACAACCCGCAGGTGCGCACCTTTCCGGGCACAAGCCATTTGCCAGGGCACTAAATTGGAGTGGTGCTCCATCTCTGTAACGACCACCGTATCTCCTTCCCGCAGAAAGTACTCACCTAAGGAAAATGCCAGGAGGTTAATGCCTTCTGTTGCCCCCCGGACAAAAACAATCTCTCGCCAGGAGCGTGCGCCTAAGAAGCGTGCCACAATCTGACGGGCTTCTTCATACCGGGCAGTCGCCTCTTCGCTTAATGCATAGGCTCCCCGATGGACATTGCTGTATGTGGTGGAGTAAAAGCGGACCAGCGTATCAATCACGACCTGGGGCTTCTGTGTGGACGCAGCGTTATCCAGATAGATTAGCGGCTTGCCATGCATAGCCCTGTGCAAAACAGGGAATTGTGCACGAATCGCATACACTGAAAAGGGAGACGGCGTACTCAGACCGTTCCCAACCCCCTTGTTCCTTTCAGAATGGGTGTTTGGTGCTTCTGTTCCCGGTCTGACCTCTCCGACCATGATCCAGTCCACTTTATTGCAAAAGTTAATGAGGTTGTCGCGAATGAAGAAGGTCTTTCCATAACCAGAACAAATTCAAAGAGAACAAGCCAGCAAGCACGCCAAAGACAAGTCCATCAACATGGGATGAGTGCCATTGCCATAGCCATCCGGCAACAATCCCTCCGGCGCCGGCACCCGCGGACATTGCCATCTGGTTAGCGCTCATATGAATGAGTGCACGTCCCTTTCGGGCAAGGAGTGCCGCCACCGCCGGTTGAATCATAGAGTAGCCCAGCAAACTGCAAGCCGTGCATCCTGCCAGCCACCACCATGGAACCCAGGAAAACAGAAAATGAACACCCAGCCCCGTACCCACTGTAAACAACACCCAGGCAAACACTGTTGCTACAAAGTATTTCCTGCGTCGTTCAAACCAGGTCAGGAGCGGATAGCCCAGCAAGGCTACAACCATTGCAACGCCGTAGATCTGGCGGAGTGCCGTGGCAAACACCCTGGGCATCCCAAAAAACAAAAACTGAAGCAAAAATGCTGAACTGCCAGTCATCAATAAATAAGGCAATACATGCCATATTGAGTGCTGTACATCTGGAGAAGCGGGCTGGGCAGATCGCTCATGGCGAATTCCTATCAGAACGAGAATTAGTGAGAGGAAACCTGCCCCTGCCAACAGTAAGAACAGTGGGCGAAAGCCCAACCACCGGTATAGCCAGGGAGCGGCAAGGAGTCCGCCAAAGATGCCGGCACCTACAGCCATCCCCTGCAACATGTATGCACGGGCGCGCCATCCCTCTGGAACTGTCGTGGTCAGCCAGCCCATTACCAAACCTGCGATGGCGCCCATCCCCTGTACGAGCCGTGCACCAATCAGTCCATAAATCGTTGAGGTTTCATATGCCCATAGACTCCCTATGACAAACAAACTTAATCCCACGAGCAGTGCTGTCCGCAATGAAAGGCGTTCTGCCAGCCAGCCCATCGGCAGTTGCATCAGGGCTTGTGTGATACCATAGCTACCCATTGCAAGTCCTGCCCATACATCAGTTGCCCCACTATATTGCAATGCGCCAGCACTGAATACAGGAATGACTAAAAACAAACCAAACATTCGCAGAAACAAAAGGAACATACTGATCAGTACTACGTGTGCCATTGGCGAAGCCTGTTCATTTCGGATCCGGCATAATTCCCGGACATTCAAAAAATGTCCTTGTCTTCCCCGTATCAACCTTGTCAGGTTGAGCAGAGCAACGTGGTCCGAACTCGCGTGTTCTCAATGGGCATCGGCAAAAAGGTCGTATGAACACGCTACGACGAAGTCATTTCCTCTTCTTCCTCTTCCAGGATTTTGTGCGTAATCTGGACCCCCTCTTCTTCAGTATGATCAACCACGAGGATCGCATCACGCAACCCGGGATGTTGCAACAGGTATTCGGCGATTTCGTCTTCCAAGTAGCGCTGGATTGCCCGGCGCAAAGGACGCGCACCAAATTTCGGGTCGTAGCCCCGATCTACTAAGAAGGCGTGCATGCGCTCGGTCAACTCCAACTGGAGATGGCGCTTCTGGAGGCGCTTCTTGAAGTCCTCTAAGAGGATGTCCAAAATCTGGGCGATGTGTTCGCGCGTAAGCGGGTTGAACAGGATCACGTCGTCCAGCCGATTTAAGAATTCCGGAGCAAACGTTCGTTTCAACGCCTGTTGAATCACCGATCGGGTACGCTGGTCCAGTTCATCCTCGGTTCCCACAGCAAAGCCAATTCCCTTTCCAAACTCCTGTAATTGGCGTGCACCAATGTTGGAGGTCATGATGATAATCGTGTTGCGAAAGTCCACACGTCTGCCCAGGCTATCGGTCAGATGCCCATCTTCCAGAATTTGCAACAGCAGGTTGAACACATCGGGATGTGCTTTTTCAATCTCGTCTAAGAGCACGACACTGTATGGACGACGACGAACGCGCTCCGTCAGCTGACCCCCTTCTTCGTAGCCCACGTATCCGGGAGGTGCGCCAATCAGGCGAGATACCGAAAAGCGTTCCATATACTCAGACATGTCAATTCGGATCAGGGCATCTTCCGAGTCAAACAGGACGCGGGCGATCGTCCGTGCCAGCTCTGTTTTGCCCACGCCCGTCGGACCCAAAAAGATAAAGGAAGCGATGGGGCGACGCGGGTCTTTCAATCCCAGGCGGTTCCGCTGAATTGCCCGAACGACTTTTTCAATGGCTTCGTCCTGTCCGACGATGTGGCGTTTGAGTGCTTCGCGTAAGTGGCGCAGGCGCTCTGCTTCCGATTGCGTAATGCGCTGGACGGGAATCCCCGTCATCATGGCAATGACCTCTGCCACGTCATCTTCCGTCACCGTAAAGTACTTCCTCTTGAGGGATTCTTCCCATTCTTCGCGCAGTTGTGTCAGCTGTAAAGAGGCTTGTTTGAGCTGGTCGCGCAGGGCGGCGGCTTGCTCAAATCGCTGGTTGCGAATCGCATCCTGCTTAAGTGCTTCTAAGCGCTTGATTTCTTCTTCCAGCTGCTTGATTTCGGGAGGAGGCTCAATTCCGCGTAGATGGACGCGTGCCCCTGCCTCATCCAGGACATCCAGTGCCTTGTCCGGCTGAAACCGATCCGTAATGTAGCGTTCTGTCAACTCCACGCATGCACGAAGCGCATCGTCTGTATAGCGTACGTGGTGAAATTCCTCGTAGCGGGGTTTCAATTGCTGGAGAATCTCTAAGGTTTCCTCGGCTGAAGGTGGGTTCACAATCACTTTTTGGAAGCGCCGCTCTAAAGCCCCATCCTTTTCAATATACTGCCGGTATTCGTCAAGGGTAGAGGCGCCAATCACCTGGATTTCCCCGCGTGCTAAAGCGGGTTTAAAGATGTTGGAAGCGTCTAAGGAGCCCGTTGCACTCCCTGCCCCTACAATCGTGTGCAATTCATCAATGAACAGAATGATGTTTTTGTTCTTTTCCAGTTCCTGGAGAATGGCTTTCATCCGTTCTTCAAACTGCCCGCGGTATTTCGTGCCTGCCACCACAGACGCCATATCCAGCTGGTAAATCTCTTTGTTGAGCAAGACGCGAGGAACGCGGCGCTGGACAATCCGAAGTGCCAATCCCTCCACAATGGCGGTTTTTCCCACGCCGGGCTCACCAATCAGGACAGGGTTGTTCTTCTTGCGCCGTGCTAAAATCTGGCAGACGCGTTCAATTTCCTGGTCGCGTCCTACGACGGGGTCCAGTTTGCCTTCGCGTGCCAGCTGCGTGATGTTTCGTCCAAAGGTGTCCAGCACGGTCGTCCGGGATTTTTCAGGGCGCCGACGTCGGGGCAGTTCTTCTTCTTCGTCGTCGTCTTCCATTTCGGAGCGGTAGGAAGCAGTGGGTTGCCGGTGGCGCAACAGGTATTCCAGCTCCGCACGAAAGCTCTGATAGTCCACGTCGTATTCGTTATACAGGATTTGTGTGGGCAGATTGTCTTCATTGCGGAGGATGGCTAGGAGGAGGTGTTCGGGTCCGGCTTCGGGGTCGCCCATCTCCTGGGCTTCTAAGAGCATCGTCCGAAGGACATACTCTGCCTGGCGAGTGTAATAAGCACGGCGTGGTGTACGCTGGTTGCGCAGTCGGGGGCGTGTTCGCCTTAACGTCTGTTCAATTTGCTGGTAGAGTTTGCGCGGGTTGATATGCAAAGCACGTAAAGTTTGTACGCCTAAATTGTCTTCATCGCGGAGGAGCGCCAGCATGAGGTGTTCTACGCCTACGTACTCGTGTCCGAGGCGGCGTGCCTCCTGCTCACTCAACATAAGCAAGTTCCGGACATCCCGTGAGAATTGGGATTCCATGGCTGGCGGATTTACGAAGCTGCCTATTGAATAAACGGAATTTCCCCCGGCTTTGTTGCCTTCCCCTCACTTCGCATAGAAAATAACGCAACATTCCATCATTCTCGTATGGGGCTTTCCTGGGTGTGGACAACACACTCGGGGGGACGTACTCTCCCCTCTTGCCAACGGGAATACAAGCCAGGTGTGGACTTACTATCAGGCAGTGACGCCAATGGGTCGGCGCCGTTGCAATCTGCCGGTACGCATCAGCCCTTCATAATGGCGCATCAGCATGTAGCTCTCCACGTGCTGCAGGAATTCAATCAGGACTGCCACAATAATCAGCAATGTCGTCCCCCCGTAAAATTGGGCGAATTGCTGGTTGACGCCCGCTAAAATCGCAAATGCCGGCAAAATCGCGACAATTCCAATCAGAATTGCGCCTGGAAAAGTAATGTGGGTGATGACGCTATCTATGTATTCGGCGGTTTTTCTGCCGGGTTTAACGCCAGGAATAAACGCACCATTGCGCTTCATATCTTCTGCCATCTGAATCGGATTGTAAATAACCGCCGTGTAAAAGTACGTGAAAATCACCACAAGGATGAACAGAAACAAATTGTACCAGAAGGAGGCAATGTCCCCAAAGATCTGGTTGATGGTTTGTGCAATGGGTGCATCCCCAAAAAACTGCGCTACCGTAGAAGGAAGCATCATAATTGCCTGGGCAAAGATTATGGGCATGACCCCTGCCGCCGTCACCTTAAATGGCAGGTATTGACGGGCACCCTGCACCTGGTAGATCCGACCGCCAATCACACGGCGTGTATACTGAATCGGGATCTTGCGCACTGCCTGAACGATCATGATGACGCCCACGACAACCCCTACCAGAATCAACAATTCAAGGATCAGGTAAAGTTGACCACCAGGTTGCGTCAGCCGTGAAGAAACTTCTGCGGTCAGGGCAAAGGGCAGATCTGCCAGGATCCCCACGGTGATGAGCAGGGAGATGCCATTTCCTACTCCGCGATCCGTGATTTTTTCGCCCAGCCACATGGCAAACAACGTACCTGCCGTGAGAATCACCACTGTGGTAAACCAGAACAAGCCAGGCGGAACAATAATTGCATCTGCCGCAATGAATCGCAGGTAGGTTACATAAGCGCTCGCCTGAACAGCTGTAATCAGAACGGTTAGGTAGCGGGTAATCTGGTTGAGTTTTCGGCGACCGCTCTCCCCTTCCTGTTGTAATCGCTGGAAATAGGGCAGCGACACGCCCAGTAACTGGACAATAATGGATGCCGTAATGTAAGGCATTACGCCTAGGGCAAAGATAGAGGATCGGGCGAAGCCCCCGCCTGCAAACAGGTTGATCAAGCCGAGCAATCCGGTGGTTGCCTGCGAAGCCAGGGCTTCCAGCTTGGTCGCGTCAATTCCGGGCAAAAGAATGTACGACCCCAACCGGTAGACAGCAATGAGTCCCAGCGTGATCAGCAAGCGCTGGCGGAGCTCCTTAATGCGCCAGATCTCCCGAAAGATCTCAATCAACTTGCTCATGGGGAGAGGACTTCCGGTTTGCCACCTGCCGCCAGGATCTTCTCACGGGCTTTCTGACTGAAAGCGTGGGCACGCACGACAATCGGTGCTTCCCAATGCCCTTCACCCAGAATCTTGATGGGTAGATTCTTTTTCCGAATGGCACCGCAGGTGTACAGGACTTCGGGCGTAACTTCTTGCCACTTGTATTTGTTCACAAGTGTCTGGAGCCGACCCACATTGATAATCGCGTATTCTATGCGGTTGGGTGGCGTGAAGCCTCGCTTGGGGTAGCGCAGGTGGATGGGGAGGTTCCCCCCGGCAAATCCCGGGCGCAGTCTATAGCCCGACCGCGATTGCGCACCTTTTGTCCCGCGTCCTGCCGTGTTCCCTTTCCCGGACGCATTGCCGCGTCCCACACGCTTACGGGTACGAACCGAGCCGGGGGCAGGCCGAATCCGATGTAAAAAGCTCATTGGGCTTTTGTTTTGGTATTTGCCTCAGGTGCAGAGATTTGCCGCACACGAATCATGTGATGGATTCGTCGGAGCATTCCGGCGATTGCAGGTGTCAGCCGGTGGACACGCCGCTGGTGCAAGCGCCGTAACCCCAAGGCATGGGCGGTTGCCCGGTGTCGGCGTGGCTCACCAATCAATGAGCGGACCAGCTCCACTTCCACGTAGGGGTAATCCTTTTCCTCCTGTGCTGGAGTGGGGGTCGTCGCTTGTTGCTGTGGCTCAGCCATTGAACACTTTTTTGAGGGGGATTTGCCTGCGCTGTGCAACGGACAGGGCGTCTTCCAGACTCGTCAATGCCTTGATGGTTGCGCGTACCACGTTATGGGGCGTGTTAGACCCCAGACTCTTGGCAATAATGTCCGTATAGCCTGCACATTCTAAGACGGCACGCATGGTGTTCCCGGCAATGATTCCCGTACCGGGGGCTGCCGGGCGCAGGAAAACTTTTGCTGCGCCTGCTTTGGCGGTGATCCGGTGAGGAATCGTCCCGTGCAAAATGGGTACGCGGTACAGATTTTTCTTGGCGCGGTTGAGGGCTTTTTCCACGGCGGCGGGCACTTCCCGGGCTTTCCCCAAGCCAAAGCCCACGAGCCCATTGCCATCACCCACAACCACCAAGGCAGAGAACCGGAAGGTTCGTCCGCCTTTCGTCACTTTGACGACACGGCGCAGTTCTACAAGGCGTTCTTGCAATTCCGTACCTGGAGGCAATGTCAAATGCTGGCGCCGGATCTTCTGGGGAACTCGTGGGATTTTCTTCTTTGTACCGGACATGTTCCCGTCAATTCTAAAAGTCCAGTTTGCCGGCACGTGCACCTTCAGCAAGGGCTTTCACACGTCCATGGTACTTGTATCCGTTGCGGTCAAAGGCGACTTTCTGGATACCCTTTGCCAAGGCACGCTGGGCAAGCAATTGCCCTACTAAATAGGCTTTCTCTGTTTTGGTACCGGGTTTTTCGCGAATGGCACGCTCTAAGGAGGACGCCGCCACCAAAGTATGCCCCTTTGTATCGTCAATGATCTGGGCGTAGATGTGCTGGAGGCTTCGGTAGACAGTCAGGCGGGGTCGGTCCGGCGTGCCAAAAATACGCTTGCGAATACGAATTTTGATTCGCCGTCGCCGAATATACCGGAATTGTTTTTCGCGGGGTGCCGCCATGACTCTTCAGGATTTTGCAGTGAGTTTTTTATCGTTTGACAGCGGCTTTGCCTGGTTTCCGCCGGACATATTCCCCTGCGTACCGGATACCCTTCCCCGTGTAAACATTGGGCTTGCGCAAAGCCCGAATCTTTGCTGCGACTTCTCCGACCAGTGCCCGGTCAATCCCTTCTATGCGGATGGTGGTTTTTTCCCGGGTGGCTTCTACGTGGGCAGAAATCTCAGGTGGCAAAACAAAATAGATGGGGTGGGAATAGCCCAGACTGAGTTCCAGAACCTGTTTGCCTTTGAGTTGTGCACGGTAGCCCACACCGATCACTTCCAGTTCTTTGCGAAACCCTTCTGTTACACCGGTAATGGCGTTGACGAGGAGTTTCCAGTAGAGTCCGTGTTTGGCTTTGTCTTCTTTTTCGTCGGAGGGGCGCTCAATTCGGATCTCGCCATTTTCGTAGTGGAAGCGGAAGCGTGGGTCAAAGGGTACGGTCAGGGCACCGCGCGGTCCCTCCACGTAAACTTCTGTCTGGCGAAATTCAATCTTGACGTTGTCGGGTACACGAATCGGGCGTTTGGCTAACCGAGACATGGCTCCTGGTCTTTACCCTTTACCCATGTTCCTGACTTGCTTGAACAATCAGAAGATGTAACAGAGAACCTCACCGCCAATGTTCCGGCGCCGTGCTTCTTTGTCGGTCATCACGCCCTGTGACGTGGAAATAATGGCAATTCCCAGGCCATCGTAGACGCGAGGTAGTCGTCGGGCAGGGGCGTAAACCCGTCGGCTGGGTTTACTTACGCGTTTGAGTTCGCGAATTGCGGGCTCACCAGTTCGCGGATCGTATTTAAGCGCAATGACCAGTTTCCCCTGGTTATTGGGGGTTTCCACCCAGCGGTATCCGCGAATGTAGCCCTGGTCCAGGAGGACGTCGCAAATGGCTTTGAGCAACTTGGAAGCAGGCACTTCCACATAGGCATGGCGTGCCATCAGTGCATTTCGGATGCGTGTAAGGAAATCGCCGACGGGATCCGTTACCGCCATGACGCATCGTGTTTTTGGTGGTTACCAGCTGGCTTTTCGGATGCCGGGAATCTGCCCTGAGGCAGCCAGCTCCCGGAAATGGATCCGGCACAGTCCGTACAGGCGGATGTATCCGCGGGCGCGCCCGCAAATCTGGCAGCGATTTCGGATGCGTACCGGTGAGGAATTTCTGGGGAGGAGTGCCAGTTCCAGCCAGCGTCCTTCGCGTTTGAGCCGTTCACGCTTCTCTTTGTATTTTTCGTAGAGTCTTTTGCGTTTTTCGTTGCGGGCAATAGTGGATTTGTTGGGCATGGGCGAAGGGGTTTAGGTAGTAGTGTTGTTAGTTTCCGGGACGGGGTGTGAAGGGAAAGCCCAGTTCTTCTAAGAGGGCTTCGGCTTCTTCGTCGGTTTCGGCGGAAGTTACGATGGTGATATCCAGGCCTGTCACGCGAGGTACCTGGTCTATACTGATTTCAGGAAAGACGATTTGTTCGGCGATACCCAGGGAGAAGTTGCCTTTTCCGTCGAAGCCCGTACGGGGTACACCACGAAAGTCGCGGACGCGTGGCAGGGCGACGGTGATCAGCCGGTCTAAGAATTCCCACATACGGTCTCCACGTAAGGTTACGCGGATACCTACGGGCATCCCTTTGCGAATCCGAAAGCTCGCGACGGACTTTCGGGCGTAGGTAAAGACAGGTTTTTGTCCGGCAATCAGCATCAGCTCTTGCATTGCCGCGTCCATGAGGCGTTTATCCTGGAGGGCATAGCCAATTCCGCGATTCAGGCAGATTTTGATCAGTGTAGGGACTTCCATCACGTTTTTGTACTGGAAGCGTTCCATCAGGCGGGGTACAACGTGTTGTTTGTAATAGAGTTTCAGTCGGGGGATATATTTCCCGTTTTCCTGGGGGTAGGCATCCAGGAGGGGTTCGTCGCCCCTGCTCGTCGTTGTCGCTTTTTGCGCCATCAATCCAGAATTTTTCCGCTTTTCTTGGCGTAGCGTACGATGCGTCCGTCTTCTAAGCGCTTGCGCCCGACGCGTGTGGGTTCGCCCGTCTCGGGATCCACCAGCATTACGTTGGAGATATGGATAGGTGCTTCTACTTCAATGATTCCGCCCTGGGGAAATTCCTGTGAGGGCTTCACGTGTTTTTTCACCAGGTTGACGCCCTCCACAATTATGCGTTGTTCCTCGGGGAAGACGGCTAAGACCCGTCCCTGTTTTCCGCGGTAGGCATAGTCGCCGGCAATGACCTGGACTATGTCGCCTTTTTTGATTTTGAGTTTGGGCTTGAATCGTTTTCGCCCTTCGGTTTTCTTTGGTTTGCGTTTTTTGGGCATGGCGTCCCCTGCTTTTTTAGATCACTTCGGGTGCTAAGGAAATGATTCGTGTGAAGCCTTTTTCGCGCAATTCGCGTGCCACGGGTCCAAAGACGCGTGTTCCCAAGGGCTCGCCATACTGGTTGAGCAGGACAACGGCATTGTCGTCAAAGCGGACGTACGACCCGTCTTTCCTGCGGATTTCCTTTCGCGTCCGTACGACGACCGCCCGAACCACATCGCCTTCTTCTACGCTGGCACGGGGCACTGCTTTTTTGACGGAAACGACGATTCGGTCGCCCACCGTTGCGTATCGCTTATTGCTGTATCCCAAAATGCCTATGCACATGACTTCCTTGGCACCGGAATTGTCGGCAACGACCAAACGAGTTGTGCGCTGGATCATGGCTCACCAGGATTTTTTTTCGGGCTCATCGGGTCAGTGGTCGGCAGATGGGGAGGTTTCAGATGGATTTTGCTGGTCTGGCGTTGTGGGTGCCGCAGGTGTTGTTGTTTCGTCTGTGTGGTTTTCATCCTGGCTTTCGGAGGCTTGCGCTTTCTTTTCCCGGGTTGTGCGCCGTTGCATTCGTTCTTCAATCATTTTTTCCAGGGTTTCTTCTTCCAGTTCGGGCTGGTCGGTCCGAACCAGTTGTGGCTTGCGCTGGAGAATCTCTACGACGCGCCATCGTTTATGTCGGCTGAGAGGTCGTGTCTCCATGATGCGGACTAAGTCGCCTTCCTGGCATTCGTTGTGTTCATCGTGTGCCATGAACTTGGACGAGCGCAGAACGTATTTCCCATATTTGGGATGGAGGACACGTCGCTCTACGCGTACTACCACAGTCTTATCCATCTTGTTGCTCACCACAATACCTTCAAAAACTTTTCGTCGTCCCCGTGTTTTTTTGGCTGGCATGGCTGGTTATCGTTTATTGTTGCTGGGCGTGTTGTTGTTGTTGTTGCTTTTGTTGTTGTTTTTTTGCGCGCTGGCGTGCATTCCATTCTGTAAGGAGGCGGGCAATAAATTTGCGCTGGTAGCGAAGGCGCATGGGGTTTTCTAAGGGCGTAATCTTGTGTGCCCATTTCATTTTCTGGTAGCGGAGTTTCTCCTCTTCAATTTTGGCTAAGAGCTCTTCATCGGAGAGCTGTCGGATCTCATCCATGCGCATCATGGTTGTTTGGTTTTGGTTAGGTGGTGCAGTGTGCTATGCGGATGTCCCGCTTTCTTCCAGCTCGGTGAAATAGTCGGGGCGAACTACGATCTTGGTGGGAATGGGCAACTTGTAGGCGGCTAAATTCAGGGCATAGACGGCTTCGCGATAAGGCACGTTATCCACTTCAAAGAGGATTTCGCCAGGGTGAACAACGGCTGCCCAGTGGTCAAAATCGCCTTTCCCTTTCCCCATACGTACTTCCAAGGGTTTTTTGGTGATGGGTTTATCGGGGAACACGCGAATCCACATTTTTCCTTCCTTACGGAGGGCGCGGGAGATGGCGACGCGTGCCGCCTCAATTTGTGCTGCGGAGAGCCAGGCGTGCCCTAAGGCTTTTAAGCCAAAGGATCCAAAGGCTAAGCGATGCCCACGCTGGGCAATTCCACGCATTCGCCCGCGTTGTTGCTTGCGCCATTTGTATCTTCGGGGCTGGAGCATGGCTCTTCAACGGTTTTCCAGCAGGATTGGCTGTTGAATCCCCCTGTGCTATCGGGATAATAACGTTTTTCGGCGCCGAATAGTTCGGAGCTGGATTGCGGGGTTGTGAATAGAGAGGTCGCGCTTCCCGTAGACTTCGCCCCGGCAAATCCAGACTTTCACGCCGATGACTCCCCATTTGGTGAAGGCTTCGCGCAGGGCATAATCAATGTCTGCGCGCAGGGTACTGAGTGGTACGCGTCCCTCAATGTATTTTTCGCGTCGTGCCATTTCGGCGCCCCCCAGACGCCCTGCCACTTCTACGCGAATGCCTTCGGCGCCCATCTTCAATGTGGCTTGCATAGCGGCTTTGATGGCGCGTCGGTGGTTGACGCGTGCTTCTATTTGTCGGGCAATGTTCTCTGCAACGAGTGGTGCTTCCAGTTCGGGTCGGGTAATCTCGCCAATTTTGACGTCCAGTTCGGATTCACCGGTGAGCACACGGAGTTCGTCGGTGAGCTGCCGGATTTCCTGTCCGCCTTTTCCGACAATGACGCCGGGTCGTGCCGTGTAAATAGTAATAGTAATGCGCCGTGGGAAGCGTTCAATGATGATTCGTGAGATGCCTCCGCGGGGGTACCGCCGATAGATATACTGTCGGATTTGCCAATCCTGGAGGACGCGTTGCGCAAAGTGTTGTTTTTTTCCGAGCCACATACTGTCCCAGCCGCGGATGATGCCCAGTCGGTTGCCGATTGGATTGGTTTTTTGTCCCATGCGCCCTGTTTTCTACTCGCTTTTTTTGATTTTTACGGTTTGTTAAGAAGTTTTTTCGGATTCGGGAAGTTCCCCCGTGTTCGTGTTCTGGGTTGTGTTTTCAGGTTGCTGCTGTTCTTGTTGAGTTTTTGTTTCAGGGGTTGTGGTGGACTGGTCTCGCTCCTGCTTTTCTGCTGCTTCTTTTTCTTGTTGTTGTGTGGGTGGTGTTTGGGGTTCTGGGCGGAGTGGTGCGATTTTGACGAAGATGTGTGCGAGTCGTCGTCGGTAAGGGTGGGCGCGTCCGCGGGAGACGGGTCGCCACCGCTTGAGCATCCCTCCGGGTGTCACGTAGATTTCTGAGATGTACAGTTCCTGGAGATCGACAGGGGCTTCAGCCCCGTAGAGGTCCTGCCAGTTCGCTAAGCAAGATCGGATGAGTTTGGCGATGGGTCGTGCCGCCCGTTTGGGAACAATATCTAAATAGGCAAGGGCGGTATCCACGCGTTGCCATCGGATTTGATCCAGGAGCGGCTTGATTTTTTTGGGGGAGATACGGAGGCGACGGAGCACAGCCCGGCTTTCATACTCGCGCCAGAAATCGCGGCTTGTCAACTGCTTTTTCTTCTTTCGTCTGGCTTGCGTTGTGGTTGTTGTCATGGTGTCATCGGTTTTGGCGTGCTATTTGATCTTCTTGGAGCTGTGTCCGCGGAATGTACGTGTTGGGGCGAATTCCCCCAGTTTATGTCCCACCATTTGCTCGGTGATGTAGACGGGCACGAATCCCTTTCCGTTATGGACGGCAATGGTATGCCCCACCATCTCTGGGATAATGGTGGAACGTCGGGACCACGTCCGGATGGTCTGTTTCTTTTTTGCCTGGTTGAGGGCACGGATTTTTTTGAGGAGTTTGGGGTCTACGAAAGGTCCTTTTTTCAGGGAGCGGGGCATGGGCTTACGGATTTATTTATTTGCGTGAGGTTTTGGGTGGGACTTATTATGCTTTTTGGCGTTCGGTTTCGCCACGTCGCCGAATGATGAATACGCTGGTGGGCTTCCGTGGATTGCGTGTTTTCTTGCCTTTGGCGTAGAGTCCGGATCGTGATTGGGGATGGTGTGCTTTGTGTTTTCCGCCTTCGCCGCCACCCATAGGATGGTCAACGGGGTTCATGACGACGGCGCGTGTTCGCGGTCGGCGACCCATCCATCGGTGTCGTCCAGCTTTGCCGATGACGATCTGGTTGTGGTCCGGATTGGAGACGCGTCCAATGGTGGCTTTGCACTTGGAATAGACTTTTCGGATTTCGCCTGAGGGGAGTTTGATAATGGTGAATTTGCCTTCGCGTCCTACGATCTGGGCGTAGGTTCCGGCGGCGCGCACCAGTTGTCCTCCTCTGCCTGGCCACAGTTCAATATTGTGGATCATGGTACCGACGGGGATCTTCTCTAAGGGGAGGGCATTCCCGGTTTTGATAGGCGCATCGGGTCCGGAGAGGATTTCGTCGCCCACCTGGATTCCATCGGGTGCTAGGATGTATCGTTTTTCGCCGTCGGCATACACCACTAAGGAGATGTATGCGCTGCGTATGGGGTCGTATTCTATGGAGGCGACGCGTGCGGGAATTCCGTCTTTGTCGCGTTTAAAGTCAATGAGGCGATAGCGTTTTTTGTGTCCGCCCCCGCGATAGCGCATAGATCGGCGCCCCTGGTTGTTGCGCCCTGCTTTTTGTTTGTATTTGACGAGGAGGGCTTTTTCGGGTTCGTCGCGTGTGAGTGCTTCAAAGGTATCTACGGTCATAAAGCGTCGTCCTGGTGTGATGGGTTTAAATCGCTTGACGGGCATGCTTCTTCGTTTTGTTGGTGGGAATTTGGTCTGGTGTTCAGGTGGTTTCCAGGTTGAAGAAGTCAATGGTGTAGCCTGGCTCTAAGTACACATAGGCTTTCTTGTAGGGGGGTTTTTTGCCCTGGATGATTTTTCCGTCGCGTGTATAGCGAATTCGTCGTTTGCCCGGAATGATGGCGGTATTGACTTTTCGGACTTTCACGTTGAAGATTTTTTCTACTGCCTGTTTGATAAGGGTTTTGTTGGCGCGTCGGTCTACTTCAAATACGTAGCAATTGCGTGTTTCCTGGAGTTTTGTGGTTTTTTCGGTGAGGATGGGTCGCTTGATCACCTCATACAGATGCATGGTGTGTTTGTTTTTTGGGTTGTAGCCACTGGTCTACGCGAAGGATCGCGCGTTCTGTGAAGAGGAGGGTGTAGGCGCGAGTAATCAGGTAGGTGTTGAGCTGGTAGGCGGGGATCGTCTCTACGTAGGGGATATTTCTGGCGGACAGATAGATAATTCGGTTGGGTTCGGGCAGGATGAAAAGTGTGAAGCGCTGGGAAGCGCCCACCACGCGCAGGAGCTCAGCAATGCGTTTGGTTCGGGGTCGTTCCATTTCAAAGTCTTCAATGACGAGGATGTTCCCGTTTTGAGCCTGGACGCTCAGTGCGGACCGCCTTGCCAGTAACTGTACTTTTTTGTTGACTTTGATGGCGTAGGATCGGGGTCGGGGACCAAATACGCGTCCACCGCCACGGAGCAATGGGCTGGTGCGCTGTCCTAATCGCGCCTGTCCCGTGTATTTTTGGGGTCGGATTTTTCGTGTGGATCCCTGGACTTCCCCTCGGGTCTTGGTCTTGTGGGTTCCGCGATGCTGGCTTGCTAAATAGCGTTTGGTATCCAGATAGATGGCATGCCAGTTGGGCTGGATCGCGAACACTTCATCGGATACTTCCACGAATCGTCCCGTTTGCTCGCCTTCCAGGTTGAGGACCGGAAATTTCATGAGGCTTTTGCTTTTTTGTCGGTGCGTTTTTAGAGGAGTTGTTGTTTGACTTTTTTGACCAGGACGAAGGCACCGCGATGTCCGGGTACACTCCCTTTGACGAACAGCAGGTTGCGTGTCTTATCTATTCGGAGCACGCGCAGGTTTTTGACGGTTACGCGGGCGTTGCCCATGTGCCCTGCCATTCGTTTGCCTTTGACGACGCGTGCCGGGAAGGTGGCGGCGCCAATGGATCCGGGGTGTCGTTCTTTGTCTTTTTGACCGTGGGTTTGCATCCCCACGCCGCTGAATCCATGGCGTTTGACCACGCCCTGAAAACCTTTTCCTTTGCTGGTCCCGGTTACGTCCACGAGGTCGCCCTCCTGGAAGATATCGGCAACGGTCAGGGTTTGTCCTAATTGTGGGAGTTCGCCGTCCCAATCGCGGAATTCAGCCAGTTTGCGTTTGGGCGAGGTTTTGGCTTTGGCGAAGTGTCCGAGCAGGGGCTTGGGTGTGTTTTTGACTTTGCGTTCTCCGAATCCGAGCTGGACAGCCCGGTAGCCGTCGCGTTCCGGTGTTCGGATTTGCGTAACGACGCAAGGTCCCACTTCCAGGACGGTACAGGGTACGACGGTTCCGTCTTCCAGGAAGATCTGGGTCATACCGAGTTTTCTGCCAATCAGTCCGCGCATGGCTTCATGTCTTTACTTCAATATCCACGCCGCTGGGTATGGTCAATTTGGTCAGGGCTTCAATGGTGCGTGAAGTATTGCGCGGATAGATGTCAATGAGTCGCCGGTGAATGCGCAGCATGAATTGTTCTCGTGAGTCTTTGTTCACGTGGGGTGAGCGCAGTACGGTGAAGATTTTGCGTTTGGTGGGCAGGGGTACAGGTCCGCGGATGATGGCGTCCGTTTGCTTCACTGTTTTCACGATGCGTTCTACGGTTCGGTCCACTAAGGTATGGTCGTAAGATTGCAGGCGTATACGGATTCGTATTGGTCGGCGCACTTCAGAGGTTGTACTGGGCATGGTGGTCAGGTTTCGGCTTCGGCTTTGGCTTTTCCTCGGACGCGGGCAACGATTTCTTCCTGGATGTTGGGTGGGACGGGTTCGTAGTGGGAGAATTCCATCATGGCGAATGCCCGTCCCGAAGTCAGGCTACGCAGTTGTGTGACGTATCCGAAGAGTTCGGACAGGGGGACGTGGGCAAGTACTGATCGGGCGTTGCCTTTTTCTTCCATACCCAGGATTTTGCCACGTCGTCGGTTGAGGTCGCCTATGACTTCGCCCAGGTATTCTTCGGGTGTAACCACTTCCACGCGCATGATGGGCTCTAAGAGTATGGGGTCTGCCTGGGCGGTGGCATGTCGGAGGGCGGCGCGTGCACACATTTCAAAGGACTGGCTATCGGAGTCCACCTCGTGGTAAGACCCGTCAAAGACGCGAACTTTGAGTCCGATGAGGGGATAGCCTGCCAAAGGTCCTGTTTGCATTGCGTCTTTAAAGCCTTTTTCAATGGCAGGGATGAATTCCTTGGGGATTGCGCCCCCGTAGATTTCGTTGATGAAGGTGAGTCCGGTGGGGTGTTGCTGGTCGTCGGGTGGCATGAACTCTGCGATGATTTCTGCGTATTTTCCGCGTCCTCCGGTTTGTTTCTTGAGCAGTTCGCGGTGTGTAATGGGTTTGGTGATGGTTTCGCGATAGGCGACCTGGGGCTTACCGGCACGGGCTTCCACTTTGAATTCGCGTCGGAGTCGGTCTAAGATGATTTCCAGGTGGAGTTCGCCCATTCCGCTGATGATGGTCTGTCCGGTTTCGGCGTCCACTTTCACGCGGAAGGTGGGGTCTTCTTCGGAGAGTTTGGATAGGGCGATGGAGAGCTTGTCAAAGTCGGCTTTGGATGGGGGTTCAATTGCCATAGAGATGACGGGTTCGGGCACGTTGATGCTTTCTAAGATGATGGGGTGTTTTTCGTCGCAGAGTGTATCGCCGGTTCGGATGTCCTTGAATCCGACGCCGGCGGCGATATCTCCGGCTTCCACGTACTCAATCATTTGTTGTTTGTTGGCGTGCATCTGGTAGAGTCGTGAGATTCGTTCTTTGCTGCGTGTACGTGGGTTGTAGACGGCGGATCCGGCGTGGAGTCGTCCTGAGTACACGCGGAAGTAGACGAGTCGTCCTACGTAGGGGTCGGTCATGATTTTGAAGGCGAGGGCGGCGAAGGGTGCGTTGGGGTCGGTAGGTCGTGTGAGTTCTTCGCCGGTATCGGGGTGGACGCCTTTCACGTCGGGGATGTCCAGGGGTGAGGGGAGGAAGGCGATGACGGCGTCTAAGAGGGGCTGGATCCCGCGATTGCGCAAAGCAGATCCGCACAGTACGGGGACCAGCTGGAAGGAGACGGTTCCTTTTCGGAGGCCCTGGAGGATGTCGTCCTCGGTGAGTGAGTCGGGATCTTCTATGTACTTGTTGAAGAGTTCCTCGTCCAGTTCAGCGATGGCTTCCAGTAAGTTTTGCCGGTACTGTTCGGCTTGTTCGCGCAGTTCTTCGGGGATATCGGCAACGCGGTACATCTTACCAAGCTCGTCGGTATCCCAGTAGAGGGCTTTCATTCGGATGAGGTCTATGACGCCGACAAAATTGCTTTCTTCGCCGATGGGCAGCTGGATCGGCACGGGGTTGGCACCCAGTTTTTCTTTGATCTGGCGGACGGCTTTGAAGAAGTCTGCCCCGACGCGATCCATCTTGTTGACAAAGACGATGCGGGGTACGTTGTATCGGTTGGCTTGTCGCCAGACGGTTTCCGTTTGGGGTTCCACGCCGCCTACTCCGCACAGAACGATGACGGCGCCGTCCAGGACGCGCAACGATCGTTCTACTTCTATGGTGAAGTCCACGTGTCCGGGCGTGTCAATGATGTTGATTCGGTAGCGTTGCCCTTTGTAGTCCCAGAATACTCGTGTGGTGGCGGCGGTAATGGTGATGCCGCGTTCGCGTTCCTGGACCATCCAGTCCATCGTAGCGGTTCCTTCGTGGACTTCGCCCATCTTGTGGATAAGTCCCGTATAGAACAGGATTCGTTCTGTAGTGGTGGTTTTGCCTGCGTCGATGTGGGCGACGATTCCAATATTGCGTGTTCGTTTGAGTTTTTCAAAGGCGTCGCCAAAGTCAATGTTTTTCCCTTTTGCCATGGTGTGTGTGATTTGCGGGTTGGGCAGGTTTAGAAGCGCAGGTGGGCAAATGCGCGGTTGCCTTCTGCCATTCGGTGGATGTTTTCTTTGGTTTTGATGGCGCCGCCCTGGTTGCGTGCGGCGTCTATGAGTTCGTGGGCGAGCTTTTCAATCATGGATTTTCCCCGGCGTTGCCTGGCAGCCTGTACGATCCAGCGCATAGACAGCGAGATCTGCCTGTGGGGAGGGACCTCATAGGGGACCTGGTAGGTGGCACCGCCGATTCGGCGTGGTCGGACTTCTAAAATGGGTTTGACGTTTTCCACGGCTTTTTTCCACACTTCGTATCCGTTCTGTCCGGTTTTCTTTTCAATCAGTTTGAGGGCTTCATAGAAGATTTTGGCGGCTTTGGTCTTTTTGCCATCGCGCATCATGATGTTGATGAACTTGGAGACGTAGGGGTCGTTGTAGATAGGGTCGGGTGGGGGGATTCGCCGTTCTATTTTCCGTTTTTTTCTGGGCATGGAGTTCAGGATTTGGGTCGTTTGGTGCCGTATTTGGATCGGGACTTACGTCTGCCTTCTACGCCGGCACAATCCAGCACGCCGCGGATGATGTGGTATTTGACGCCGGGCAGGTCTTTGACACGTCCGCCACGGACTAAGACGATGGAGTGTTCCTGGAGGTTGTGTCCTTCGCCCGGGATATACGCGATGACTTCTTTGCCGTTGCTCAGTCGGACCTTTGCCACCTTACGGAGTGCTGAGTTGGGTTTTTTGGGCGTAGTGGTATAGACGTGGAGGCATACGCCGCGTTTTTGAGGGCAGCCGTCCAGGGCGACGGACCGGCGCTTGTACCGTTTTGGTTTCCTGCCTTTTCGGATCAGTTGCTGGATGGTTGGCATGGACTGCGTTCATTTTGGGTGTACGTGGGTAGGGAGTGCGGAGGGGGAGGGATTCGAACCCTCGGAGCCGGGATTAACCGGCTCAACTCCTTAGCAGGGAGCCCCGTTCGGCCACTCCGGCACCCCTCCTCCATTTTCTTAGGAAGGGGGTCTGTGCCACCTGATAACTAATCGTGTCCCGAAAAAGTTCCAGGGAGTTTCTGCAAAATTTTCTGGAGGGTACTCTGGAGGGAGGGTTCTTGTTTAAGGCGCTGTTCAGCACGTTGATAGGATCGGAGTGCCCAGGAGTGGTCGCGCTGGAACCAGACACCGATTTCTTTCCAGGAGAGGCAGAGGTGTTTGCGCATGAGGAAGACGGCTAAGTCGCGTGCTAAGACCAGGTGTTTATCGCGCTGTTTGCTGTTGAGGTCCTGGGGTTTCAGTCCGAAGTGCTGGCATATGGCGCGGAGGATATCTTCGCGGCTGAGGGCGTGGCGTGAGGCGCGAGTTGCCACGATGCGTTTGACCACTTTGAGGAGGAGGCGTGGGGAAGGGGGTGCTTTTTCGTAGAGGAGGTGGGCAGAGAATGAGATAAGCGCGCCTTCCAGTTCGCGGATGCTTCCGGTGATTTCCCGTGCTAAGATTCGGAAGATTTCGTCGGGCAGTGTGATGCCTTCTTGCTGTGCGCGCATTTTGAGGATTGCCAGGCGTGTGGAGAAGTCGGGGGGGTGGATTTCTGCGACGAGGCTCCATCGCAGTCGTGAGAGGAGGCGTTCGGTAAAGCCTTTCATTTGTGCGGGGGGTGTATCGGTCGTGACGACGATTTGTTTGCCGTGCTGATGCAGGTAGTTGAAGATGTGGAAGAAGACTTCCTGGGTTTTTTCTTTGCCTGCTAAGAGGTGGATGTCGTCAATGAGGAGGCAGTCCACGTTGTAATAGAATCGCAGGAAGTCGTCCACCGTGTTTTGTCGTGCCATTTGTACGAACTGGCTGGTGAACAGTTCGCCTGTGGTGAATGCGATGCGCAGGTGTGGGTGAGTTCTGAGTAGGGCGTTGCCAATTGCGTGGAGCAAGTGGGTTTTGCCCAGACCTGTTCCTCCGTAGATAACCAGTGGATTGAAAGAAGTTTTTCCGGGGGATTGGCTGACCTGGATGGCGGCGGCGCGAGCGAGACGGTTGCAGTCGCCTTCCACGAAAGTTTCAAAGGTAAGTCGTGGGTTCAGTTCTGGGGTTGCGATTTGGGGTTGGGAGGCTTGGGGTTGTTGTTGGGGAAGTGCATAGGGGTTGGGTGGCAGTACGGGCGAGGTGGTGGTTACGAGTGTTCCCTGTTGCTGGGTGGTACTTTTGAGGACCTGGACCTCGTATTCTAAGCGGAGGTTGGCGCCGGCTAAGTTTCGTAGGATCTGGATGAGGAGGTGGGCGTAGTGTTCTTCAATCCATTCCACATAGAAGAAGCTGGGCATACGGAGGATGAATACGTCGTGGGAGAGTCGTACGGGCGTGAGGGGTGCGAACCAGGTTTCTACTTCTATTTGGGAGAGGTGTTGTTTGAGTTGTTCTAAGCAGGCTTTCCACAGGCGGTGGGCACGGTGGATTTCTTCCTGGATACGCTGGCGGTTTACGGGCTGTTGTGGATAGTGGGTTTGTTCCACACGTTTTGTTCGTTGTTCTTTTGCCAATGGCATTGCTGGGTTTGGTTATAGGTGGAGGAGAAGGTGCGATCGTTGCTGTGCACATCAAAGGTGGGGCAAAAAAAGGAAAGGGAGGTGGGAAATTTTACTTGCTTTTTCCCGATTCGCATAATGTGCACCGGGCAAGTTGTGTGGGAAGGATTGGAGGCTGGATAATGGCTGGAGGGTTTGTGCTGATAGTCAGTGATTAATGGCAGGGCTGGATGGGCTGGATAGGCTGGAAGGTGGCGTTCGTTATGTTGGTGATGTAGCAAATCTGGTGGGTTGGGGAGTGGCAGAGCATGAGGAAGTGGGGAGTGGATGTCTGTTGCATAAAGTGGTGGATTTGTGGGCATCCGATGGCGAAGAGAGCGGTTGCCCAGGCGTCGGCGTCCGTAGCGGTTTCTGCCAGCACAGTTACGCTCAGGGTATGGTGGATGGGCAGAGGTTGTGAAGGGTTGTTGGGGTTGACGATGTGGGTGTGGGGTGTTCCTGAGGTGTCTATTCGTGTCTGGAAGTAGGCGCCGGATGTGGTGAGTGCGGTAGCGGGTGTCTGGAGGACGAGAATGGGTTTGAGGGGGTTGTGCGGATGAGCGATTCCGATGTGCCAGCGGTTATGGGGGTGTGGTCCGGGTCCGGCGAGTCGGAGGTCGCCGCCTATGTTGACATAAGTTCTGTAGGGTTGCCATTGTGTTTGGATGAAGTGGGTGATCTGGTCAATTGCCCAGCCTTTGGCGATGCCGCCCAGGTCAAAGTAGATGGGGAGTGTGTCGCGAGTCAGTGTGCATGGGCAGGTGTCTGTGTTTGTGTTTGTGCACTGGATGTGTACGTATTGCATGCCGATGATGAAGGAGTCTGTCTGGAGGAGGGGCGATCCGAAGCCCTGGTGGGCGACGGCGGGTCCGACGGTGGGGTCGAAGGTACCGAGAGAGGCTTGCCAGATCTGGCGGGCTTTGAGGAGGACCTGTGCCAGTGCCGTGTCAATACAGAGGGTGTGTTGCTGGTGGTAGTTAATAAAGTTAAGGGGAGAGGTGGAGTCGTAGGTGGTGAAGTGGTGGTCTAAGGTGTGGAGGAGTGAGTCTATAGTTTGGCAGAGGTGGGAGGGTAGGGTGGTGGGTTGTCGGAACCATATTTTGATTTCGTAGGTGGTGCCCATAGTCATGCCGGTGCATTGTTGCAGGGTTAGGGTGGGTTGGGTCTGGCATGTGCACAACAGGAGGGTGAGTGTGGGGAAGAGCAGTGCTGGAGTGTGGGTGAGGTGCATGGTTTGTGGTTAGTGGAGGGTTTGGTGGTGGTGTTGTTGCCAGCGGAAACCGATTTGGTGGAGGAAGGTGTGCATTGTGTTGAGGAGCTGGGCGAAGGTGGGGGTGAGTGCGTGGATGAGGTCTGGCAGGAAGGGGGGCAGGTGATGTGGTCGCATAGAGGGTACCCAGAAGGTGTAGATATCCCAGAGGAGGTGGAAGAGGTTGGAGGGGGTTTGCCAGAAGGAGGGTGTGAGTCGTGTTGTGATACGTCGGAGGAGCAGGGATGCGTGGGGTTGGAAGGGGTTTCGTAGCCAGTGGGTTGGGATAGTGAGTCGGCGCAGGTAGTGGCGTGTTGAGAGGAGTCGGTGTGTGGGTATGGGCAGGGATTTCCATAGCCAGTGGTCCCAGGTGATGTCAATGGTCAGGTGCCAGAGGAAGTGTCGTCGTGGGTAGGGGGGCAGGTTCCAGGTTTGCCACAGTTGCTGGATGGTGTGGTAGGGTGTTTGGAAGAGGGTGTGCTGGTGGTAGTGCTGGTCGGTGAATCGGTGGAAGGCAACGCCCTGCAGGAAGGTTTTGTCCAGGGTGGTGGTATGGGCAGGGAGGTTGCGCTGGAGGTAGTCGGCGAGGATGGTACCTGCGAGGAAGGGAGGTGGGCTGCCCGGGGGTGCGGCGTAGCAATGTGCGAGCATGTACATGGTGGAAAGTTTTTGGAGGGGAAAGTGTTTGGGTGGGTGGAAAGGTTTCCGGGTTTGTGCCTGGAAGTTGTAAGTTGCTGTTTTGCAGAGTTCTTTTTGTGAAATGGGGACGTGGGCAGGGAAAGGTGTTTGGTGTGGTGGTGGGTGATGGAGTAGGTTGCTTGATGAGTGGTTTGTGGTTTGGGTTCCAAATTGGTGGTGAAGATGTGGAGGTTTTGGATTGGAAGAGTCTGGTGGGCTGGTTTTCTGGTGGTTTGCACGTTGAGTGGGATTCAGGTGGGGTGGGGGCAGTCTGTAGGGATTGGCACGACGGATCCGGATACCACGGCGATTCTGGATATTTTCAGTACGGATCGGGGTTTGTTGATTCCGCGGTTAACGACCGCTCAGCGCAATGCGATTCAGGATCCTGCGCATACGTTGATGATTTTCAACATAGATTCGTTTTGTGTGGAGGTGTATGATACGGTGCTGGACAGGTGGCATACGCTGGTTTGTCCGCGGTATTGTCGTGTTCCGGAGTGTGTGGTTCAGCTGGTGGGTCCGGAGTATTTGTGTTCGGGTCAGCCCGCAACGTTTGTTGCGCGGTGTTTGGGTGGGTGTCAGGTTGCGTTTCGGTGGGTGGTTCCGTCGTCGTGGCAGGTGGTTTGGCAGCGTGGTGATACGCTGGTGGTGTTGCCGGATACGACGGATGGGATGGTAGAGGTGGCGGCGTGCAATTTGTGTGGTTGTGGTTCGCGGTATCGGCGCTGGCTGGAGGCAGACACGTGCAATACGTTTTGTGCGCGGATTCCGCTTCCTGGTGGTGATGAGTTTGTGTTATCGGTGAATCAGAATTCGGGTCTTCGGAAGGTGATACTGGCAGGTTTTGTAACTTCCTTTGGTTCTGGGGGACCCGTATATGGTCAAGATGCGTTGTTGGTTCAGGTGACGCCAGAGGGTGTGATTGATTGGCTGGCGGCGTATGGGGATTCTACGGCGGATGAAGAGTTGTATTATGTTTCGCCGACGGTGGATTCGGGGTGGATTGCCTGTGGTGTGGCGCGTACGGTGGATTCTGTGGAGGTATATGTGGTTCGCGTAGATGGTCAGGGTCAGGTGTTGTGGCAGCGTCGGTATGGAAAGGGCGATTGCTGGTATATACGGCAGTTGTCTACGGGCGGGTATTTTCTGAGTGGGGGGTGGAGTGGTGCGAGCAACTCGGGGTTTGTGATGTGGCTGGACAGTGCGGGTCAAATCAGGAAGCTGATCCGGTATGGGGAGTACGGGACGTTAGGCATTACGTGGTTTCGTGCGGCGTATTTGTTGTCGTCGGGCAGGGTGTATGCTGGTGGGGAGAGTGAGATGGGTGGTCTTCTTCCTTCGGATGTGGTGTGGGTGAAGCTGGATACGGGTACGGGTCAGGTGGTCAGTGAGCATTTTTTGAAGTCTGTGGGCGTGAATGAGGTTGATGATCGGGCGTTTGCGTTTGTTCCGCTGGCGGACGGTACGTTTTTGCTGGCGGGCAGGCATCTTTCAGGGTCGTGGGATTCGTCGGATCTCTTTTTGATTCGTATAGATACGCAGGGGAACATTTTGCGTTCGGTGCGGTTTGGGAGCAAGGATCATTATGAGCGGTTGAACAATGTGAGTTCGGTGGCGGTGTTGCCGGATTCTACGGTTTTGGTGGCGGCGTATACGGCGTATGGCGGTGATTTGAATGGGTATGTGGTTCGGTTTACGCCGGATCTGTCGGATACGTTGTGGACGTTGGTGGTGGGCAGTCAGGATTTAGATTTGTTGCTGGGTGTGGTGCCTGTGGATTCGGGGTTGTTTTTGGCGGCGGGGATAACGACAGGGTTTGGTGCGGTGGATGGAGACATTTTTCTGGTTCGTGGTCGGTTGGATGGGACGGTTCAGTGTCCGGTGAGTTGTTTTCGTGGTCGTGTGGGTCGGTTTGTTTCGGCGGGTGTGCCGGTGGTGTACAATCCGGGTCCTCCGGTTTCGTATTTGCCGCCTGAGGTGGATGTTACGGGGTCTGTGATGGGGAGTGTGGTGTCGGGTGAGTATTGTCCGGAGGAGTCGGTTTTGTTGCGGGTTGGTTCGGGTTTGTCGGTTCCGCGAAATTGGGAGGAGTTGCTTCGTTGAGGGGTTAGAACATGGGAAATCCCTGTGGTTGGGGTTGGTTATCTGGTTGTTTTTTGTGGTGGATGGTTCTACCCTGTGCGAAGTTGAATCGGAGCATGAAGCCAGCCAGGTAGCGCATAGCGGGGTAGTAGCGCTGGTGGAGTCGGTGCCATTGTGCGCTGGAGAGTTCGGTGGTGAGTGTGTAGTCTATGGGGGGGATTTGCCAGGGGAAGGTGAGGTAGAGGGTTGCGGATCCCCGGTTTTTCCAGAATTGTTTTCGGAGGAAGAATCCGTAGAAGTCGGGTGGGTGGCTGCCCAGTTGCATTGTGTAGCCCTGTAGAAGAGGGTTTTTGACGACGAAGTTCATGCTGGCGAAGCCTGTACTGAATTTGTGTCGTTCGTTGTGGTAGATGAGTGCGATGAATCCGGAGAATCGGGAGATCTGGTTGGTGAGGGTGTCGTAGGCGAGTCGGGTTGTGGTGAGTTCGCCGTAGACCATCAGGATGAGCGAGCGTTTGTAGAGGGGGATGGGTATGGAGAATTCGGTTCCCCAGTTTTGGTAGTGGACGCCCTGGATAGGCATTGCGACAATGGAATCCTGGTTGTAGGGTATCCAGATCTGGTCAATGGCGTTGGTACTCCATTCGTAGAAGGGTGTGAGTGAGAGGAGTCCGCTGAGGGCGTTGGCGTCCAGCTGGATAGAGTGATGGGCATAGGGTTTGAGGTTGGGGTTGCCCATCTGTCGGATGTATCGGTTTTGGGTGATGGCGGTGGTGAGCATTTGTGCGATAGAAGGGTTTTCTATATCCATGCGGTAGGAGAGGACGATCGTGAAGAGTTTGTGGGGTTGCCAGTTGATGTCGGCGGCGGGTTCTATGAAGAGGAGGGTGGGTTGTGGGGTGTTGTTGGTGGTGAACCAGATGGTCTGGATGCCTGTTCCGGTTCGGAGTTTGAGTTTTTGTGCGATGCGCCAGGTCAGGTAGGCGTAGGGTTTGAGTGTGGTGAGTGTGTAGTGGAATTCGGGCGTGGTTTCTGAGGGTTGCAGGTTGAAGGATGTGGTGAGTCGTGTGGTTTGTTTGGTGGTTTCCAGGAGTGTTCCCATCAGGAGGTGGAGTTTGTTGTGTGCGAGTGTTCCGTTCCATTCCCAGTAGGCTTTGCCGGTTGGTCCCCAGCTTTGCTGGATTTGTTCAATGGTGAAGAGGTTTTGTTCTTCGTAGCGGATGTAGGTGGTGGTTTGGGAGAAGGCGTAGGAGATTGCGGTCTGGAGCTGGTAATCGCGTGTGTATTTCCAGGTGTGGGTGAATGTGATCTGGTAGGTGCGCGGTGTGTTGTCGTTGCGTGCATAGATGTGGAGGGTGGAGGGTGTGTCCTGGACAGTGTAGGCGCGTTGCGTGGAGTAGGGGATGAAGACGGAGGAGAATCGGCTGTCTATGGCGATCTGGTGCTGGGTTGAGGGGATCCAGTCCATACCTGCGTAGAGTGAGAAGCCCCAGCCTTTGCTCAGTGCGTTGAATCCCTGAGGGAAGATAGCTAGGGGTTGCTGGATCCAGAGTGGTGTGGTGTTGTAGTTGAGTGCGTCGTTGTCGTGGGCGTATCCGTGGTATTTCCAGTTGTAGAAGACGAATCGGAAGGTGGTTCGGTAGCGGATGAAAGCGGTTCGGAGGAAGCTGAACATGTAGGGGAGTGGGGCGGGTGCTTGTTGCCAGTTGGTGGAGAATGCGGCTTGTCCGCCGGTGGTGAGTTCCCAGCCGATGTAGTCGTCGCGCAGGATGATGTTGATGACGGCGTCGTAGCCCTGGAGTGCGTATCGTCCTGTGGGGTTCCGGTAGATTTCAATGCGGAGGATTCGTTGTGGGGAGATGTTTTTGACGTATTCGGGTGGTTTTTCCACGCCGTTGACGAGGTAGAGGATGTTGGTTTTGCCGCGAACAAGGATCTGGTCCTGGAAGGGGTCGTACTGGATGTCGGGGAGTTCTTTGAGGATGTCGGTGGCGGTGGTTGCGCGTCGTCGCATGCGTTCTGTAACGATGTATTCTTTTTTGTCAAAGTTGACGCGTGTACGTTGTGCTTTGATGGTGATGGTTTGGAGTTGCTGGGTGGTGGGATGGAGGAGCAGGACGCCCCAGAAGGTGTGGTCGTGGAGGGGCTCAATGGCAAGCAGAGTGTCTTTGTAGGCGGGGTGTGAGATGGATAAGGTGAGCGGTATGTGGGTGGGTACGGTGAGTTCTGCGGTGCCGTTGTCGTCGGAGAATGTAGTTCGGCGCAGTGATGAGTCTGCGGGAGAAGTGATCTGGAGGGTTGCGGCGGGTATGGGTTCACGGGTACGGAGGTCTTTCAGCTGGATGGAGAAGAAGACGTGTGGGGTTTGTTGTTGGGGTTGCCAGGGGGGCTGGCTGGATAGGGGTGTGAGTAGGGAGGTGAGGAGTAGGGTTGTGGTGCAGGTGCGGATTGCTGGTTTGATCAGATGGTGGAAGGGTGGTGTTGTATGCGTCATGGTTTCAGGGGTTTGGTCCGGGTTGTGATGTTTGTTAGAGCTGGACGTAAGCGAGGTCGTCGCCAACGATTTGTTTGGTCTGGATGCTGAGAGGGAGGTTGGGGCTTGCCTGGACGTGTGCCATATCCTGTGCGTGGATGTATGCGTAGTGGTAGTTGCCTGCCAGGTACAGTGAACTGGTGTTGTCTGCGTAGACGATCAGGGTATCTGCTGTGCAATGGATGGATAGGGAAGCCATATCGTGGACGCGTATGTGGAGGCGCTGGATTTTCTTAGATTGGCAGAGGAGTTTGGTTTTGCTCATATGGATGGTTTGGATGGAAAGGTAGGGCAAAGGACTGACTGTGTGGATTTGGGCTTGGACGCTTTCCTGGATCAGGATGGTGTGGGAGGAGGTGGTGATGACCTGGCTTAGTGGAATGTCAGGAAGGGAGTCGCTGGTGGTATGGACCAGGATATGTGCGGTTCCTGAACCCTGGAGGATAAGGGTATCGGGTGTACGGATGGTGATGAGGTGTGCGGTGGACTGGAGGCGTTGTGTGCCCCGGTGGATCACCCATGTGGTGGTGCCTATCTGGAAGAGGAGAAAGGCGAGTAGTAGCCACAGGCTGAGGTTAGTTTGTTGCTGGGTCATGGTGTGGGTCATTTGGGTGTTGTTGTTGCTGCTGGATTTTGTGGATGTGTTCTATGAGCTGGTGCGTTGAGATGTTGAGGAGTTGCATGGTTTCTACGAGAGCGGGCAATTCTTTTTCCAGGAACCGTTTCAGGCGGAGTGTTCGCCAGCGGTGGCTGCCTCCGGGTTTGACGAAGTAGCCTTTGCCGGGTCGTGCTTCAATGATTCCTTCTTTTTCCAGCCATTCGTAGGCGCGCATGACGGTGAGCGGGTTGACCTGTAGGTTGACTGCCAGTTCTCGGATAGAGGGAATGCGGTCGTGTTCTTTCCATTTGCCGGCGAGGATGCCATCGCCGATTTGTCGGGCGATACGGACGTAGGTGGGTTCAGAGTCGGCGAATCGGAAGCTCATAATGCTTGCATTTCGCGGAGTCGGGTCAGGCTGATGAGCCATAGCCAGGTGATGGATCCCCATAGCAGGGTGTGTAGTGTCCATTGGGGGAGGTCTTCCAGTCCGAGGGCGAGTGTCACCAGGACCACGATTGTATGTTTGAAGATCTGGACGAGGAAGCCCCAATGGGCGGGCAGGGTTTCAGAGAGGAGGGTGTCCGGGTAGGGGATAAGTAGTTTGGCGATTAATCCGGTGATGAGCAGAAACAGCAGGATGAAGATCATTGTTTTGAGGAAGGGTGCTTTGCGGAAGAACATACCACCGACCAGGAGGATACCTGAGAGGACATACCAGGTTTGGAGGAAGTAGCGAATGTTCTCAGGTGTAAAGAATTCAAAAGGCTCGCCATGCAGGGCTGTACGGATTTGCTGGGCGAGTGCGGTGAGTGTGAGGATCAGGGCTGGAATGAGTACAGTGATCTGGAGCCAGCGAGCCAGCCATTTTTTCCACCAGGGGATGGGGAGTAGCAGGTATTCTGTGAGGAGTGAGGTATTTCGGTTCCATTCGTAGAAGAGGCGTGAGGGATAAGCCAGTGCTATCAGGAGGAGAAGGTAGGCGGTGGCGAAGTATCCGATGCCCAGGACGCCACTGAGGATTGCCAGGAGCGTGAGTGTGATGGAGAAGGTGCGCAGTCGCCAGTGCCAGTCGCGTAAGAAGAGTCTGGTCAGGGTGTCCATGGCTGGCTTGATTGATTAGTTTACTTTGGCGTCTGGATTGTATGGAGGTAGTGCCGGATTCGTTCGCTTCGTATTGCTGCGATGAAGAGGAATTCAATGTCCAGGTTGCCTTCCTGGTTGGCGGGGACGAGGGCTTTCCAGTGTGAGCCGATTTCTTCGGCGTAGAGGGCGTTGGAGGGTTTTTGCGTGGTTTCTATGACATTTAGTTTGGAAGCCAGGCGTGTAAGGGGAGCCTGGACAAGGATGGAGCCATTCCAGAGGAAGATGACGCTATCTACGAGGTCCTGGGCTTCACGCAGTTCGTGCGTGGAGATGATGATGATTCGGGAGGCAGAGAAGTGCTGGGCGAGGAGTTGGCGGAATGCATGTCTTGAGGGAATGTCCAATCCTTTGAAAGGTTCATCCAGGATGAGGATGTCGGTTTGGGCGGCGAGTGCGAGTGCGATGGCGACTTTTTGGCGCATACCTCTGGACATTTTGGGTAGGGGAAGGTTGGGGACTGGTCCCAGCTGGTGGATGCAATCGTGGAAAATTGCTTCGCTGAAGTTGGGGTAGAATTTGCCGTGGAGCTGGATGAGCTGGGTGGGTTTCCATGGTGGGAGTCCGAGCTCTTCCTGGAGGAAATAGATTCTGGCGAGTTGTTGGGCGTTGCGGTGGGTGGTGAGTTGATTCCAGAGGAGTGCCTGTCCTTTTTGGGGGAAGAGTACGCCGGTGATGAGTTTGAGGAGTGAGGTTTTGCCGGCGCCATTGGGTCCGAGCAAGCCATAGATATGTCCGGTATGGAGTGATAGGGAGAGGTTTGTGAAGAGGGGCTGGTGGCGTGTGTAAGCGAAATGGATGTTTCGGAGTTGGATGGGGGAGTGGATGGTGTGGGTCTCCACGGCCATAAACTTCTACTATGCGGTGGTGATGGGGTGGACGATAAGGTATTTCTGGGTCTCGGCTACGGGCCAGATAACCCACACGGATACGCAGACGCTCTGGTATTCTTTCATAAACTCTCCCCACCAGGTCGTCTTTTTCCAGATAATCGCCCTGGCGGTGGGTGGATATGTGGTGTACAGGGGGATAGCGAAGGGGATTGAGAAGGTGAACATGGTCCTCATGCCCACGCTGGTGTTTCTCCTCGCCGTGGCAGCCGTGTGGGCCCTATCACTGCCTAACTCCATTGTGGGCCTCAAATATATGTTCATCCCCCGGGCCGGATATTTCGGAAGACCGGATATGTGGATCCATGCCGCTGCCCAGAG
>JALWYU010000102.1 GCA_026992635.1 Bacteroidota bacterium | reverse complement strand
GGACGGCGGCGGCACAAAAAAAACGAAACCCGGCTCCAAAAATCAGCATCAGCGTTTCACGCCAGTACTTTACCTTGTTAAGTGAAAAGCACAATGCATGCCACCTAAAGCCCAGTGGTATACAGCAGAAATCATCTGGATCCGGGAAATCAGCCCCTACCTGCGACGATTCGGACTGCGCATCCTGGATACCGACCAATTCCCCTTTGAACCCGGACAGTTCGTAACCCTGGAACTACCAATCCACCCCGAACGCCGCAAACGATGGCGACACTACTCCATTGCCTCCCCACCCAACGGCAACGAAATTGAACTGGTCATCGTCCGCGTGGAAGGCGGTGCCGGCACACGCTACCTCTTTGAAGAAGCCAAAGTGGGCACACAATTCCCTTTGCGCGGACCACTCGGTAAGTTCACCTTAGTGCCCAACTTAGATCGCGACATCTGCTTCGTCTGCACAGGAACCGGCGTCGCACCCTTCCGATCCATGCTCTGGCACATCTACAACAAACAAATCCCACACCAGAACCTCTACCTGGTATTCGGAACCCGCTACAAACGCGACATCCTCTACTACGACGAATTCAAAGAACTGGAGCAAAAACTACCCGGATTCCACTATTACGTTACACTTTCGCGCGAAGACCCCAACAACTGGGACGGACCACGCGGATACGTCCACGCCATCTACGAAAAACTCTTTGCCGACCGACGACCCGCTTACTTCTACCTGTGCGGATGGCGCACCATGATCCTGGAAGCACGCGAACGACTCACCAAAATGGGCTACCCCCGCGAAGCCATCAAAATGGAAATCTATGATTGAACGCCTCCATGGAAGTTTTTTTCCTTTTTGCTTTACCTTTTGGTTGACTTGCCTTCCTGGAAAAGGCTCATAATCCCTTTTTGAAAATCCCGAGCATCATGGCAAATGCAGACATTGAAGCACGGGTCAAGAAGATCATCGCCGAGAAACTGGGCGTGGAAGAAAGCCAGATCACTCCCGAATCCCACTTCGTGAACGACCTGGGTGCCGACTCCTTAGACACCGTAGAACTCATCATGGAATTTGAACGCGAATTCAACATCACGATTCCCGACGAAGACGCAGAGAAAATCCAGACGGTCGGCGACGCCATCAAATACTTAGAGGAAAAAATCAGCGCCGGCTCGCAATAACCCACACCCATCTGCTCCACACAACCACACCCACTCCTCAGCAAGTGAGCAGAGCGCTGACGGGGAGGGGGCTGACCAACCCCACCGCCAAAGCAACAGGGATGCGCCGCCGTGTCGTGATTACCGGCTTGGGCGTGCTCACGCCCTTAGGGAACACCGTCCAGGAAATGTGGTCAGCACTCCTCGCAGGAAAAAGCGGGGCAGGACCCATCACACGATTCGACGCCTCCTCCCTGCCCGTCCAATTCGCCTGCGAAATCAAAGGATTTCAACCCGAAGACTGGCTGGACCGCAGAGAAATCCGACGAACCGACCCCTTCATCTGGTATGCAACATGCAGTGCGGACCAGGCAATGCAGGACGCCGGCTACGATAAAAACACAATCCTCAAAGACAGCCGACTCAGAGACCGGTTCGGCGTCGTCTGGGCTTCCGGCATCGGCGGCATCCTGACCTTCATGGAAGAAGTTAGCCAGTGGGGACGCAACCCCAAACACCGCTTCAACCCAATGTTCATCCCCAAAGTCATCGTAGACAGTGGCGCAGGCTTCCTCAGTATCCGCTACGGACTGCGCGGACCCAACTATGCCACCGTCAGTGCATGCGCCTCCTCATTGCACGCCGTCATTGAAGGAACACTCCTTATCCGACAGGGATTCGCCGACGTCATGCTCGTGGGCGGAAGCGAAGCACCCATCTGCTACGTGGGCATCGCCGGATTCGCCGCAATGAAAGCATTATCCCAACGAAATGACAGCCCCGAAACCGCTTCGCGACCCTACGACAAAGACCGCGACGGCTTCGTCATGGGTGAAGGCGCCGGCGCACTCATCTTAGAAGAATTAGAACACGCCCGCGCACGCGGCGCCAAAATCTATGCAGAAATTGTGGGGGTGGGAATGAACGCCGACGCCTACCACATCACCGCACCCCACCCCGAAGGCGAAACCACCGCACAGGTCATGCAACTGGCACTGAACGACGCCCAGCTCCCACCCACCGCTATTGACTACATTAACACACACGGAACCTCTACTCCGCTCGGCGATATCTCCGAACTCAAAGCCATCCTCAAAGCCTTTGGCGAACACGCCTACAACCTCAACATCAGCGCACCCAAATCTATGCTGGGACACTTACTGGGCGCCGCCGGTGCCGTGGAATCCATCATCTGCGTCCTGGCACTGCGCGACCAGATCGTACCCCCCACTATCAACCACTTCACCGACGACCCCGAAATCGACCCCAAACTCAACCTCACCTTCTGGAAAGCACAAAAACGCACAATCCACTACGCACTCAACAATAGCTTTGGCTTTGGTGGACACAATGCTTCCGTCATCTTCAAACGGTGGGACGAATCCCCCTAAGAAGAAACTCAGACAGCACAGGGCAACAGAACCAGACTCTACCCCCAAACCAACATACCACCCCGGAAACGCACTGACACGACGTCTGCTCATCTACCGCGTACTCCGCATCTTTCCACTCCGATTAACGCTCTATGAAATTGCCCTGGGCTGGCGATGCGCACGCCGCCACTTTGAACGACTGGAATTCCTTGGCGACCGAATCCTGGACGGAATCCTCGGGCTCTGGCTCTACCAGCGCCTCCCCCGCGCATCCGAAGGAAAACTCTCCTTGCTCCGCTCCTGGCTCGGATCACGACACATCTTAGACCAGATGTACAACCGCATCGGAATCGACACCTTAACCAACCCCAACTGGGTCCGAACCCTCGGAAAACACGCTCGGGGCAACATCCTGGAAGCACTCATCGGTGCCATCTACTTAGACCGCGGATGGAAACGAACTTACCGACTTGTCAGCCACTGGTACCAGCAACACGGACCTTCCATCTACGAATCCGTCCACACCATCCCGTTTAACTTTAAAGGAAAGCTCTTTGAGTGGGCTCAGCGCAAACAATGGACCATCCACTTTGAAACCGTAGAAAAAGCCGAGCCCCACTCCCAACGCCCCTACTTCCACGCCACACTGTTCATCAACGGAGAGCCCGTCAGTGAAGGCACGGGACACCGGAAAAAGGAAGCCGAAGAAAATGCCGCACGTCGGTGGTACACCATTGCATTAGGATTTTCGTCGTCATCCTCCTCATCCCATCAGCAGGAGTAACACAACCAGACAGCCACCACTTGCCCACCACATCCACCACAAACCCTACCACCGTACTCTGCCTCATACCAAAACCCAAACGCCACCAGTGGCAAACCCTGGACTCCGCACAATGCTTCACTTTTGTCCGAAAGAAATGGCAAAAAGGCTGGCTGGAAACCACCTTAGACACACTGCGCGCCGACCCCGACACCCTCATCCTGACCATCCACCATAGTCAACAGCGCCAGTGGACCATCCAGCACCAGATCTACCTGGCTGACTCATTGCTCATCCGATGGCGGGCACAACCCCCACACCGCGCTTTCCGCACCTTACACCGCTGGCTGAATCAACAGGGCAACCAAGGCTACCTCCAAGGACAACTCACACTCCACAAACTCACCACAACCAGAACAACCATCACCTGCACCTGGCAATGGACACCTGGCAAGATCTGGTACTGGGACTCCATCCAGGTCAGGTGGAACCCCAACCACGGATGGCCCACCATACTCAGTGCCACCGCCGGAATCATTCCCGGACAACCTGCCCGACTCAAAACCCTGCAGCGCATCACACAAGCCTTAACCGCACTCCCACTAAAAGAAACACAGGTGCACTGGCGTGTCCAGCCCAACACCTTGCAGGCAATCATCCACGCCAAACCTATGCACACCCGATTATGGCAGATTCTCCTACACATCAGCCAGAACGCCAATACTCCGCCCACCCTCCAGGGATTCCTCGCATTTCGCCATGACAACCTGATGGGCAGATGGATACGTATGGAACTCCAGTGGACACAACGCCCCGCACAATCCCTGCTCTTCGCCGCCCTCCACATCCCCTACATCCTGATCTGGTCGCCCTACCACCAGCACGCCGCCTGGGCAATGCGCCTGCCCATCAACGCCTACACCGAACTGCGCTTCCAACGACAGGACACCTCCTACCTCCATGTGGAATGGTCCATCATCCCCAGCTACCGAATCCACAACTCCTGGGAAATCGGTATGGGATGGTGGCGCGCACAATCCTTTCTGCGCACCGATACTCCGCCCTACATCCAGACCAACGGAATCATCTTCCTTATCCAGGGATTCCGAAAAGCCAAACCTCTATGGCTTATGGACGACTTCACCTTCCAGATCCGAATCGTCGCCAGCGAACAAACCCTCACCTCTTCACCACCCAACAACAACAACGACAACAACAATCCACCAGTACAGAAACGACCTGCCGCCTGGCTCGCTATCCACAGCGCCTACCACTACCTGTTCAATCCCTCCACCTACTTTGCCACCGCCATAGAAGGACTCTGGATCCTCCAGAGCGACACAATCTTCTGGCGATACACCCGATTGCGCTGGCAGGAAACATTCCAGCTCTCAGCATTACTCCCGGCTGACGTCAATTCGCCCGGATGGACACTCTCCGCAATAGAAGTGGGACGACTCTGGTCTACACTCCGTATAGGCGTTGGACTGGGCGCAGGCATCTTCCAGGAACAACAATCCCCAAAAACACCCTCCACTTGGACAATCCGTCCCGCCGCCTTTGCCTATCTCCGTCTCCGATCTGTACAGGGCAAGCTGCTGCTGGACATGCGCACAGGTCCCGGCAAAATCGCGGGATACGCCGGCTGGCAATGGCGCATCGCACTCAGAACCGCTTTGACCGGATCCTGACACACGCATTACCAGGCAACCGCAAGGCGTAAATTCAGCGTTCTGCCCGTCAACCGACGCGGAACCGCATAGTACAAGCCATTCAAGTCATTCATCCACCAGTAAGCACTTACATTTCTGCGATCCAGCAAATTATACACACTCAGTTCCAGCCAAGCCTCCCGAACCCATGCCAGCGCTAAGTTCCTCCGCAGCAAACCTCCATCCACATCCCGAAACACCAGCCGAAAACCCAAATCCACACGAAAATAAGGATCCATCCGAAAACGATTCCGCCACCGCACATACCCCTCCGTCTCCCGCGGCGGACTGAACGGCAAACCCGAACCATAAATAATCGTCGTCGTGAACTTCAACTCAGGCAAACGCGGAAATTCATCCAGCAAAAAGAGTGCCAACCGAAACCGTTCATCCGTCGGACGCGGAACCCACCGACCCGAATCCACCGGAAACCGCTCACGCGCCTGCAACAACGAAAGACTCAACCACGACGGCGTACCACCTACCAGCTCGCCACTCAACCGGAACTCCGCTCCCACCACATATCCCCGACCCTCATTCGTACCCCAATACTGAATCAGCGCCTCCGAAAGTGTATACTGAATCAAATGCGTCAACCACCGTCCATACACCGCCACCAAACACTGAAATGGCTTACCCCAAACTGAAAGCGAACGCTCACCCTGAACCGACACCTGATGCGCACGCTGAAACGTTACGTCCGTACGAAGTGTGTCCTCCTGAAAATACTCCCGATAGAAAGGCGCCTGCAAATACGTGCCCACCGACGCCGTCACCACCCACGAACGCAAACCCTCCCACTGAACCAAAACCCGGGGCGCCACCACAGGACCTTGACCCGTCAACCACGCTACCCGTACACCGACTTCCCCCTGCCAGTCCCGATCCAGCCCCCCCCGAGCCAGCACATATAACCAGTGTTCCGTCGTACGCCATGCCGACTGCCGAAAATGCGTTTGCCATATCCCGGGCGCCTCCCCCGAATCCAGCGGAAGCGAATACCCGGCGGAATCCATTCGCGTCCACGACTCACGCCAGTCCGCCAGCTCAAAGCGACGAATCCCCCCACCCCCTTCTACAGTCCACCGCTCTTCCGAACCGCCGCGCCACACCAGCGCACCTTCTACCTCCGGCAAAGCGCCTACGAGCCGGTCGCGAATCCATTCGTGGTACTCACCCGCACCCAGCGCATACAACACCTGACCATAATCCTCCGCCGCAGGATCCGGCTGAACCGCACCCAGCCAGTACGCCCCATAGACATCTTGACTGACCCATTCACGAAACGCCGTATACTGAGCACGCACCCGGGTTGCTACACGCCCCCCCAGCAACCCATACCGGATCAGCACGCCACCCGTCAACATATCGCGCACCACCACCTCCTGACCACCAAGAAACGCCGTAAATTGCAAAACCTGCTGAAACGTTCCAAAACGAACAATTTCTTCTGTGGGCAAGTACGAAAAAAGATGCCGACTGCGCAACAGAAAACCCTTCAAACGCCAGCGACGTACTCCCCACTCCGCAAGCAACTGAAAATCACCACCCCGAGGAATGTACTGCCCTTTGCGCTCCAGAGTCTGAAACAAATACGCACGCGAAAAATACCTGCCCGAAACAAGAAGCCGATACCAACGCCCCAACCGACCCGAACCATCCCTGCCCCAACCCAGATAAACCGCACCACCCATCAACGAAAACGACACCCCTCCCGTCAACGAATCCGGACGAATATACCACGCCTGCAACAGCGACGCCATCCGACCACCATACCGAACCGAAAATCCCGATGGATAAAACTCCAGATACTGAACAAGCTGCGGATTCACCAGACTTAACCCCTCCTGAACAAACCCCCTGACCAGCTGCGGACGATACACAGGAAACTCCTCCACATAAATGAGATTCTCATCATAATTGCCACCACGCACCGAATACTGCGTGGAGAGCTCCGATGGCGTACTCACCCCAGGAAGCAATGCCAGAATCTGCGCCGGCGCATCTACGGGCGTGGGCAACCGCTGAACCATCCGCCGACCTACACGCTGAACCGAAACCGGCGTACGACGACCACGACGACCACGAACCGACACCGGCGCCAACGCCTCCGCACGCCGACGAACAAACCAGTATACTTCCTGCGTCGTACCCACACGCACCGGCACACGAAACGACACCGGCGCAACCTGCCAACCCCGAATCCGCACTACCACCACCGTATCACGAACAACCGGCAACAACACCGAAAAAAAACCCGTAGAATCCGTAACAACAGCCTTCCCAAGAACAACCACCTGAACCGACGCAGCCGGCTCACCACCCTCCCAAACCACATATCCCTGCAAATAAGTATCCTGACCCCACAGACGCACGCCCATACTCACCAATCCCACAACCAGCAAGCCTATCCGCTCACTCCACTTGCCCCACTTACCCCACTTCACTTCCTGCCGAATTCCATCCACACCAAACCCGCTACGCTTTTCAAGAAAAACGCAAACGCCTCACCCTGCGTATCCACATCCTCCCCATCAAACCAGCAACCATCTTGCTTCTTCTTTTCCTTTCGTCTGCCTTAAGTTGATATAGAAAACCGGGGGAGCGCACCTTTGTCTCCTCCCCACTCAACCTACAGGCAAAACCAGCAGGGCCAAAACCAGACAGAATCCAGAAACCATGATCTGGACACATCCATCCGCCAGATTTCCAAACCTTCTGATGACCGCACTTGTGGGCACAATCACTGCCCTCACCCTCAACCACTGCAAAATGCAGCAGGACGATGAAGCATTACTCGCCCGACTCATCCAGGAAAAAATAGTTCGCGTGCGTCTTCTGGACGACCCCGGCGGACTCAACCCCTACAACTCACTGGGTGCCTCCTCCGAATACGTGTACACATTAATGTACGAATCACTGCTCGGTAGAGATCTGCGCACACTTCAACTGGTGCCCGTCGTGGCAAAAGACCTGCCACAAATCGTAGACACCTTCCTTGAACCCTACGGAAAAGCCATCTTGTTCTTCTACGAGATCCGACAAGAAGCCACCTGGCCCGACGGAAAACCCATCACCGGATACGACATCGCCTTCTCCCTCAAACTGATCAAAAATCCCCACACCAACTGCCCACGACTCCGCCCCTACCTGGAATTCTTCGTGGACGTCATTATTGACTCCACCAACCCCAAAAAACTCATCATCGTTGCCGACACCCCCTATATGAACCTCCTGGACTGGAGTGGCGGAATTGAAATCGTTCCCGAACACATCTACGACCCACAACACAAACTGCGCAAATACACGGTGTGGGACTTTGCTTCACGCTTAGAACAATTCCGCGACGACCCCGATTTGCGCGAGATTGCCGAACGCTGGAACCAGGTCAACTTCAAACCACAGGATTTCTTCACTTCCGGACCCTACGTCCTCAAGGAATACGCCGTGGATCAGCGCATCGTCCTGGAAAGGAACAGGAACTGGTGGGCTGACCGCCTGCCCAACGCCGAGAAAAACATGTTCCACTACGCCTATCCACAACGCATTGAATTCATCGTGATCAACGACGCCACCACAGCAATCGCTTCCCTCACACGCAACCGAATAGACCTCCTTTCCTTCAACATGCCCGAAGACTTCATCAAAATGAAACGCGACCCCGACGTATCCAAAAACTATCACTTCATTGATACCCTGGAACTCGCTTACACCTACATAGGACTGAACATGCGCCACCCCATCCTGCGCGACCGACGCGTGCGCGAAGCCCTTGCCCACCTCATTGACAAGAAAAAAATCGTGGAGAAAATCCTGCTGGGATACGCCCAGCCCGTCACCGGACCCATCCATCCCGCACTCAAAAAATTCTACAACGACACCCTCAAAGACTATGAGTACAATCCGGAAAAAGCCCGACAACTCTTAGAAGCCGCCGGCTGGAAAGACCTCAACAACGACGGAATCTTAGACAAACACATCAACAACCAGATGACGCCACTCCGCCTGGAAATCCTCTACAACTCCGGCAACGAAACACGAAAACGCATTGCACTCATGTTCAAAGAAGAAGCACGACGTCTCGGAATTGACATCCACATCGTAGAAGTAGACTGGTCTATCTATCTGGAGCGACTCCGACGACGCGAATTTGATATGAACATTGGCGGATGGATCGGATCGCCACTCCCCTCCGACCCCAGACAAATCTGGCACACCGCCGCCTACCATGAAGGCGGCGACAACTTCGTGGGATTCGGCAACGACACCACAGACCGAATCATTGAAGAACTGCGTACATCCATTTCTGAAGACCGACAGGCGGAACTGTGGCGCCTCCTCCAGGTGTACATCCACCGGGACATCCCTTACATCTTTCTGTACGCCCCACGCAACCTGTTTGTCGTGCACCGGCGCTTCCAGCCCTTAGTGAGCATCGCACGACCCGGCTATTACCTGCCCGCATTCCAGTTGAATCAGCAAGCGATCGCCGCCCAGTAAACTGCACACCAGCCAACCCGATAAAGTGCAGGGACCATGCTGGAGTATATCCTGCGCCGAATCCTGATCTTTATCCCCACGCTCATCCTCATCTCACTTTTCACATTCCTGCTCAGCGTCAATGCACCGGGCGACCCCGTGGAACAAATCCTGGGGGGCGTCGCCGGTACCGAAGGGCGCGTATCCGACTTGCTGGCAACCGAAAAAGCCTATCGTGAAGTGGCACACAAACTGGGACTGGACCTCCCCATCTTCTATTTCAGTATTGTCCCTGCTTCCGTGCCCGACACCCTGTACCGAATCCCCAACCGCCTCCATAAACAGGCACTGCGCCGACTGATCAGCCAGCTGGGCAACTGGGAAGATATCCAGGCGTACTACCATGCCATCCGCGAAGCACGCTTGGCATGCGCCAGCCTCCCCATACAAGCCCCAGACACTTTCCTCCAGGCACGACGCGCACTGTACGAACTCCTGGGCTTCCTGCCCATAGAAGGCGACACCGCCCAGGTCAAACACAAAATCCAGGAAATGCACCGCCACTGGGAACGTCTTACACAATGGCTCACCCGACAATGCGCACCAATATCCGCACCCACAGATACCAGCACATCCGCAGATACCGCCCTATTGCATTTCTGTCAGGCCGTCGCCAAGCCATTCCGCACTTTTCGTCAGGCTATGGATACACTCTTTGCCCGAACACAAGCCATGTTCCAGCACG
>JALWYU010000101.1 GCA_026992635.1 Bacteroidota bacterium | reverse complement strand
CCCCTATCGCATCCCATCCCTGCGCCCGCAACGCATATCTCTTTCCACCACGACTCACCAACACCCGCCCTTTCTCTTCTTCCACGATTTCTCCGATGATCGTAACGTCCGGGTGACCTTCCAGCTTTCTGGCGTCTTCCGGACAAACCGTAAACAGCAGCTCATAGTCCTCGCCACCACTGAGCATTGCCGTCGTGGGGTCTAAGTGGAATTCAATGGCTACGCGTCGGGCAGTCTCGTCCATGGGTAGTGCCCGTTCGTAGATCACGCAGCCTACTTGGGATTGGCTGCACAGGTGGAGCAAATCCGACGCAAGCCCGTCGGAAATGTCTATCATGGCAGTGGGACGAATACCAAGACCACGCAAAATCTGGAGCACGTCCGTTCGGGCACGGGGCTTCAGCAACCGGCGGTATAAATAAGCGTAGCGCTCTTCTATCTGGAGGCGCGCACGGGGATTTTCCATGAAGATCTTGCGTTCCCGTTCTAAGAGCTGCAATCCCAAGTAGGCGGCGCCCAGATCGCCTGTCACGCAAATCATGTCGCCAGGACGTGCCCCTTTCCGATAGACAATTTCTTCTTGTTGCCCAACGCCGATTGCCACTCCCTGAATCGCTACACCCCGTACTGACGTGGTGGTATCTCCGCCAATGACGACCATATTCAGTGTCTCGCAGGCTTCGCGAATCCCCTGATAGAAGTCTTCTATGAGTCCCACGTCATCCAGCCGATTATCTACTGCCAGCGTCAGTAGAAAAAACCGCGGAAAGACGTTCATGGCGCAAATATCGGAAGCCGTTGCCATCACCACCTTGTACCCTAAGGCACGCATAGGCGTGTAGAGTAAGTCAAAGTGAACGCGTTCCATAAATGCATCCACGGAGATCACCCATGCTTCTTTTGCTTCTTTCCCGGTAACTACTACTGCCGCATCATCTCCTATGCCCTGCACAACGTCTTCAGACTTACTCCCGGATAGCCACTCCTGAATCTTGCGGATCAACCCAAATTCTCCAATTTCCCGCAGAGACGACATGGCAGTTCCACCCCTTACCCCGGGAACTTTTCTGACAACCAGCCTCTTTGCACCCCGAAAAACAAACACGCCATGCACCCAATCCCAGCACCCCTGCTACTGTCTATCTTGACTTTTCCCACGGAGAACCTCCTCTTCTTGCTGGTCATGATTATCCCTTCGGGAATTTTGCTGTGGCGATGGCTCGGCGATCTTTACACCCTGGGCATACCTCTCCTGCGCATGATTCTCCAGCTCCTGATCCTGGGCTATGCACTCCGCCTCCTTTTCCAGACCGACCACCCCGCCGCACTCGCTATTCTTATTGCAATGGTCGCATTTGCCGGGTGGATCGCACTCCGACCGATCGCACACCTCCGAATCCAGCTCCTCCCCATCAGCATCCTGAGCATTGCTCTCGGCGCAGGCACCGCAACCCTCCTCACCACACAGCTGATCCTCGCTATTAAACCCTGGTACCACCTGCCCGTCCTCATCCCCTTAGCAGGCATGAGTTTTTCTCAGGCAATGAATGGCTTGAGCCTCTTCGCCGAACGACTCCTCCGCGAACTCCAAACGCCACATACCTCCCTCAACCAGGCACGCAACCAGGCACTCCGCACTGCCCTGATCCCGCTCACCAACCAGTTCCTCGCCGTAGGACTCGTCTCTATCCCCGGCGTATTTACCGGACAGGTCCTCGCCGGAACACCCCCACTCACCGCCGCCCAGTACCAGATCGTCATCATGATCCTGGCTCTCACTTCCATCATCTGGTCATGCACCCTCTTTTTTCTACTTAGCGCTCCGCATTTTCCGAACCCGACAGATGCGCACGAACCCACGCAAGCACCTCCTCAGGATGCGTCCTCGCATTCACATTACTGAACACCTGCTTGATCAAACCATCCCGCCCAATCACATACGTAATCCGGTACGTGCCCCACGACACCTTCCCAAACCGCTTCTTCTCACCATAAACCCCGTACTTGCGAACCACCTCCTTCTTGCTGTCCGACAAAATCCGAAACGGCAAACCCAGCTTCTCTGCAAACCGACGATGCGACCGAACCGAATCCGTACTCACACCCAAAACCTCCACACCCAGCTTCTGAAATTCCGGGTAAAGATCGCGGAAACCCTCCGCCTCCGCAGTACAACCCGGCGTATGATCCTTCGGGTAAAAGTAAAGTACCACGTGCTTATCTCGCAACACGTCCGACAAACGAACCTCCTCTTCATTTTGATCAGGCAAAGCAAAATCTGGCGCACGCATCCCCACCGACAACAACGACAATCCCGACATGACACACTGATTTACCAGAAAACCGTTTCCACCAAATGCTGTACTTTACCCTCAAACGAAAGGTACACACAAAATAACCACCAAAAATCCTCCTTCCATGACCCCAAAACCAAACATGTTCACAACCGTGATCAGCCTCTGCTTGCTCGCTGCTTCCCTCACCATAACTACCGCCTGCCGACGTATCCACCGCTGCCAGTGCTTCCTGAAAGACGAACAGGGCACAGTCCTGGACTATCGCGAACTCACCATTGAACGAATCAGCAAGAAAAAAGCCGAAGAAAAGTGCTCCAGCATCCAGGCTACCGACGAAAACGGCAATACCTGGTCCTGTTCACTCGCTTCCAAATAACCACTCATGGGCAGGAAAAGCGACCTGGAACTCACGCTTATCCACGCCACCACCTCTATTGAAGGATCCCTCACTTCCGAAGTCGCCTGCCGCATAGAAGGCGAACTGAAAGGAACCATCATCTGCCACGACCGAATCGTCATTGGCGAAACCGGTAAAGTAGAAGGCACCATAGAAGCCGAAATCGTCATCATAGAAGGAACTGTACACGGAACCATCCTCGGTAAACAGCGCATCCATATGGTTTCCACCGCACGCGTCCACGGCGACATCTACACCCAGCAACTCATCATAGAAGAAGGCGCACACTTTGAAGGACACTGCACTATGAACGCCATACCCCAGCACCTGAACGCACTCCAAACCGAACAAACCAGCCACACTTCCCCAAACCACAAACAACAGGAACAGAAAACCACAACCACACAACCCACACAACCCATTGAACAGCGCGCCGCCGCATGAACACCCCATCCCCCAAAAAACAGCACAAACACAAATCCACACTGGGAAAAAGCCTCCGAACCTACGCACTCATCTCCCAGACCATCCTGGAAGCCGCCCTCATCCTGATATTCGCAATCCTTGCAGGCAGATATTTAGATCGGCACTGGCTCAACACCCCAATCCCATGGGCAACCCTCACAGGCACACTCCTCGGATTCACCGCTATGCTCTGGCGATTGCTCCAGCTACCACAAATCCTCAACACCCAGCAAAAACGCAAACACAAACACAACCAGCACAACACCTCCACATCTAACCACCACCCATGAACAACCCATCCAGAATCTCTTCCTCCAACCACTGGTTCACAGCCACCGCACTCCTGACAGGACTCCTCGCCACAACCATCCACTGGCACCTGTGGCAAGCCCACCTCCTCCTGCCAAGCCTCCTCCTCTGGCTCACCATCACCCTCTCACACCTGTGGCTCCTCCACCGACTCAACCAGACAACCCACTCCCCCCACCACAAAGCACCACCGTGGACAACCCTGCTCCTCCTCCCTTTCCTGACTCGCTTCACCCTCCTCACCGCCGCCCTGATCCTCGCCAAAATACTCAAACCCCACCACCCCACAACCTGGCTCTTGCTCTGGGGTGCACTCCCAATCCTGGCCTTCTTCCTCTCCGAACGCAAAACCTCAATCTACACCACACACAGCCCCTGACCATACATAGCGCCTAACGTAGCGCCTAAACCACCCCCAAACCATGACCAAACCCTACATCGGCATCCTCCAACTCGGATGCGACAAAAACCGCGTGGACTCCGAACGAATCGCTTCCCTCCTCACGCAATACGGCTTCCAAATCCTCTGGCTCCACGACCTCAACCAGATCCACCAACCCCTCTACGCACTCATCATCAACACCTGCGGATTCATCCTCCCAGCCCAGCAACAATCTATTGACACCATCATAGAAGCCATCCACAAAAAACAACAGGGACGCATCCAGCAAATCCTCGTTATGGGGTGCCTCGTCCCACGATTCCAAAACCAGCTCCAGCACGAACTACCCGAAGTCGACCACTGGATCAAACCCGAAGACTTCACCACTACACTCCGCGCACTCGGTATCCAGCCCGCCCAATCCTGCCACCAACCCCTCTCACGAACCTTCCTCTCCACTCCCAAACACTACGCCTACGTCAAAATCAGTGAAGGCTGCAACCGAAAATGCGCATTCTGCGCAATTCCCCTCATGCGCGGCAAACACCGATCCTACCCCCCTCACCTCATCCTCCACGAATGCCAGCAACTGATCAACCGGGGCGTCCGCGAACTCCTCCTGGTCGCACAAGACCCCACTGCCTACGGACAGGACCTCCAGCCACCCACCTCACTCACACACCTCTTAGAACAACTCGGAAACCTCCAGGGAACCTACTGGCTGCGACTCCACTACCTGCACCCAAGACCCTTCCCAAAACCCATCCTCCACATGATGCGCGACCCTGCCCACCCCCTCGTCCCCTACTTAGACATGCCCGTCCAGCACACCGCCAACCACATCCTCCAAAGCATGCGTCGCGGAACACCTCTTGCTTACCTCTCCAGCACCATAGAACAAGCACGCTCCACCGTACCCAACCTCTGCTTCCGAACCGCCGTCATCATCGGATTCCCCGGCGAATCCCCCCACGACCTAGACCTACTCATGAAAACCCTGGAAAACTGGCAGGTTGACCGACTCGGCATATTCACCTACTCACACGAAGAAGGAACACACGCCTACAAAACCCTACGCGACCATATCCCACACAGGGAAAAAATCCGCCGACACCAGATCCTTTCAGAATTCTACCAGCAAGTTCTCTTTCCACAAAGCGTACAGCGCATGCGCTCAACCCACCCCAACGGCATACCCACCATCATTGACGAAATCTACGACGACCAAACCCTGATCGCTCGCACCTGGTGGGACGCCCCAGAAATTGATGCCTACCTCTGGCTCTCCAAACCCCAATCCACCAACCCCAAACCCGGAACCTTCCTCCTCACCACAATCACCAGCTATATAGACCTGGACCTCTTCGGCGAACCCCTCCCCAACACCATCCAACCACACAACTCACACACCAACACGGCTACGAACCCGATTCACCAGACTGCGCACGCAACTGCGCCAGATACGCCTTAACATGCACAATATCCGCCTCCGTCAAATTGTACGATGACATCGGTGGCATCGTACTTTGCTTCCCTGTATTGAGTGGGTCATCTATGGGTATTCCCTCATGAACCAGCTTACGCGCAACCTCTTCTATGGGCGTCTCCCACAAATACTTGCTGGTCAACAAATTCCTGCCCAAGCCCGGTAAGCCCGTCGCATCCTGACCATGACACGAAATACACACATTCCGGTATATCTCCTCACCCTTCTTGGGATCCGGACGAACCGCCGATAAATCCACCACCTCCTTCGCACCACCACTCTGCTCCTTCTCTTTCACCGAACCCGATGCCGGCAAACCCCGATCACCACCACTACGACCCGACTCCCCGCCAGACTGACATGCCACCAGCAATCCCACACCCACTACAACAACCAACCACAAACGACGCATGACCAACCCAATTTCCCAAACCAATCACTTCCTATTTCCAACTTACAGTGCTCGCCCCGAAACTTTCCAACCCCACCACAAAATCTTTGTCGCTTCCCCACGTGAAATCAACCCACTCATTCGTTCCTCCTTTTGTAACTTTCTGAAAGAAGCCTGAAATCAACACAACCCATGCCCATCTTCTCTACCGCTCGCCGATACCGACCACAACGATTCGCCGAAGTCGTCGGACAAGACCACATCACCATCGCCCTGCGCAACCTGCTCGTACGAAACCAGATCCCACAAAGCCTCCTGTTCTGCGGACCGCACGGCGTGGGCAAAACCACCTGCGCACGACTCCTCGCCAAAGCACTCAACTGCCTCAACCTGACCCCAGAAGGCGAACCCTGCAACCAGTGCCAGGCATGCAAAGAATTCCTATCAGGTAAAGCCACCAGCGTCTTCGAACTGGACGCCGCCTCCAACAACAGCGTGGACGACATCCGTAACCTCATTGAGCACGTCCGATACCCACCTACACGCCAGTTCAAAGTCTACATCATTGACGAAGTCCACATGCTTTCACAAGCCGCTTTCAACGCCTTCCTCAAAACCCTAGAAGAACCCCCACCCTACGCCGTCTTCGTCCTCGCCACCACCGAAAAATACCGCATACTCCCCACCGTCCTCTCACGATGCCAGATCTACGACTTCCGGCGAATACCCATACCCCAAATCGTCCAGCACCTCCTCTCCATCGCCCAACAGGAAAACATCCAGCTGGAACAACGCGCCGCCTACGTCATCGCCAGCCAATCCGACGGATCCCTCCGCGACGCACTCACGCTCTTTGACCGACTCGCCTCCTACACCACCAACCAGACCATCACCTACACCACCGTAGCCCAGATCCTCCACCTCTTGGACGACGACCAGCTCTTCACACTCAGCCAGAAAATCTTCCTCAGCGACACCGCTGAAATCCTTACCACACTCCGCAACCTCTTCCTGCAAGGCTACGAGCCCGCCGAAATCCTCCGAAGCCTACGACGACACCTCCGACTACTCCTGCACGCCCACCTCAACCCCAACTCCCTCAAAGAAGACCTGCCGCCAGAAACCGCTTCGCGCTACGCCAGCTTCGCACAAGCCATTGAACCCGCACTCCTCCTCTCCGCACTCACCCTCCTCCACAAATACGAAAGCCAGCTCCGATACGCCGAAGACAAACAATCCATCCTGGAAATCGCTCTTTTAGAAATGACCGTCCTCCCCTGGCTCAACCGGGCACGAACAATCCCCACCACCACACTGAAAACCACTTCCCAACCCCAAACCACCAGCAACAACACACCCACACAAACCAAAACCTCCCAAAAACCAAAAACCACCAGAACCACAAAAAAAACCTCCACAACGACCCAACCAGCCCCTCAACGCACCACACCGCCACCAAACCCCCAAAAAAAACCAACAACCACCTCCGCCAACAAACCCCAAAAAGACCCCTTCCAGACCTTCCGCGAACTCCTCCAGCTCCAAAGCGTAACCGGGAACCATCACTGACATGTTCCACCTTAACAAAGGCAACCCCTACATCCATCCCTTACCCCTGATCTTCCTTTCCTTCGCCTGCCTCATCCCAATCTGCACACTATGGACATGCACCGCTAAACGAACAACAACCATGACTGCCACCACAACAACAACTCCAGCTGCAAAAACCTATCAGGCACGAACCTTCCCCAACGACCCACTGAACGTCCACCAGTACCAGCTCGCCAACGGAATCCGCGTACTCATCTCGCCCTACCCCGCCTCCGCTCGCGTCTTCTACACAGTCATTATCCACGCCGGCGCACGACACGAACCCGACCACGCCACCGGTCTCGCCCACTACCTGGAACACATGATGTTCAAAGGTACAGACCGACTCGGTACACGAAACTGGCAAGCCGAGCAACCTTACCTGGAACAAATGGCAGAACTCTACGAACAACTGCGCACCGCCCAATCCGACCAGCAACGACAGCAAATCTACCACCAGATCGACTCCATCAACCAGATGGCAAGCCAGTACGCAATCCCCGGCGAATTCGAAGCGCTCTTCCGCGCAATGGGCGGCGACAAACTCAACGCCACCACCATCTACGACTGGACAGCCTACCACGGCGAATTCCCCGCCAACGAACTGGAACGATGGGCGCGCTTAGAAAGCGAACGACTCCGTATGGTCGTGCCCCGACTCTTCAACTTAGAACTGGAAGCCGTCTTTGAGGAATTCAATATGCGCTTCCAGGACTGGGACGTCTACCGCGTCTGGGACGCCATCGTCGAAGAACTCTTCAAAGGACACCCCTACGCCCGACCCGTCATCGGCTACGCACAACACATCCGATACCCCTCCATCCGCGCAATGCAGGACTTCTTCCACAAATGGTACGTGGGAAAAAACATGACCATCTGCTTATCGGGCGACATCAACCCCGATTCCGCCATCCAGATCCTCGCCAAATGGTTTGAACAACTCCCCACAGGCAATCCTCCCGAAATCGCTGAAACCCTCTTTGCCAAACCCTTCTATGGAACACCCGTCCGAGAAGTCTGGAGTCCCCAGCCCGAATACGTGATGGTCGCCTGGCGAACGCCCACCTACCGCATGAAAGACAAAATCGCACCCTGGCTCGTCGCAATGTACGTCCTCTCCAACGAATTTGCCGGAATCCTGGATATGGACCTCATCCACGAACAAAAAGTCCTCAAGTACCGAACCTACGACTGGCAATGGGTGGAAGGAGGGCTCTGGATGGTCCAGGCCTACCCCCGCGAAAACCAATCCCTGGAAGAAGTCTACCAGCACGTCCTGAAAAGCGTTCAGCGACTCGCCCAGGGTAACTTCCCCAAATGGCTGATCCCCGCCGCCATCCGGAACCTCCGCTTAGACCTCATGGAACGGTGGGAATCCGCCGAAGGGCGTGTGGAAACCATCTTTGAAGCCGTCGCACACGGCATCTCCTGGCAGGACTTCCTCCACATCCTCCAGGACCTCCAGAACGTCACCTACGAAGACGTCGTCGCCATCGCACGCGAATACCTCCTTCCCGGACACGTCGTCGTCTACAAACGACAGGGCGAACCCAAAGACCGCGTGCTCCTGCCCAAACCACCCTTCACACCCGTCAACAGCCCCAACCACGCCGAATCCCAATTCGCCCACCAGTGGAAACAAATGCACGTCCCACCACCTACTCCCCACTTCGTCAACTTCCAGATAGACATCCAGTACCTCACACTCAATACTCCCACCCGACAAATCCCCGTATGGTTCGTGCCCAACACCGACAACGAAATCTTCCGAATTGAACTGGTCTTCCCCTTTGGCTACGTCCAGAACCCCACCTTAGAAGTCGCGTTCAACCTGATGGAACACGCCGGCACCGCCAACCTCTCCTCCCGACAATTCCGGGAAGCACTCTTTCAACACGCCCTGGACTTCAGTGCACACATCCACCCACAAAGCGCAACCATCACACTCACCGGACTCAAAGACCAGATGCAAACCGGTTTAGAACTCCTTTATTCCCTTCTTACCGAGCCCTCCGCCTCACCCGAAACCTTCCACAACCTCATCAAAGACCTCATCAAACAACGCGAAAACCAGCGTAAATCACCCAGAGCACTCCTCTTCGCGCTCAGCGCATATATCCGCTACGGAAAACACAATCCCTATACACTGCGCCTCTCATCATCTGCCCTTAACCAGGTATCCCTCGACACGGCTTTGGCGGGCATCCGAAACCTGCTCCACTGGAACCACTACATCCTCATCACCGCACCCCTACCACCAGACACTATAATCAGCTGGCTGAAAGCCTACTATGAAAACATCCCGCCACAACCCCTGCCCAACCAGCACAAACTCCAGACACAACCCACCCAGCCCGGCTTCTACTTCGTACCCTTTGACCAGGTCCAGGGACTCGTCCTCCGACTCTGTCAGTCCGCACCCTTCTCCCTCTCCCTCTACCCATTCGTACGCATCTACCGCGAATACTATGGCTTGGGACTGGGTTCCATCACCTTCAAAGAAATCCGCGAAAAGCGTGGACTCGCCTACGCGACTTCCTCCGGATTTATCTTCCCCCACGACTCTACCCAGCCCCTCTTCCACTTCTTCTTCGCCTCCGCCAAATACGACAAAGTCCTGGACGTCCTCCAGGTCGCAGAACAAATTCTCAGGAAACCCGTACTGGAAACCACCACCTTCCAGACCACCCTCAAAGGGCTCCAGCAGGAAATCGCTACACACCGCCTACGCAACCTGGACCTCTTGGAGCACGTCTACTACTGGAAAATCCGCATGCACATCAACCAGGACCCCCACCACTACCTCTATGAACAACTGCCCCACTTCACCTTAGAACAGTTCCAAACCCAATTCCACCAATACATTGCGAACCAATCCTGCGCCTACGCCCTCGTCGGCAATCCCAACCTCCTCCCTATGCAAGCCATCCAGCAAACCTTCGGGGAAATCCACGAATTCCAGCCCGAGCAACTCATCCCCTGATGACACGCACACTCAAAACATTATTCCTCCATCTCTTACTTATCGCCCTCGCCAGCACTATCCTATTCCTGGCAATCCATTTCCTGCTAAAGTGGTACACACGCTATGGGGTAGCAATTCCCGTGCCCCCACTCACCGGACGCACCCTCAACCAAGCCCAACAACAAATTGAAGCACTCCACCTCAAACTGGTCATCATAGACTCACTCTACGTGGATAGCCTCATCCACCAGCCACCCCGCATCCTGGAACAAAACCCCGCACCGCCAGACTCCGTCAAACCGGGCAGACCTATCTACGTGCGGATCTCACGTATGCACCCGCCCTCCATCCCTCTGCCCGAAATCCTGGACATGCCCCTGCGCATCGCACGACTCCGCCTTAAACACCAGGGATTCACCATTGCCCACCTCCAGTTCCAGCCTTACCACTCCGACAGCATCGTCCTTGCCGTCCTCTGGAAGGGCAAAAAAATCCCACCCCAAACCCCCATCCCTTCAGGTAGCGCCCTCACACTCGTCGTAGGTGTCCGGACCGGAGCCGTTGTGCGGATCCCGTCCTACAAAGGCTACTCACTCGCACAGGCAATCCACACCATCCAGTCCGACTCCTTAGAACCCGGACTCATCCTCCACGCCCACCACATGAACGAACTCACTATCCACGACTCCACCAAATGGTTTGTCCACAAACAATTTCCCGAACCCGGCAGATGGGTTGAACCCGGTACGCCCATAGACCTCTACGTAGACTCCTTCCCCCCTTCAGATACACTGCCCTCCCCCGATACCATTTCCGGCTTCTGAACGTTACTCCAGACAAACCAATCGCGGGAAAAATCTTTGCTGAAGCATGCCCTGTCCACGTCTCCTGACCACAGTCTACTCACTCGCTCTATCCCTACACCTCACACTCCTGACCCACGCCCAGGAATGGACACAACCCCTCCCTTACGACCCATTCCGAAAAAAACTACACGCCTCCCTATCCACACAAACCCATACACAACAACATAAACAACAACCCTACTACGCCACACTCCCCTTCATGGACGACTTCTCCCAGCCCTCCTATTCCTACACCCTGTGGGACGCCCACGGCGTCTACTTCAACACACACTATGCCGACCACTGCCCCACATGGGGCGTCGCAACCCTTGACGGACTCAACGCCCTCGGACTACCCTACAACCCCACACCCAACAGCTGGGGACCCGCCGACACACTCCTTTCCCCCCTCTTTAACCTCCAGAATAAACAACCTGCCGACTCCATCTTCCTCTCGTTCTTTTACCAGGCAGGCGGACTGGGCGACATCCCCGCATACCAGGACTCACTCATCCTACAGTTCCGAACCGCATCCAACCAATGGATCACCGTATGGACCGCCTACGGCGGACAAGCCACTCCCTTCCAGCTCGTCTTAATCCCCATCACGCAAACCCAATTCCTCCACGATTCCTTCCAGTTCCGATTCATCAACTTCGCCACACTCAGCGGAAACAACGACCACTGGCACCTGGACGTCATCTACCTGGACCAGAACCGAACACGCACCGACTCCACCATCTTGGACGTCGCCATCGCCGACATGCCCACCGCCTGGCTCAACCGATATACCATCATCCCCTGGCGATTCGCACCCTACTTCTGGAACAACTCGCTTTTCGTCGCCCTCCAGAACCTGTCCAACGCCACACGAAACACCTCCTACCGATTCGTCATTGAATACCCCGCGACCAGCCAACGCGTGGACTCCTCACTCATCGCCGCCTTCAACCTCCTGCCACAACAACGCGACACACTCTGGATGAACCTCCAATACCTCACCGCCACCTTCTCCCCCATCAACACCACATCCGTCCATTTCCGCGTATGGTACGAAATCCAGCCCGGAAGCGGCAACCTCTACCACAACAACGACACACTCGCCTGGACACAACACTTTACCGGAATGCTCGCCTACGACGACGGAACCCCCGAACGCGCCTACGGACTCATTGGCGCGGGCACCGCCTTCGCCTACCAGTACCAGATCCCCAACCCTGACACACTCTGGGGTATCGCCATCCAGTTCGTGCCCCATAACGCCGACATCCAGCAGTTCCTCTTCTCCATCGCTGTGTGGACCAACCTCAGCACTTCCATAGACCAGAACCTGATCGCACGACGCGACTTCCTCACACCCTGCTTGCCCGACTCCCTGCCCGATACCCTCTTCTGCATCTACCTGTTTCCCGAACCCGTGCCCGTCCCCACACAGTTCTACGCAGGCTGGATCCAGACCACGCCTGAACCCCTCCTCGTCGGCTTAGACCAAAACCGCAACGCACGACCCTACGCCTGGTACTACGCCGCCAGCCAGTGGCTGCCCAGCCAGGTCAACGGTGCTATCCTCTTCCGACCCATCATCGGGACACGCCAGGAAGTCCAAACCTACCTGCTGCTCAGCACATCACACCAATCGCCTGATCCCTTTACGAGTCAACCCCAACTCAAACCCCAGCTCTATCCAGCCAACGCACCCACACTCCTCTACTTCCCACAAACAATCACCGCCACCTGGCTACTCACCACATCCCACGGCATAATCCTGCAAACAGGCACAACCCATGGCGAACCCCTCACCATCTCCATCGCCCACCTCCCACCTGGCATCTACCTCCTCCACTGGATACCCACTCCAAGCACGACACCCCCCACACCCACTACACACCTGACCATCCCAATCTTCAAACCCCGCTAAAAACCCCCCTATCCACTTCCCAATCGTCCACCGCCCATGCGCCCAGGCAACCTTCAAACCTTCCCCACCCTGTGGATCCTCCTGTATGACGGCGCCTGTCCATGGTGTTCCTGGATAGTCCGACAGCTGCCCCGACTCCAGATCCACAAACCCCTCGCTATTGCACCCCAACAAGGAGAAACCAGCCACTGGCTCCGTCAATCACGAGCCACCGCCCAGCACGTCCTCCTTTATCAGGTACACAATGCGCTTATTCAGGAACACCGCCTGATCCAGGGTACCATTACCCAGCAACTTCAGGGCATCCCCGCAATCGCCACACTCCTCCAGCTCAGCACCCACCCCGGAATACGCCTCCTCGGAAAAATACTACTTCTGCCTGTGATCCGAACCCTCGCCACCGCCCTCTACGGGCTCATCGCCCGCATACGCCCACAATCACCACAGAAATCCTGCCCTACTCCTCCCCACACGTCTCACAAACCAGCCACTTACCAATTTCCTTACCTCTGGCTTCCTTAACGAAAGAAACAAGGGGGGAGCAACAAACGAGTCCTTTGCCCATGTGCTCCCCCCATTCCCCGAACTTCAATTACTGACGAACCACACGAAACCGCCACCATCCACCGTCAACCGTCTCAACTTCTACAAGATACACACCCACTGCAAGCGCACCCAAATTCACATCCTGCATAACCGACCCCTCCCGCAAAACATATTCCTGAACCACACGACCTTCTACACCCATAACCCGTACCCTGCGCAACGCCGTTCCATAGGCAACCAGCCGAAGTACACCACCCCCTATGTCCATAAGCTGGACATCCCCGCTTCCCGAGGGCACACTGAGCCCCGTAGGCGGAACACGCCAGTCCACATATACGCTGTCCACCAGATCCAGCGTATCCGCATTGGCACAATACGTAACCGCAATCGTTACAGTCTGCCAGCCCACCGTATCCCAGCGCACCTGAATCGGACCGGCACCCGTCGCCGCCTGCGGCGTTGCGTGCGGACCAAAATTCCACAAAATCTGATCATACGGCGTACCCCAGGCGAGCAACCCTACCGCTACCGGCACATTCAAAATCGCAGTATCCGGCAAAATCAAACTGGTCTGAGGCGGCGCAGTCAAATACAGCGTGTACGTAACCACATTGTTGAAACTCCGATGATCTTTGGGATATGCCCGCGTCTCCACCGTCACCTGAACCGTCGGATTATTTGGCATCGTGAACGCCGCCAGCATCACCTGAATAGTCTGACCCGGCGCTAATCCCAGCACATAATACCCCGAATCCACAAATCCAAAGTCCGTAGACACCTTCCAGAACACGGAATCCAATAACGTATTCCCTGCATTGCGAACAATGGCATTCACCGTAACCGTCGCACCCCTGCATACGATTGTATCGCCAGGCGTCTGAACCACCTGATCAAGCGACGCATCATAAATCACCGCTTCAATGTTGATGTTGTCCACCATCACGTCATTGTCTTCCGGATCATCCACCGTCCCTTCACTACCCCAGAACGCCAGCCAGAAAAACCCTTGCTGAATCGGGAGCACCGTATCCACCACCAGCGAATCCCCAGGATTAGAACCCAACGGCGTGTTACTGGTGTCAAACACCGCAATGATGTGCCACGTCAATCCACAATCTCCCGAATAGACAAACACCACGCTATCATCACTACCCAGCTTCATAGGGTCATCCAGAGCAAAATCCCAAATACCTATCGCAAAACGCAAGCGCGCCTCGTCAAAAGTATCCGTAATAAACACAGGCGGCGCCACAATCCAGTCACGCTTACCCACACTGAACAGGTTGATCTTCGCCGCCTTATTGGGCGAATTCCATACATTCATCCATTCATCCGAATACCAGGACGCATTCATAGGTTGCGCACTCAGCGGATCACAGCACGGACCACGTCGCTCTTCCCAACCTGGAAACGCTGTACTCACATCTCCCCACGAAAAATTCCCAAAATTCTGAACCAGCGGCCAGCTCACAGCGTCAAACACCCGGTACAGCGTATCATCGCCATGAGTGGTATCCGGACCAAACTGCAAGTACACCACCCAGAACACAGAATCCGTATGCGGAATCCCAGCCAGCAACTGAACATGCATCGTGTCGGTGGGCGCCAGCGTATCGCCTACAATAATCACCGTATCGCGAATCTGAAAGCCATTCCCACTTGCCTCGCCAATCACCCACAGCGTATCATTCCCCGTCATGTACGCCGTGTCCGTCCCAACACTCTGAATCACCGCCAGCACACCCCCATAGCCCGGACAGCCCATCATACGACTCTCTACTACGGACAGATTCACATAAGGCGGATAACCAATCACCTGAACGGAATCCAGATACCAGGCAAAGTCATTGTTGTCGTAGTAAATAAAGCGAACCCGCAAACTATCATGTGCATACGGCGTAATGTTGAAGACAAAATGCCCCTCCACACTATTTGGACCACCCACCGAATCTACCATAATCCAGTTGCCCAAACTATCCTGCACTTCTATCTTCCCCCAGTTCGTAGCCCAGTACAAAAACCGGTAATTCACATGCAACTCTACTTTTGACCAGTTACCCGCCGCATTAATGTAAGGAGTGATCAACGTATCAAAGAACACGCATGTCGATGACCAATCGCCAAACGCAACCTGCCCTGATAAATATGGCGAAAACGGAGCCGGACCAATCACCCAAATAGAATCCGACATCGTAAACCAAGCACCACACTTCCCCACAGCAACGCATCCGCCATCACGAATCTCCCACCCCGTAAGAATAGAGTCCACACGACATCCATTCACACCCGTCGTGTCAAAATCTTCAAAAAACAAGAGCGTTCCCTGACTCCACGAAACCTGCCACCCAACCAGCCATGCCATCAACCCATACAACCACTTTCCTCTGCCTAACATGTCCTTCCGATTTACGCCGTCCCAAACAACGCGCTTTCTCCTCCCTAAGGTAGGCACCAATCCCGAAACAACCAACTCATTTTTGCAAAAGTTCCCACCAACCTCTCCAATTTTTTCTATCCCTACACCTATTGCTCCTGCAAAGAACTCCCACCCAGCAACCGCGCCAGATCCCTTAACACCGACTCCACCCCATCCAAATACCGAAAAATTTCCACAGCAGACCCCTGCGTTTTCAGCCAGCGCTCAGCAACCCGCGCCGCAACCTGCACCTTATACCCGCGATCCACAACCAGATACCGCATAAACCGCAACAACTCTATGTTTTCCCGTGAGTACAACCGATGCTTACCAGGCGTCACCCGTACAGGCACACCCGACAAATACCGTTCCCAGTACCGAATCTGCTCTTCCTTCACATCCAGCAACCGCGCAACCTCACCAATCCGCCAGTAACGACGACCTCCCTGCCCACGCACAACCCCCACCATTTTGAACAACCCTATCTCTCCTTCCCTTCACCCAAACCAACCCACAACCAACCTTCACGAACCACCACCGCCAGCCCATCCAGATCCCCCGACGGAGGTCCATCCACCCACTCCCCCTTTGGCAACCGAAAACGCGCACCATGCCACGGACAAACCAGACAGTCGTTTTCCAGCCAGCCCCCTTCCGATATTGGCAACGACTCATGCGGACACACGTCCCGAAACGCCAGATACTTGCCCCTCCACCGCATAACCACGACCGACTCACCACCCACAGTAAAACCCAGTACATCCCCTTCACCAACCGCCGACACCGGACAAAGCCGTATCCACCCCTCCATCATGCACGCTGAAGACGCTTTTCTATCCGTTGCCCAAGCACACGGGTCTTTTCTTCCACCAATTGGCGTAACGCTCCCGCCTCATGCAACATACCCTCCACCCACGCCCGATCTCCGATCTCCCGACAATTGATCAGAATATTCAACCACGCCCCCTCAGAACACGCATGCGCTAAGTGACACGCTACACCCACATCACTCAATGCACTCTCCATACCCCTTTCCGCCACCGCCTCCAGAACATCCAGCAACTGAACAATCGTTTTCAACATCCGGAAAGGACTTTCCACCGCACCCTTCAACGCCCGCTCCACACGCTCAGCATCCTTACTCCGATAGGCTTCGCGCACCGCTTCAAACGCTTGGGCATCCTCATCCACCAGCCGATACAGCACATCTTTCAGATTTTGCGCACGCTCCGCAAGCGGGGCAAACTCCGGTTGCATCTCCTCTTCTCTGCCACGCTGATTCGCTGTAAGATTGGCAACCATCGCCGTTAGCGCACACGCTAAACTCCCTACAAGCGCAGAAACACTTCCGCCGCCCGGAACCGGCGTGTCCATAGACACCTCATTGAGCCAGGCACGTACACTCTGCCTGTCCCCCTTGGGCACCTTGCCCGCCTTCTCCTCCAAAACATACTCAATCACCTTCTTCCGGGGGTCAAACGGCTGAACAGACGACAAACCCAGCGAAAGCACCGCAATGTGAATCAGCTCCTCCTCAGGCACACCCCACGACAACCGCTGCTTCTTCAAAAAGTATTTGCCCGCCTCAACCAGAACCTTCTTGGGAACCAGTCCAACAATCTCCGAGCCCGTCACACGTAAACCCCGACGACGCGCACATTCCTCCGCCTTCTCAAACACCAGATGAACAGGACACGTGTCTATGTTCAAAATGTTCAGCGAAACCTGCGCAAACCCATACTCATCAATATACCAGCCAATCCCACGCACATCGCGAAACCACCCCGGCTGACGATACGCCTCTCCTGTAATATCCCGAACCAGCTCACCCAGCAAAGGATGATCCTTCCGCAAAAGACGACCACGCTCACGCAAATCAAACGCCACCGAATTGGCACGACGAACCGACCGCGTATTCAAGTTAATGTTGTACGCCACTAAGAAGGGACGCGCGCCAATGACGGTTGCCCCAGTCCGCGCAACATGTTCATCCCACTTGTCCGGTCCAAAATCTGGCTTCCACTTAGGATCCGACAGCTTCTGCTTTAACGCTTCGTACTCCCCAGCACGAATCACTGCCAAACTCTTCCGATCAGCTGTACGCGCCGCCGCCTCATACAAATACACAGGTATTCGCAACTCATTGCCTACACGCTCCGCAAGACGAACCGCCCATTGAACCGTCTCCTCCATCGTAATGTTCGCCACCGGCACTAAAGGACAAACGTCGGTCGCACCCATCCGCGGATGCGCACCCCGATGTTCACGCATATCTATCAGTTCACTGGCAGCACGAATCGCACGAAACGCCGCTTCTACTACCGACTCGGGCGAACCCGCAAACGTGACCACCGTCCGATTGGTCGCCCAACCCATGTCCACATCCAGCAAGTACACCCCTTCCACCGACTCAATCTCGCGAGCAATGGCATCTATGACCTGACGATTCCGACCCTCACTGAAATTGGGTACGCACTCAATGATGGGTCCATCCAGCATGAGTCCCCCATTAAAAAGAACCCTTGCAATGAGCGGACATCATGAACAAGTTACCGAGCCGGAACGAACCGACTTAACAACGCCGGCAACAACACCAGATTCGCCAGCATCGCCATCAAAAACGCACTGGGCACTAAAAAGCCAATCGCCTGCGTCCCATCAAACGACGAGAAAGCAAACGTGGCAAAGCCCAGTGCCAGCACCCACGCATTGAACAATACGGACTGCCCTGTCTCCAGAAACGTGATGAAAAGAATGCGGGCAAGCGACGCACGTGTCAGCCGGTACTCCTGCGAAAAACGCGTCAACAAATGAATCGTACTGTCAACCGTAATACCCAACACAACGCTGAAAATCAGAATTGTAGATGGCTTCAGCGGAACCGACAGCAAACTCATCAGACCCGCAATCCCAACCAGCGGCACCAAATTCACCACAGCCGCAAACACAATAAACCGGACAGAACGAAACAGCCAGCCCACCGCACCAATAATCAACACCAGCGCCAAGCTTATTGACCACCCCAAATTGTACAGCAAATACCGATTGCTCTCCTCAAAGAGAATTCCCCGACCCGCTACCCACACCTCAAACTCCGCAGACCGAAACCGTGCCAGAACACTATCTATCGCCGGACGAATCTCCATATACCGGGGTAAGCCCACATCCTTCATCCGAAAAAGCACACGCGTGTACGTGCGCGACGAGTCCACAAACCGCTGCAAAAATCGCGAGCGCTCCGTACCACGCAAATACGAAGCCAAAAACGAACGCTCCATAGGCGTGGGCAACCGAAACGCATCAGGACGCCGACCATGAAACGCATACACAATGTACTTGACAATGTCCGCCAGCGAAACCCCTCGCGATAAACCCGGAATCCCCTCTAAGGAGCGAACCAGCGAATCCAAACGATGTAACGTAGCCAGCGTAAACAGCCTGCCCTCAGGCGTACGAACCAGCAACTCTACTGGCAACACCCCGCCAAAATTCTCCTCAAAGAATAACAAACTTTGCTTCCAGGCTGAGCCTGGCAACTCCTCCTGTAAATACCCCGTTACGCGCAAACGCGTCGCCGCCAACCCCAAAAGCACAACCGCTAAACCAAACACCAGAAAAACCCGAACCGGCGCACGCAACGTCAACAACAGTAACGCATTCAACAACCGGATAATCCAACCCTCACGAATATACGCCAGATTCTGCGGATGACGATGCACACCCATCAACACCGGAACCAGCACAACCGTCAAAACATAAGCCGAAAGCATACTTAAACTGGCAACCACACCAAACGAGTACAAAATCCCACTGCCCACAACAATGAACACGCCAAAGCCTATTGCCGTCGTCAAATACGTGAAAAAACTTGCCTGACCCACCTTCTCTAACGCACGTAACCACGCTAACGCCGGACTGCCCAGCTTCCGCCACTCCTGATGAAACCGCATAATCAAATACACACAATTGGGCACCACCACAACCACCAGAATCGTGGGAATCAACCCCGTAAGCAAATTCAACCGATAACCCAGAGCATGCAGGATACCCAGCGACCACACCACCGAACCCCCCGCCACAATCAACGGAATCACCGTCACCCAAACCGCCCGAAACAACAAAAACAACAGGACTGCCACCACCAGCGTCGCCACACCCAAAAACAACGACGCCTCCCTCTTCACCGTACGCGCTACAACCGTACGAATCGCTACAATCCCCGAAATGTAAAAAGGCTGACGATAAGTAACCTCCCGCGAATGCACCAGCTCTTCTATGCGCTTGAGTACCTGCTCACGCTCAACACTCTCTGCAACCTCCCGCCGAATCAACACCCCCATCAACAATGCCCCCGTGGAATCATTGTACACCCATTTACCCAGAGGATTATTGCGCAACTCCCGAAGAACCTGATCACGTAATTCACGCGTGGCTGGGGGCTCATTCAATATCGGCTCTACGATAAACCGACGATGACGCTCATCCTTCTTCAGAACAAGCAAATGCGTAGCAGACAACACACCCTCCACACCTTCTATATCCCGAATTTGCTCGCCCAACCAGTACCAGTCCAGCAAAAATGAAGGATGACGAAAAGGCGAGTCAATCTGCGTACCTATGAAAATCACATTATCGGCATCGCCATATAACCGGTAGAGCGTCTCCTGAACCTGCTGCAAAGGATGATCCTCCGGAAGCACCGCGGCAAACCGATAGGCAACTTCCACCTGCATCGCGTGCCACCCCCACCAAACCGTAACCAGTAAAAGTACCACTGCGAGAATATACCGATTGCGCACCAGCCAGCGTGCCCACCGAGAAAACATACTTCACATTCCTGTCCCGTGCCCACGCTCAACCGCACTACTCTCCATCCAGTAACTTAAAGTATACCCCGCGCACACAAGTCAACACCCAAGCCGTACTCACCCCCCCCTGACTGAACCTGTTAAATCGCCTCCATCTGACAGCACTCCTTCAGAATGCGCCCCAGCTTCCGAATGGCTTTCTTCAAGCTCTGCCGAATCCACTCCACCGAACACCCCTCTTCCTGCGCCAGCTGCTCCACAGACTTGGGCAAACCACACCCATTCAACCCAAAATAACCTTCTACGATGCGTTGCTCACGGGGAGAAAGCCGACGTATCGCCTCCCGAAAAATCCGACCCCAAAATGCACGTTCCACTTGCTCTTCCATAGGTGGCGACGGATCCGGCAAAACTTCCTCCAGAGTTCGCTCTTCCTCCTCTGTACGAATGCCCGAAGCACTACCATTTCGAACGCCAGTCCCACTGGTCAAGGGCACAGGTGCCTGAATCGCACGCAAAAACGCCACCACCTCCTGAATAGACGTTTGACAAGCCCGGGCAATCTCCTGAACAGTAGGCTCACGCTCCTCCTCCTGAAGCATTTGCCGACGAAGCATGTTGATTTTTCGCAGACTGATCCGCTTATTTTGAGGCACACGCGTGATATTCCCATATTCCCGAATGGCATCCACAATCGCCTGACGAATCCACCAGACCGCATACGAAATGAACTTGAACCCCAGCGTAGGATCATACGTCTTCAACGCACGCAACAAGCCAATATTCCCTTCACTGATCAGGTCTTCTATGGGTAAGCCATACCCGGTAAATTGCCGGGCAACCGCCACCACAAACCGTAAATTGGCGTGAATCACCTTCTCCAAGGCACGACGATCGCCAGACTGTGCCCGCCGAATCAGCTCCACCTCCTCTTCAGGCGTCAGAACCGGCGAACGCGTTAATGCCTTCAGATACAGGGCAAGACTCTCAGAAGTCTTGGGCACCGCACGCCGTGTAATTTTCAACTGGCGCCACACGATCCCCTCATTTTTACGCAAGTACGCTTTGCGTCCTTCCGCTTTTTCCGTCCCCCATTTATTTAGATGCAAGGAAGGGAGTCAACCGTTGCATCACCCCCTCAGAATTTCACAATCTGCTGGAAAACTGCAATAATTCGCACGTCCCCAAAACTTTCTAACCCATCCTGTACTTTGTTGACAGGCCCTTTGCCTAAAAAACCAACACGCCAGCCCACAATCACCCCACGAATGAAACCCACACCAAATCAGCACCCACCCCACCTCATAACAATCCTGATTCAGTACAGCACATTGAGTATTCTAATCTGCACCCCCCTCTTTGCCAGCTCTTCAGTCACCGTTACCGGTCAAATCACAGACTGCCAAACACATAAGCCAATCCTCGCCCAGATCACCTGGGATAACCGCTCCTTCTTCTCTCAAATTGATGGACGCTTCGTACTTCCCACTATCCCATGCGCACGCTCCTACACCGTACACGTTGAAGCAATGGGTTATCAACCTGTAGACACCACTATCTTTGTCTCCTGCCAGGATACTGTGATCCTGAGCATATGTCTGGTCCGAAGCGCCCGCGCCCTGTCGCCCGTCGTCGTCTCCGCAACCCGCACAGCCCTACCGGTAGAAGCCGTTCCCTCCTCCGTCTCCGTCATCACAAAAGAAGAAATTCGTGCGCAACCAGTTCTGACGCCCGAAGAACTCCTCCGACTGCGCAGTGGCTTACAGGTTACGATGCGCCAGCTCTCCGTGCGCGGCACCAGTGGATGGGCGTACGGCGTGGGGAGCCGCGTCCTGGTCGTCCTGGACGACCTGCCCCTGATGACACCCGAAGCCGGCGACGTCCGATGGTTCCTCTTTCCCGAAGCCGCCATTGACCGCATTGAAGTGGTCAAGGGCGCTTCCTCAACGCTATGGGGTGCCGGCGCAATGGATGGCGTCCTCCTCATACGACTGCGCGAGCCCAAACCCGGCATCCACATAGAAGCCTTTGCCCACGGCGGATGGTGGGGACAACCACCACAACCCTATTCCCACTGGCAATGGTGGCAATCCAATCGCCCTCCCCAGTTCTGGAAAAGCGGCATCTTTGCCTCAGGCGGATCTGCACGCTTAGGCGGATGGCTCCTTGCCGAAGCCACCAACTACCAGTATTACCGTGCAGGCGAACAGTACCGGCGCCAGCGCCTATCCGGACGAATCACCTTTCGGCACGCCCCCTGGAAAGCCACCTTCACCGCACACCACATACGAAGCGACCAAAACGACTTCTTCTACTGGGCAAACTGGGATAGCGCCTACCTGCCCTTCCCGGGTACACTTATCGCTTCCCAGCTCACCCAAACTATCATTGACGGGCGCATCCTGCGCTTACGCACACCACACAGTCAAAAACTCGCTGCACGCCTCTTCTGGGCTGAACGCAACCAAGCCCGGCATTTTGCCGGACTTGCCGACTACCAGAGCCAATTCCACTGGACACTCCCCGCTGGCAAAACCGAAATCTTCGTGGGTATACAGGGTGTGTGGGCACAGGTGGACTCCGCCGAGTTCTTCCAGCAACACCACCGGGAAACCGGCATCAGCCCCTACCTCCAGTTCGTCCATGAGTTTGGACCCAACAACACCACACAACCGAACCGCCAGCAAGATACACCCTCCACTAAGCGCTTCCCAATCTGGCGCGTGTTTGCCGGGATCCGACTACCCTGGCGACAAATTGACACACTCACCCCACTGAAAGAACCCATCTTCCGCATGGGCGTCAATACACAGATCGCCCCCGGAACATTTGTGCGCTTCTCTGTGGGAGAGGGTGTCCGCTATCCCACCGTTGCCGAGCGCTTCACCTCCTACCAGATTGGCGCCATCTACCTGCTGCCCAACCCCGAAATCCAGGTAGAACGCGGGTGGTCCGCCGACCTGGGCATCCGTCAGATCTTCCAGTGGAAGGACCTCCTTCAGGGCTTTATAGACCTCTCCGCATTCTGGACAGAATTCCAGGACCTGATTGAGTACACCTTTGGCATCTGGCAGGTCCAGGGACAATGGATAGCGGGCTTCCGGGCTGAAAACACCGGACAGGCACGCATCGCCGGATGCGAAGCCGAAACCGGCTGGCAACTCACCTTCGCACGCCACCAGATCTCGCTCTATGGCGGAATCCTGTGGGTGGATCCCCGCGACCTGACCTACGACCCCAACGCCGCCACCACCGACACCTTCCTCAACCCCTACCTGAAATACCGATTTCGCACACTGATCCGCACACAACTTGCGTGGAAATGGCGCCTGTTCTCCGCAGGCATCCAGTACCAGTACCAATCACCGCTCCTGCGCATAGACCCGATCTTCGTCCTGCTGATCCCGGATTTTCTGACGGTTTACAGAATGTTTCCTTTCCACCGGGAACAATGGAACGCCTATTTGCAAGTGCGCTGGCGAGCGGTCACCCTCGCCTTCTGGGTCTACAACCTGACCAATCGCCTGTATATCGTCCTGCCCGGCAATGTAGGTCCACCCCGCCAGTACGTACTTCAAGTGCGCTGGGCATGGCATACACGCCCCCAACAGCAAGCCGCACGCGTTACCCAACTATCTACCCATCCATAAAATCCACATCACAATGCCCGATAAGGAACTGTTAAAACAGGCATGCGAACTCATACTGAAAGGAATTGACGAGGACCCCACCCGCGAAGGATTGCGCCGAACACCGGAACGCGTCGCCCGTGCCTGGCTCTTCCTCACCCGCGGCTACCACCAGGATCCTTACCAGATCCTGGCATCCGCCCTCTTTGAAGAGCCCCACAGTGAAATGGTTGTGGTAAAAAACATTGAAGTGTACTCACTGTGCGAGCATCATCTCCTGCCCTTCTTTGGGAAAGCACACGTCGCCTATATTCCGGACCGGCGCATCGTGGGCTTGAGTAAACTGGCACGCGTCGTGGACGTATTCGCCCGGCGCCTCCAGGTCCAGGAACGACTGACCATACAAATCCGCGACTGCATCCATGAAGTATTACAGCCCAAGGGGGTTGCCGTCGTCATTGAAGCCCAGCACCTGTGTATGATGATGCGGGGCGTGGAAAAACAAAACTCAGTTGCCATCACCTCCGCTTTCACCGGCGTATTTCAGGATCTGGCAACTCGTGAGGAGTTCCTGGCAATGATCCGCTCTCCTAACTCATAACCCCGTAATTCACCAACCCAACCAGAAGTTGAGGAAATTGCCGATACGAGAAAGGCGGATCTTTCCGTTTGTCTTTTGCTTTCGTTTCCCTCTGGATTGCCGCGGGAGGTGGTTGAAACCCCTTATCCATGTCCGCCAAAGACAATCCTTTCCTGGAAGAACCGTTTTTCCGGACCTATGCAATCAATCCGGAAGGGCTGGGGCCGGGTATCCATCATTTCCGCTTTGTAGTGGATAATGAGTTTTTTTCCTATTTGCCCTTTTCTCCGATCCGACAAGGCCACGTTGTGTTGAAGGTTACGGCGGATCGCCATAGCGAAATGCTTCATCTCACGATCCGGATGGACGGATGGGTGGAAGTGGTCTGCGACCGCTGCCTGGAACCCTTTCACTATCCCATCCAAAGTGAAAAGCGTCTGATTGTCAAATTCACTCCCAAAGTCAAACAAATAGAACGAGACCAGGAACTGATGCTCGTCCCTCCAGGAATTACCACGCTGTACCTGGCGCAGGATTTCTATGACTACATTTTGCTGGAACTGCCTATGCAGATCACACATCCCGATCCACAGGCATGCAATCGGGAAGTCCTGGAAATCCTCAATCACCATCAGGTTGACGCGGTGGATACGCCTTCGTCCAATATGGAGGAAGAAGTGGATCCACGCTGGGCATCTCTCCAGCAACTTTTGCATTCCTCATCCGAAGCCCAAAGTAAAGGCGGCTAACTCTTTCCGCACCCACTATACACATTCAAATCGCCGGCGACCCGTGGTGGACGAGCCGATTCGCGAAGAATGGATGTATCTGCTCTGGAGCGAGCGCCTTCTTCCCGTCCCCCTTTACACAATTGATGGAAACCCTGTTCTGATTCTGGAGTCCGGTAAGCCCAACTGGCACCAGGAAGGACCTGACTTCTTAGAAGCACGCATTCGTGTAGGCAACCTCCTGTGGGTGGGCGACGTGGAATTTCATGTGCGTGCTTCCGATTGGTTTCGCCATCACCATACCAACCACACACTGTATCAATCGGTGATTTTGCACGTCGTCTATCAGATGGATGTTTCGGTAGATCGTTTCCAGATGCCCGTTATTGAGCTGGTGAAGCAGGTGAATCCTTCGGTCTGGGCACACCTTCGCCAGTGGCATGGCTCCCATGCGCGCACCCAGGGAGGCTTTCCCTGCCAGCCGGATCTATCCACCAGTCGCCGCCTGCCCATTACCAACTGGCTTATCCATTGCGGAATTGCACGGCTAACACATCGCGCAACGCTTCTCCGGACGCGACTCCAAGCCTGGGAAGGGCAGTGGCTGGACCTTCTCAAAGAACGAGTCCTGTATGCCGCGGGCGCCCCCACAAACTCAATAGGTATGCAACAGGTAGGGGAAGCGCTCAGGTGGCAAATTTTAGCCCGATACCTCAATCAACCCACTCAGTTCACCGTACTTCTGCTGGGCGTCGCCGGCTTTCTCCACTATGAAGTGATGGCGCACTGGCAATTACCCCGGTCTCTGCTTGCGGAATGGAGTTACCTCCGCCAAAAACATCAATTACAACCCATTGCGTGGCGATGGCGTACAGGCAGGATTCGTCCTGGTCATCATCCTGTACGCCGGCTCATCCAGGTCATCCCCGTACTGCAAGCCCTGCCAGCCCTGTGGAAACTATTGCTGGCATTTTCCTGGAAAGAAGTACACCATTACCTCTCAGAATTGCTGAACACAACTGTGGTGGCTTCTGTACCGCCACCCGGGGAAATGTTTCACAGGCACCTGCTCATCAATGCACTGATCCCTGTCCTGTACACATATGGTGAAGTCATGCGCCAATCCCAGCTTAGAGAAAAAGCCATTCAGGGACTGGAACTTCTCCCTGCCGAAGACAATCGGTACGTCCGCCAGTGGAAACGTTTGGCGGGCTGGCTGCCCGCTACCGCCTTAGAAAGCCAGGGCATCCTACACCTGCTGGAACACTACTGTGCACATCTTCGCTGTGCCTGCTGCCAAATTGGTATTCCACTGTTGCGTGCCCGGCTGACTCAGGCTACTGCATCTATCCCTTTCTCCGCCTCTGCCACTTCCTCTACGCCGCCTTCCCGATCCTGAAGGAAAAAGAGTGAAGCCACCGGAACGGTTCGCCCCTCTTCCCCATAGAGGAAAACCCGGGCATCCGGCGTGAGCTCCCCCTTCTTCCAGGCAGCCTTCAATGCGGCACGCCCCGGAAAAAAGCGGGCTTCCCCTCCCTCAACAACCAGAATTTGCGAAAAATCCAGCAAAGGAAGGTGAAGGCGCCCAGCCAGCTCCCGCATGACCCGAAAGAGAACATCCTGCGCACACCCATCTATTCGCGTACCCGAGGCTTTCCACGCCTCTATGCATACCAGTTTATTCCAGGGGAACGTGACCTCCCATTGAATGGGTTCATTATGGTCGGTCCACCCTGCCAGTGCCTCTTGCAAATACTGGGCGATCTGGCGCTGAATGGCTGAGGTAAGTTCCCGACCACCCGGAAAGTAAAACCGGAATTTCTTTGTTGGTGGCGAACCTCCAGCGCCAGCCATTTGCCTGTCCATATTCCCACAAGCATTTTCCAGGACCGCACTGTGCGTCCTTGTCTGCCCACTCTTACCGGGGAACACGAACCTTCTGAATGTACCGCCTGTTTGTGCCCGCACTCTGAAGAACGATCCATACCAGCCTGCCCGGTGCAACCTGGTGAGGCACAACCGTTTGGGTGCGTGGCGCGACCCACACCGCCAAAATCTCATTGCCAAGAATATCAAACAGGGCGACACGTACGGGCTCATTACTCTGGTTCCAGACAACGAGATGGTCAGACTGGACACGCACTTCATACATTGCAGGAGAGGTGGCAACCTCCGCTGTGCGTACACTGGTAACACCCTGATAGCGCACCTGATAAACGGCTTGCTGCATCGTACCTGAACTATCTGCAGGATCAAAAATCACCATCTGAACCTGCGCAATGGCAGGCGAGACATTACCCGGGTCAGGGAGCATAAACGCCACTTTCAACGGACAGCTGTCTCCCAGTGCAATGTAAGTGGTGTCGGTCAGGACGCCCGATCCAAAACAATCTGCACAATCGCAAACATAGGTATCCCATCCTGGTGGTAAACTCTGTCCTACCACACGCCAGCGCAAAATCCCGCGTTGCGAAGCCTGATTGCGAACGTAATTCTCCACAAATACCACATTCTGGTACGTGGTCAATTCCACCAAAACCGTCTCCGAAGCAAAGGCAAAAGGTGCAAGGGGTCCCTGACCCTGAGCATAATGCCACTGACTGACCATACTCAAAAGAATGAACGCTGCCACCACGAGCGCAAGCAACTTACCTGAAAACTTTCGCCGTACCACACACTGTCTTATCCCAACCATTTGTCCTGGATTTTCTCTGCTTCCCCACGAAGGCTTATGCAATTTTCATGCCATTGCCCACCAAAATTTTCCTGCCCGTCTTTTCACAAGTTAAGGCATTTGAGAAAATTCACCAACTGGATTGTGGGCACTTCCTGGCTCGTATTTATGTTGTAAGAGAGAAGCCGGGCACAAACCGCAAAACCATTTAAGCCGATGCTGGATATCCGGTGGCTACGCACCCACAGAGATGAAGCGATTGACCGGCTAAGCCGGCGTTTCACTGATACCAGCCAGGCGCAAGAATTGATTGACCGAATCCTCACACTGGACGAACAACGCCGACACCTCCAGCAAGAAGTAGATGCATTGCGTGCGCGACAAAACACCTTATCGCGACGCCTAGGTGAATTGCGCCGCTCAGGGAATGCACAGCAAGCGGAAGCCCTCCTCACCGAACTGCAACAGTTAAAAACCACACTGCGTGAAAAAGAAAAAGCGCTGGAAGCGGTTCAGGCGGACTGGCACAACGCCTTGGCGACAATTCCCAACTGTCCCCATGAATCGGTCCCGCCAGGCACCGATGAATCTGCCAATCAGGTGATAGAAACGTGGGGTTCGCTGCCTGAGCCCCCTGTCCGCCTGCCCCACTGGGAAATCGCACAAAAGCATGGGCTGATTCATTTCCGGTGGGGTGCAAAACTGGCGGGCAGTGGCTTTTACGTGCTCACGGGGTGGGGCGCCCGCCTCCAGCGCGCATTGATTCAGTTCTTCTTAGACGAAGCGGTTCGTACTGGCTATGTAGAAGTGAGTCCGCCACACTTAGTGAATGCCGACACAGGTTTTGGCACCGGTCAATTACCGGACAAAGACCGGCAAATGTACTACATTGAAGAGGACGAACTTTATTTGATCCCCACGGCAGAAGTGCCAGTCACCAACCTGTTTCGGGAATGCATCCTTCAGGAGGAGGACCTGCCAATCCGGATGGTTTCGTACACGCCCTGCTATCGGCGGGAAGCCGGGAGCTGGGGACAGCTCACCCGGGGCTTAAACCGCGTCCATCAGTTTGACAAAGTGGAAATCGTCCACATTGTTCATCCCGACGAATCGTATGCAGAGCTGGAACGCATGTGCACGTATGTTCACGGATTGCTGGAAAAGCTGGAGTTGCCGCATCGGCGTGTGTTGCTCTGTGGAGGTGAGCTGGGCTTTGCCTCTGCCAAAACCTACGATATGGAGGTGTATGCCGTGGGTCAGGATCGCTGGCTGGAAGTCAGTTCTATTTCCAATTTTGAGGCGTTTCAGGCGCGACGTATGAACCTGCGCGTGCGCACGGGCAAACACTACTATCACCCCCACACACTGAATGGAAGTGCCTTAGCGCTTGCCCGCCTGATGGCAGCACTGATAGAGAACAACTACACGCCAGAAGGAATTCGCCTGCCCTCCGTTCTGCACCCTTACGTGGGTCAGGAGATCCTGCCCTTTGAAATTCCTTTGCCAGCCTGGACACAAAATTAGCATCCAGTTCCGTTTCAAACACAAAAACAGAAAACAAGGAGGTCATGCCCGATACCGTTGCCGTTCAGACGGGGGCTGCCGAAGGCATCCAGCTATGGGAGTTGCTCCTGAAGGGGGGATGGGTCATGATCCCCTTAGCAGCGCTCTCGCTTCTGGCAATCTATCTATTCATTGAACGGTGGATAGTGATTCGCCGGGCATCCAAGACAGACCCTTCCTTCTTCGCCAACATTCGCGATCTCATTTACCAGGGCAACATAGAAGGGGCGCTCACCCTGTGCCGCAACCACTCTTCACCCATTGCCCGGATCCTGGAAAAGGGATTGGCGCGCCTTGGTAAATCACTGAAAAACATTGAGGTAGCAATTGAAAATGCCGGCAAGCTGGAAGTGGCACGCCTGGAAAAGAATCTGGCAGGACTGGCGACCATCTCCGGCGCCGCACCCATGCTGGGTTTCCTGGGTACAGTAACCGGAATGATCCGTGCTTTTCACAAGTTGCACGTGGCAGGGCAACGTGTAGATCCTTCTATGCTGGCAGGAGGAATCTACGAAGCACTGATCACGACTGCGGCGGGCTTAGCCATCGGTATCGTCGCTTATGTCGCGTACAATTATCTGGTCGTCCGAATTGAACACATTGTTTACCAGATGGAGGTGACCGCCGTGGATTTCCTGGACATGCTGCAGGAGCCTGCCGGCACCACCCCCTTTGGCAGCAGCACCCCTGGCGGTACGGCGGTGAGTCAGTCCACCGGTGCGCCCATAGGCATGTCCTCAACACCGGCAGCAGGGTCTCCACCCCATGCACCACCCCCTTCCGTTTCCTCGTAAATTCCAAAACATCTCAATCCAACAAGTTAACGGGTAAGCAAAACCTGGAGCCATGTGCCGAATCGTGGGATGGGTTCACAAAGAAAAGGAGCCTCTGTTCTTTGTAGAGGCGCTTTGTCTGACGCGGTACTTAGCCAGAGAAGGGAAGCTCCCGCCCAAAGCACAAGAGCCACCAGAAGGCGAGTTGCGCCATGGCGATGGCATTGGCTATGCTATCTATACGGGCAAGGACTTTCGCATAGACCGGCGTGGCAAAGACGAGTGGTACGACCCCCAGTTCTGGATGCAGGCAATGGACCTGCGTGGCTACGCCGGTATTTTTCATACACGTCGGGCAACGGATAAAAGTAAAGTGGGGCGCGACCATGCCCACCCCATTGTGTTGAAAGATGACCAGGGGGTATTTCTGGCAGTGGTCCATAATGGTTCTGTCAGATACGGAGACCTGCATGACAATCAAACAGATACGCAGCGCTGGATAGAAGAGGTCCTGGGGAACAGCGTGCAACGCGAACAGGTGGCAGATCCCAACGCCATATTGAGGCGAATTACCCAATGGGTTCAAGGGAGCGGCATCTCATTTACGTCGTTGACTTCGTTGTGGTTAACAGAACACTGGCTCCTGGCACTGCGCTACTTGCCCAATGACGCTCCCGAAGACTACTCCAATTACTACACGCTCTATTATGCCGAAGAAAAACACGCCTGCAAAATTGCCTCGGAGGTCCCACCCTGGGAAGAAGAACGCAAGATCTGGAAACCCCTTTCCAACAGAGAATATTGCCTCATTCAGTGGACCGAGCCTGGCAAGGATATCCAATGCCAAACAGGGCAGCTTCCTTGAGCCGCAGAAGCCATGAAGGTTGAATAGCCCGGTTCATGGATTTTCGGAGTCGGCACCGCGTCAAAGCCGAGTTCAGCCTTGCTTCATTAACTGATATGGTGTTTCTGTTGCTGATTTTTTTCATGCTGACGTCGTCGTTCGTTGCGCCGACGGCGGTTCGCCTGCTCTTACCCCGTGCTAAGGGGCAGGTGATCACGCCCCAGCACTTCCGAATTGCGATTCGTGCTGACGGCGCATTGTTCTGGGAAGGACAACCCATTGAACTGGAGCAGCTCCCGCAAGCACTGAACGAGGCACGCAACCAATTTCCGCCGGACGACCCACCCGTCGTGGTCATTCGCGCTGACCGGCGCGTCCAGGTAGAACGCTTAGTTCAGGTGCTGGATGTGGGCAGGCAGGCTGGCGTCAAAATGATCTTAGCCACCACACCCGAATCCTGACCGATGCACTGAACCCAACAATGCACTGGACTGGACAATCCTATCGCTGGACCGGAGGATGCATACTTGCTATAGGTGTTCTGTTATTGGGCTGGGGATTGCCCACTGTCAACCAGAAGCCCTCCAAAGAAGCGCCAGTCCAACCAGTCGTAGCAGATAGTCTGACAGACATATCTGCCCGCACAACTGAGCGAGTGCCGGCTGCCTCAGGCATACGAATTCAATGTGCTGTTTCCCCCTTAGAGTATGCCCAGCCCTTAAAACTCACTGCCAGTTTTGGTGAAGTACGTGGAACGCATTTCCATTGTGGATGGGACTTCAGTACACGTCGGCGCGTCGGCGATATTATCCGGGCAGTCCGTGATGGATACATTGTCCGGATTCGCGTAGGTCCCTCTGGCTATGGGCGTGCTCTGTTCATTCGCCATGCCGATGGCTCTATTGCCGTGTATGCACATCTTTTGCGGTTTGCCTGGCACATAGAAAAGCGCCTCCGACAATACCAGAAAAAACATCAGAAGAATCGGGTGGGCTGGCTCCTGCCACGCTCAGCCTGGATCCCGGTTAAAGCAGGTGAAATTATTGGCTTTTCCGGGAACACAGGGATTTCTACCGGTCCCCATCTGCACTTAGAGGTGCGTCGGGGCTGGCTCAAACCCGTTGCACCACACCAGGTGTTTCCCTGTCGTGTGCTGGACTCTCTTCCTCCCCGCCTCTACAAACTCATTTTTCTGCCTGCCCGATATTGGGTTCGGGCAAATGGCGACACAGTGTGGGTGCCCGACTGGTCTGCAAAACCTTACATTGTTCCGGCACAGGCTACAGAAATTCGGTTGCGCTGGCGCTATGCATTTCTGTGGTTTCACGGTGGAGACCGGCATCCTGACGATTACACACACCTGCCCTACGCCTGGTTGCTTCTTCAAGACGAAGACACGATATTCTGGTGGCAACCCGACTACTTCCAGTACGATTCCACATTGCGCATGGCAACGTATCTCCGGTGGCGTGGACAACGCTGGTTACGTGTTGGCTTTCCAATGGGGACGCGCCATCCAGGCATCCGCCAGAACCGCCAGGGCGGTCTCCTCTACCCTGCCAATGGCAAAAACCGAACACGTTACACACTGGTGCTATGCGATATGTTCGGGAACTGTCGGCAGTTTCCCTTCCGGATTCGCTGGGGCACTGATCCCGCAAAACCCATCCCTTCATCCTGGCGCACACCCAACACTCTGCCCGACACCCTGCACATAGCCCAGTGGACAGTCATCCTTTCGGGTGGTATACCTGAACCCCTGCCCCTGACAGTGACAAGTTGCTCGCTGACTGTCCCTTCTGGCACACGTCTCCTTGCCTGCCTTACAATTGAAGACTTCCCTTACGCTTCGTTTACACGACCACTCCAGCTGGTCTATTCTTTACAAAAAGGGCTGTCCGACACAACAGGTGCGACAGGACTGACTGTCCTGATTCGCCGACAGAGTAACGCGCAAGGCCAGTGGAAAGCCTACACTGCAGGTACTTTGACAGACAGCTTGTGGTCAGGCAGAATTCGCACGCCCGGCACCTACGCCTTAGTAATTGACTATACACCGCCTATACTCCGCCTGCCCGACTCCTTAGACATCACCCTTACCGACCGCTGGATTGTACACGTCCAGGATAACCTCCACACCATACGCAATGTCACCGCCTACGTCAACGGAACATGGTACCCCGTAGAATGGAAACCTTCAGGAAAAGTCTGGCTGTGGCTCACGCCTGAGCTTCACCCTGGACAATGGTACTCCATCATTTTGATTGTCCAGGACGAAGCAGGCAACTCCACAGCGTTCCGCACAAACCTGCGTTACTGGTAGCAAAAAATTTCCCCCTAACCCAATTTACCTTATTTAACAAATCCGAAAACCATGACAAGCCACATCATTCGTGCCCTCAGTCTGCTGGTCATATTCAGCACACTCCACCAAAACCTATCAGCACAAACAAGAAGCGTATGGAAAATCCAGCAAACCAGTTACATCCTCACCGAAGACGGTGCCAAACAAAACCAGACCACCAAAACCATCTACATTGCCGAGGACGCAATCCGCATAGAAGAAAACGAATCCATCACCATTTTAGCACTCGTGGCTGACTCGGCTGTTCTCTGGCAAATCCTCCCTCAGGCACAACAATACATAGAGACCACTCCCCTTCTCCTGACTATGGCAATTCTCGGCGTGTACATCCGATGCGACGAAAACGACTGTTACTTAGATACCAGCATTACCCAGCCCCAAAAAGAAACTCGCACAATTCGCGGATACCAAACCCGACGCCTCCACACACGCATGAACCTGATGGAAGCCGTTTCTGCCGAAGTTGACGAGTGGCGCACGCGAGAATGGAATGCACTCCTCCAGGCTATGCACCAGTACCGGGAGCTTGTCCGCCAAATCCTGATGCGGAGCATGCACACTGGTACGGGCCAAGCCCTTTTTGAAGAACTGCTCCCTGCAGAAGCCCAACGGATTCAAACGCTGCTCCAGGCAACCTTTGCCTACTTAGAACGCCTAGCACGACAATTTGGCGAACCGATCCGGACGGAAACCCGCCACATGGGTCAAACAATTGTACTGGAAGTGGTGTCGGTCAGTCGGACCGAGGTGCCTGCGAAGATGTTTCGCCCCCCTGAGGGATATGTTCGGCAGTGGATTGGGGAGTGAGCGGGGTGGCGGGCGGGGCGCAAGTGGCTGGAGGGCAGGGAGTTGTGGTGGTTGCAGGCAT